>JADJXI010000020.1:300000-489040 GCA_016715905.1 Sphingobacteriaceae bacterium | reverse complement strand
GATGTAAATCGTCAGCATAAAGTGGACTAAATTTAACTAAAACTAAGAGAGGTTTCCAGAAAACAATAAATTTTATAATACCAAGGAAACAAAGAAAAAACAAACAGCGGAGAACTTTATAAAAGAGATACGTCAAATCAAAAGAACATTTTAGTTCAGAACAAAAATAAATATTGTAATGGAAGCTTACATGAGCTGAGATGCCAGTAGCTGAATTATGCAGGAAGTATTCCATTAACCCATCTCAATTTCTATAAATGGAACAAAGAGTTTTTAAAGCGGGAAAGAAGAGATTATCAGGGGATACAACCAGGAAGCAACCAGTGATGAAGTAGCGGAGCTCAGAAAAGAAAAATCAAAAGCTAAAGGAAACCGTAGCTGATTTAGTATTGCGCCATGATATCGTAAAAAAGCTTGAAAATATTGGAGAACTGCAAAATTCAAAAGTATAGCGAGATTTACAGCTTCCGAAAAACAAGAGATAATCAAAATTGTTGTCCGTTCCGAAATCGGCGTTAATAAACGCTTGCGAAATCGGTTTAAACAAAAGCACGTTTTACACCAACTGGTACAAATCCTATTCCGACAATGGTATTGATGGTTTAGAGCCTTGTAAGCGCACTTCTAACTGGCAGTGGAACACAACACCCGGGGAACAAAAAAAAAAACTTAGCTTAGAGCTTGCTTGTGAGTGTCCTGAAATTATCGTCAAGAGAGTCGCGCAAATTAATCAGATGAACAAATAAATTTTATTTCTGAATCGAGGTTACCGGATTTTAAAAGCAAGAGGACTGATAACAACACCCGAGCATATTTTTTTAGCAGCTAAAGATGAGTTTACAACAAAACAGGATTCGTTCATCAAATGTGGTAAACTGATTTTACTTTACTTTAAAATAATTGGATGGGGTTGGTATTACTTGAGTACCGTTTTAGATGATTACAGCCGTTATGTCAGTACACTGGGAGCTTTGTGCAGGAATGAAAGTGCAGGACGTAAAAAGAACCGTTGACAGAGCAATTATAAAGCAAGAATTGTAACTAAACAACGGCCCAGATTATTATCCGACAATGGTCCTGCGTTTACATTGCAGGCGGAATCCCAAAAACATATTTGAAAGACAATCATGGAATGGATCAGGTACACGGCAGGTGACCCATGTATCCGCAAACGGCAAGATTGAACGTTATCACCGAACAATGAAAACGTTGTGAAGCTTGATAATTATTATTCACCGGAAGAATTAATTGCGGCCATTGAAAAGTTCAAGGAAATTACAACAATGGTCGTTATCATGAGTCTTAAAAAATCTAACGCCTGCTGATGTTTATTTTGGACGAGGAGAACTAATTTTAAAAGAAAGAGAAAAATCAAACAAAATTCATTAAAAAAGAAGGAGGAATATGAAAAAATGAGAAAAATTATGAACATCAAAAACTAACTTAACTTTTAAATTAAACTTAAAACACTTTGTGAAAAGTTCACTTACTTTGACTACATACAATACAATAAACTCGGCAGAATTTAACATGAAAAGGAAAACGTCCAATTCAATTTTTAGAATATGCTGATCATATTTTATATGTGAGAATAAAAGAAGGGGCCGAGCTCACCATTGAATCAATGAAAGAGCAATATGAAGCGCATCAGTGGAATTGGTGAAAACGATAAATATTTCTTGTACTCATTGATGGAAAAAATAATCTATTTATTGTTCCTATTGAAGCAAGAGCATTATGGCAGAACACAATCCACCAAACAGAAAAGCCACTGCCATTGTAAGCAATAAAAATTTGGCTACTTAATACTTGCGAATTTCTACATTAAAGTAAATAAACCTAAAGTTTCCACTAAATTGTTTCAAGATGAGCTAAAGGCCAAACATTGGCTTAAACAAAATTACAGAAAGCCTTAAAGTAAAATATATTACAAATAGCTTATCTTTAATGTTAAAATGGATATGAGCAAACGGAAAAACTGGGTACATGAAATTTTAATTAATGTGCCGTGCACAGAGCCGAAGCCTTTAATCAACTGCACGAAGTCATACTTAAAATTTACCCAAAGGATTTGAGGCCGGCATTAGTTATGGCGGTTTAGGAGTATGTTGTTCCGCACACTATTTATCCCGCGGGATATCATTGTAAACCCAGCGAACCCCTACCCTTTGCCGGAATAGCTTCGCAAAAAAATTCCATTAATTTTATCACATGGGCATTTACACCGATCCTAAATTACAAATGGTTTGTGAGTGAATTCCCAAACACAGTAAACAAAAAATTGGATATGGGTAAAAGCTGTATACGTTTTAAAAAGGGTTTGACGACATCCCTTTTTAAACTCGTTGGAGAACTCATGAAAAATGAGTACTAAAAAGACTGGATTGCCAAATAGAGGCGGCATTTAATCCCAAAACCAAGGTTTAAAAGTAGATGTTAGAAGTTAGGAAGTTAGAGGATTAGAAGTTAGAGTTAGAAGTTAGAAGTTGAAGTTAGAAGTTAGAAGTTAGAAGTTAATTTTATTTATTAAAAAAGCATTATTGTAATTGTTGAAAATAATTTATTTAATAATTTCATTTTTATTGATTTGTCAGAGCTGCTATTGTCAATCTGATTACCCCTTAAAAGAAATGAAGAGTTTAGAAAATCCGGGAAATTTAAGAATGTATATTTACAAAAGCGGAAAAAGACAGCACTAAAATTCCCTTAGTAGTAATGCTACAGGTTGCGGAGAAAATGCCAATGCCGTTGCAGAATTAAGCGGATGGAATAAACTGGCATATTTAAATAATTTTATAATGTTGTATCCGCAACAAAGAGGCGCTAATAACCCCAATTCTTGCTTCAATTGGTTTTTAAAAAGATATTGAAAAGGCAGCGGGGAAAACGAATCTATTTTTGAAATGATAAGTTTACTCCAAAAAAAATACAATGTAGATACTACTCAAATTTTTATCAGCGGACTATCCACCGGAGCAGCCATGAGTATTGTGATGAGCGCAACTCATCCACAGCTTTTAAAAGCGCAGCCGTATTTGCGGGCGGCGCATATGCAAAATCGGCAACCAATGCCTTTCAGGCGGTAAAAGTAATGCGGGAGGAAATGTGAATTATTCGATACTGCTTTAGTTAGATTTGTAAAAGAACAAAATCCTAATTACACAGGTGCTTACCCCAAATTAATTATTTATCATGGAATTAATGATGGCGTGGTTGATTATAGAAATAGTAAATATCTTGTTTCACAATGGGCGGGTTTACATCAAATAGATACTATTGCAGATAAAGAAACAAAAGCTTATGCCGGAATAAAAGATATTACTAAATGGGAATACAACAATGCATTGGGAGAAAACAAAATAAATTTATACTTGATTAATAATTTAGGACACCGTTTAATGGTGAAGCCGGGCAAAAAAGAAGATGAAGGCGGTAACACCAGCATCTTTGGAATTGATAAAGGATATCACTCCACTTATCATGTAGCCAAGGAATTCGGGATTTTAAAAAAGGATAGTTTAGAAAGACAATAAATTGAATGTTTAATTCCCACCAATGGAATTAAATATTGAGTTACCGGAAATAGCAATACCTCAAAATACTTTTGTATTAAATTCGATTCATGCCTTTTTAATTCCACAAGAGTATTCACCGGAACGTATAATAGACACATTTAATTTCGGTGTCAAAAACGTTGAGCAATTTTAGAAACAGGATTAACAAATCCATTACGGTTAACAAAAAAAATTAAACCGAAATGAAAATTGCGTACTTTATTTTGGATGTTTAGTAGATGGTGTAGCTGAGCGTATTTTAATTTAACTGAATCTATCTCCAAGGATAATCAATCCAATAATTCTAATTTAGTTATAAACTGCATGGAATTTGATCTTAATTTCCATTTTGAATACCAGTAATCCATCGGGTTCAAATACATTCAAATGTGGAGTTATAAAATTTATTGATTAACGATTCAACACCTTTTCACCTTACAATAGTATTAAATTGTATATTTACTATTACGCAATAATAAATACTTTATAAGATAATGGTTTTAGAAATAATAAATTTTGTAGTGTTCCTTGTTTACATTTTTTTATTGTACAAAATATTTGCACACTTTCAAAAATTTTCCATATCCATACTCGCCATATATTATGTAGTTTTTGTTTTGCTTGGCCTGTGCACATTATATATCACCTTTATTCTTGCATTTTCCGGCGCATTACCAAATCATTATGTTGATGATTTTAATTTTAAATTAATTTATGATTTGGCCCTGGTAATCGGTTTTGTTAATTTATTCCTTTCCATTGCCGGCATCATTATACTTATTGTAAAACAAGTGCAAGCCAAAAGAAAAAAGTATGAATCCTAATATTTTTTATTCTGCTATACTTGTTCTTCTGGTGTTTCATGTGCATGCACAAGGTGATATTGAACATATCAAAAATCAGGACTATCTGAAATACAAAAACCAGGTAGATTGCAATAACAAGGCTGGCGACAATTTATCGGAAAGAATTTGCGCCAATTTATCTTTTCAAAAATCCGATTCTATTTTAACTCAAGTATATGATAGTTTATTATGGATTTCCCGAAAACAAACACCATAGAAAGTTTAACCGATAAACTCATTCGATTACAAAAAACATGGCGAACATTTCGCGATCAGCATTGCAAAATAATTTACGATAGTTATGCTGGTTGCGGCGGTTGTCATATACGTGCCATCTCCTATTTATTTTGTTTGCGGGAATTAACCGATAACAGAATTGTAGAATTAAGAAATTTGAAATCACATTTATCCGAAAAATAAAAAAGCCCGAATCATTGCTGAACCGGGCTTTAAGTTTTTAAATGATTTTAATTATTCCTGAATGTTCACTTTTTTATTGAGGATTCCTTTTTCATTAATCATTCGTAAATTATAAATTCCAATTGGTAAATTCGAAATATCTAAACTTCCTATATTCTTTTCATCACGCACCACAACACCCTTCATGTCTATTAATTGTACATTCCCATCTGAATTTCCAAACCATTGCAAAGTGCCACTTGCCGGATTCGGGAAAACACGCACGTCCTTTAAAGTAGATTGATTTGCAGAAATTCCTGCAATCAATGCTTCTTGACTCATTTTCATTTCGAAACTTTTAGTAACCACTGTTCCGGTAGTTTCTGTAGTGTATGCATACTCAACTATACCTTCTTTAGACAAAGAACTGTAGTACATATATCTCTTCTCATCAATTTGAAAAGTGTTGGTACCGGAAGTAACAGTTAGTGAAACCGTTTGAATCACTTGAAGGCAATTACTATGTGTCTTTGGTCCTGGTAATATTACTGTTCCTACTCCAGTTGCACTATAACTAATAGTTCCGCTTGCGCCCATTACTAGTGTTCCGTTGCTTAGCGCACCGCTTGCCGCATCACTACCTGAACTGCCTAAGCTAACCGGCCAAGTAAATAATTGAGCCGTATTGGTAAAGCTTAAAATTTCCGGCCCAACAGGCTTGTAAAAGCCATTAAATTCCATCGTACCGCTTCCAACAGTCATGAATTCAACTTCAGTTGTTCCGCTTGATTTTGCTAAATCAGCACCCGGAAATAAACTGGCTGATGGGTGTGCAGAAACAGAAGTGTAAGATTCGGTATAAGCAGAAAGAGTAGTAGTTAAATTAGAGAAATCCCAGACCTGTCCGGTACCTGTGGCTTTTGGCACCACGCCGGTTGAGTCGTATTCTTTTAATGTAACCAAATCACCAATAGTTGGGCAATTAGCCGCCTTGGTTAAAGTAAGCTGAGCTTCTACATCGGTAAAAGCAAACAACCCCATAAATAATAAGTAGATCTTTTTCATATGATTAATTTTATGTTAACTAAGTTATAAGAAAACATCAAATAAATAAATGACCGCAATCATTTTAACAGGAATTATTCATCACTAATTCCATTTAAATTTATCAATGAGTTTATATCCTATAATTTTGAAGAATTTATAGGAAGACGCCGAAAATAAAACTAAACCTTTTTTCGTTGAGCCATACCAACCTGATTAATCATTCCTCCTGACTTAGGCTCATGCAAAGTTGATAATTGGTTCGGTTATGGAATTTCTATTGCACATTAGATTGTTGAGATAAGTTAATTGCGAATATCAAATAAAAAGTAAGAGGCAAAATATTAAGAATTTCGTAAATTGCAAAAAGGATTTAACAAAACTATTTCTTCCAATCATGTTTAAGCTTGCCGTTTCTTTAGTGTTACTTTTTACTTTCAACCTTGGCAATGCTGCAGCTGGAATCTGGCTTTTGGAAATAAAGTATACGCAAAACGGAAAAAGTCAAAAAGCCTTTGTGGTAAATGCACAAACTACCGAAGATTATTCAAATTACATTGGTAACGATTCACTTTTTGAAACTGCATTTCGCAAAAACTTCGGGCAAACAGATTCTCTTGCCATATATTCCCAAATAATAGATCATGAAAAATTAGCCAAAGCCGTATCTTTCCCTATGCACCCGTTTCATTTAAGTGAAAAGCATATTCGTTATATTCATCTCAGTCAAATTAAAAACATTAGTCTAAAAAAAATTTGGGTGAAAAATGATTACCACATTGAAGTACTAAGCCCACTGCAGTATACTGACACCCTTTGGTTAAAAAAGAAAGGAATGATAGAATACCCTATAGGCGACGAAGTGGGCTGCAGATTGGAAGTACATAAATTTAGTGCCAAGGAAACTTACAAAGCGGAATTGAAACAATTTTGTGATTTGTATCTACGCAAAGAAAAATTAATTGATTCAGAAAAAAAGCAATACAAGAGGTTACTGAAAAAATTGAAGACGAAAAAAATAATTGTAGTTGAATTGTGTGGTTGTTGATATGCCGTTAAATTAGATTATATTTGATTGCACGATTATTACAATTAAAACACATCTACAAGTAAGCATTAAATATAAATCTTAAACATTTTACGTCATGAAAAATTACATTTTAGTTATGGTTATCGTTCTTTTAGGCTCCTGTAACAATGATAAAAAAACATCTAACTGTCCGGAAACACCAACAGTGAAGGAAAACCCCTTTCCTGAAAAAATTAAATTTCCCTCATTAGATAGTTTAACGGTATTCGCCAATTTATATCACTATAATGATTCCGCTCCTGTTATTGTATTATGTCATCAGGCCCGCTACAATAAATTTGAATATTCGGGTATTGCCCCAAAGTTACACAAACTGGGTTATAATTGTTTAGCAATTGATCAACGATCGGGCGGCGGAATTGTAGAATCCATTAATGAAACAAATAAAGAAGCGTTGAAATTAAACAAAGCCGTAGATTTTTTAGATGCTGAGCAGGATATTATTGCAGCTGTAGAATTCGCAGCTAAAAAATACAAACAAAATGTTATTCTGTGGGGAAGTTCTTACTCTTCGGTACTTTCACTTTATACCGCCATTGATCATAAAAATGTTCGTGCAGTAATTGCGTTTAGTCCCGGCGACTATTTTCAAAAAGAAAAAGGATCATTAACCGAAAAAATTAAAACTTTTGAAAAGCCCATGCTGGTGACTTCCTCTAAGGAAGAAGCACCGGAATTAAGCGCTATGTTAAAAGATAAAAAACTTGGTGTAAATCAAATACAATTTATTCCGGATTCAATCGGTCATCACGGATCTAGAGCTTTGTGGGAAAGTTCCAATAACAATGAAGAATATTGGAAAGCTATTTTAAACTTTCTGGAATCTTTGAAAAACTAAACCTTTACGCCAATAATTAATACATCATCCACTTGCTCCAAGTCACCTTTCCATCTTTGAAACAATTGATGTAAATGTTCTTTCTTTTCGTTGCAATGTAAATCATCAATTAATAAAAGTTCTTCTTTCAATCTTTTGTAATTAAACTTTTTTTGTTTGGGACCACCAAATTGATCGCAATAACCATCTGTGAAGGCATAAATCTGATCGCCTTTTTGCAATGCAATTTCCTGTTCAGTAAACGGAATATGATCTTTCATGTGTTTACCTACAGGCATGCGGTCGGATTTATATTGAATAAGCTCAGGCTTGCCATTTACATTTCTCACTAGCCATACATTATTATTTGCCATGGCAATATTCATTTTCATGTTTTTGAAATCAAAAACAATAACGCTGGCATCCATACCATCTTTTCCACCTTCATCACTACCATCTTCGGCTAATGAAGAAATAATTCGGGTTCGGGCATGATTCAAAATTGCGGCCGGGCTGGCTAATTCTCGCTCATTGATTGCTTCATTTAAACAAGATATATTAAGCATACTCATCATGGCACCCGGAACGCCATGACCGGTACTATCAGCTGTAACAACAACAAACTTTCCGTCTTTAATCGGTGAGGCAAAATAAAAATCGCCACTTACAATATCCTTGGGCTGAAAATAAACAAAATAAGAGTATAAATTTTTGCTGAATACATGGTCACTGGCGAGCATGGCGCTTTGAATTCGTTTCGCATAATTAATTGAATCTAGAATTTCAATTTGCTTTTGTTCAATCAATTCCTTTTGTGTTACAATTTCTGCCGTACGCTCTTCAACTGTACGCTCTAATACTTGTTGTTGCAATTTTAATTGACGAGTACGAATATTATTGAATCCGATAACTACCACAAAAAAAGCAAGCACATAAGAAGCATAAGCTATAGGATGGCGATACCAAGGTGGTAAAACCTTAAAAGAATAGGAAAACTCTTCGCTCCATTTACCGGAAACACCAATAGCTTTCACTTTAAAAACATAATCGCCATTGGTAATCTTATTATAAAAGGCTTTGTTTTCGGAAGAAACAGGACTCCAATCTTCATCTTGGCCAACCAAAATATATTGATACATTATTTTTTCCGGACCACTCCAATCAATGGCACTAAATTCAAATTCAATTTGACTTAAGGCATAAGGAATGGTCATATCCTTTGGATAGTTGTAAAAATCAGAGATTTTCTCAAATTGGATTTTTCGTAAATTCTTTTTTTCCTTTTCACCCACATGCATATCCATATTTATTTTTTCAGGATCATTTAAAGCATGAAAATCAACAAAAGATTTTTCAAACTCAATATTGTTGAGTTGTATTACCGGTGTAATTTCAGGTTCTTTAAATTTATTTAAATTCAAATTCGTTAAAGCTTTTCCATTTCCCCACCAGATTATATTTTTTTGATCTATATGTACCGCTCCATAAAAATCATTTGCTTTTAATCCATCGGCCGTTGTGTAAACATGAACTTTATATGGTCCATTTGTTTTTTTAATGTAATTCAATCCGTGTTCGGTACTTATCCAATAATTACCTTTCATATCTTGGGTAATCGATCGCACAACATTATTACTTAATCCTTCATTTACTGTGAATTTAGAAATATCCGGATTTGCTTTGTCCAATGTATTTCCTTTTATAACATTCACTCCTCTTCCATCCGTACCAACCCATAAATCGCCGGAGGAATCCTGAAACAGGCAAGCTATATAATTACTATTTAATCCGTTTTCTTTGGTGTACCAGGTAAAATTTTCACCATCGTATTTACACAATCCGCTACCTTCAGTGGCTATCCAGATATTTCCGGTTTTATCTTCCAATATGGCCGGCACAATCGCATCACTTAATCCTTCCTCCTCCGGAAAGGAAATAAACTTTCCATCTTTCATACAACAAATTCCACTCTCATCGGTGCCAATCCAAAGACATCCTTTTTTATCCTGGCATAGGCTCAATACATAATCACTCACTAATCCCGAATTTTCAGTATACCATTCAAAGTTTTTACCATTATATTTTAAAAGACCATTGTTTTCGGGCACCAACCAGAGGTTATCCCCTTCGACTACTGATGCTTTTAATCGATTAGACGGCAAACCATCACTTTCACCATAATGATTAAAATTATTCCCGTCATAAGTTATTAAACCATCGCCGTAAGTTGAGAAAAATAACTTTCCATTTTTATCTTCACAAATTGCGCGAACTGTGTTTTGTCCGAAGCCCTCTTTATTGGTGAAATGAGAAAAGGAGGCGTTATTGAATTTACAAATACCGCCGCCTTTGGTAGCTAACCACAAATTTCCATTATTATCTTCTGCTATAGATAAAATATAATTATTAGTTAATCCATGTTCTGTATTATAAATTCTAATTTCATGACCATCATACATACACAAACCTGCATCATAGGTTCCTAGCCATAAATTCCCTGTCTTATCCTGATGAATAGAAATGATGCAATCACTACTTAATCCTCTTTTTTTTGTAATGTATTTAACGGTTTTTCCGTCATAAATATTTACCCCGCCATCATCAGTCGCAAAATAAATTAAACCCTCCTTATCTTCATAAATGTCATGAATGATAGTACTGTTTAACCCCTCGTCTTCACCTAAAATAAAAAAAGAAGTGCCATTAAAATAACAGGCTCCGCCTCCAGTAGTTCCTATCCAAATATTTCCTTTTTGATCGCAATGTAAAGCACGGATGCTGGATGAAGGTAATCCTTGTTCTTCTGTATATACGGTTAATGAGTTGTTTTCATACGCGTACATTCCGCCACCATTTGTTCCAATCCAGATTTTACCATCCTTACCTTCTAAAAGAGACAAAACAGTAGAATTTGATAATCCTTCTTCCTCGGAAATGGTGTTCATATTTATTCCATCAAAAAAACAAACACCTCCACCTTCGGTGCCAAACCAAAGATTTCCTTTACTATCTTCCAGCATACAAAGTATGTTATCGTTACTTAATCCATTTCGGTTATCGAAATTAAAAAAAGATCTTCCGTCGTATCTGCACACTCCCGAACCGTTAGTGCCAATCCATATATTTCCGGTTTTATCCGTCATCACACACTTAAGCGTAGAAGAAACCAATCCCTGATCTACATCCAGGTATTGTATATCAGAAATGGCCGCGTCTTTAAAACGCGGAGGAAGAGCATGTACCGGACGAGAATGCATGCATAATTTTGAATTTAGGCTTATCGAAAATGTTTTGGGTAATTTTAAAGTGTCGGCTCCAAGTTTACGCTCCGGTAAAACTTCAGCAGCAAAAGCCGTTAAATCCTCAACCTGAGTTGTATTTGCATTTGCCGGATAAGCTTGTCCCTTACCCACATTAATCATAACCGGTTTACCAACCTCTACGCTATTGGGTACAGCTTTGTGCGTTTCAACACTTTTAAAAGTTACTTCCTTAACGGATAAACTATCGGCTTTAGAATTATTTGAAGCAGATGGGGCTTGAGGTTGCTTGCAAGCAACAAAAACAATTAAAAAAATTAAAGATATGCGATACATTTTATGTTGGTATAGACACTTAAAGTTAAGAATCTAAATGAAGTACGCAAAATTTATCAGGAGATGGCTACGCCAATGAGCAGCACATCATCAATTTGCTCTACATCCCCTTTCCAATTGCTGAAATTTTTCATTAACACCTCTTTTTTAGTGTGAATGGAAGATTTATGCATATTCCTCAACTCTTCACGCAATCTTTTGGAGGTATATTTTTTTTGTCGGTTTCCCCCGAATTGGTCCGGAAAGCCATCGGTTAACGTATACACAACATCACCCGGCAAAATTTCAAATTCACTTTCACTAAATGATTTGTTACCAGTTTCATGTTTACCCACGGGCATTTTATCAGGCTTAATTTCAAATAATTCTATTCCTTCTTTTAACTCTCTTGTTATCCAAACCGGATTATTGGCTCCTGCAACTTTTATTTTTTTATCTTTTAAATTAAATACAACAATGCTACAATCCATGCCGTCTTTACCCCCATCAACGCTACCATCATCTGCCAAAGAAGTTATTATTTTATCGCGGGCATGATTTAATATGGCTGCCGGACTATATAACTTTCTTTCATTTACCGCTTCATTTAAACAGGCAATATTCAACATACTCATCATCGCTCCAGGAACTCCATGCCCGGTACTATCAGCTGTTGCTAAAATAAATAAATCCTGTTCCGTTCCGTTTTGTTTCGATTTAACCGCAGTTGCCCAGTAAAAATCACCGCTTACTATATCTTTAGGTTGAAATAAAATAAAATAGTCATTAAGATTTTTTTGAAATAAACTATCGCTGGCCAGCATAGCATTTTGAATTCGTTTAGCATAATTGATACTATCTAATATTTCTTTCTTTTGCTCCACTACTATTTTGTGTTCCTTTTCAATTATTTTTTTTGAATTCGCCAATTCCATTCTACTCCGTATTTCTTTATAGGTTAAACGATAACGCGTTCGTATCAAAAAAACACAAAATATGGCAACAGTTAAAGTAAGAAAACCACCGTGAGTTAAAAATTCATCAACGGTAAGCGGACTATAAGCTAAATAAAAAACTACGTTTGTAATTAATGAAACGATTACTATAATCAATGAATAAATAACCTCCCAAAGCACAAGCATACCTACACCAATAAACAAAGCGATATAGGCAAAAGCATGTTGTTGCAAATGCGAAACATCCATCACACTCCACATGTATGAATTTTGAACAGATATGCCTAATACAAGTGTAAAAGCACAAAAATAAATACTGATGTTAAACTTTTTTCTGAATATCAGAAGGATAAAACTAACGGAAGAAACAACCACACGAAACAACAGAAATTGAAACCAATGGTCGGGTAATACAAAATAATCACTCGCAAACCAGGCTAAATTTAAAATAATACCAACCCAGCAGGCAATTACATGCGCCTTATCGGTTGACCTATTGAATTCATGTACAACTTCAGACTCCTGTATTATTGTATCATTCATAGAAAAGCTAAGGTAAGCTAAAATTACTTAGTTTGTTAACCCAAACAGATTATAACCTTGATGATGGCCATTTACAATCAAAGCCACCGCGTGTTTACCGGGATAATACTTTCGGGTGCTTATCGTTTTGAAAGAATGACTTTTTGAAAACCTTTGTTTTTCATTGGCATTTAAAACACGTTCACTAATGTGAAATACCTTTTTTCCATCGCCGGATTGGCGTTTAAAAACCATTTCATATTCCACCCGAATTTTTACCGGTTTAGATGAATTATTTTCAATAGAAAAACTGAATTCAAGGGTTTTACCCATTTTAATTTTTGCAGAAGAAAGTTTTAACTTGGAAATTTTTAAAGATGTTACATCGTGAGTATCAAATAATTTTAAAATTTCTGAATTTCCTCCCTTTAAAAGCGTTCGGCAGGCATGTTTTAATAAATGATCGGTTAATTCACTTTTTCCCTTCCATTTTTTAGCAACTTGAATGGCCAAACCGGGATGATCTTTTGAAATATCATTTAAATGATTAGCCACAGAGCGGCGAACATAAAGTTCATCATCCGCTCTTAAGTTATTTAATATAGGTAAGGTGAGCTCGGGATTTTCAATAATTTTTTCGAGTTTGAACGACCAGGGTAAACGGGGTCGTGAACCTTCCGATGACAAGCGACGAACATGAAAGTTTTTATCTGATGACCATGCTAACATATGCTCAAAAGTAATATTGAAATCGCTTTTTAAAAATACACGAATGGCAAACTCTGAAGAACCAAATGTTGTAAAATATTTTAAGGCATCTAAAGAAGCCTTTAAATGATTTTTGCCGTAAATTGAAATATAGTCGGGAAAAATCAAATTAGTATAACCCGCTTTTAAATTCGGAATAGTTTTTTTAAATATGGAGATGGTTTTTTCCAAATCCTTCGGCACAAATTCTTGCAATACCACGCTGGTTTTTCTCATGCGTTGATTTAGCTCCAATTCATCTAAATCCTCACAAACGTTTTTAACGAAATCTTTGGTTTTAAACTCGGGGAAATTACTTTTGATAGCCAATCCAAGCTCTTCAAAATAATTTTTGTTAAACCAATTTTTCAGCTCACTCATTTTTTCTACAACTGTTTCAACTGCGCTTCCAATGAATTAATTTTATTTAAAGTGTCGCTTTCTTTTTTCTTTTCCAATTCAATAAGCTCGGGCTTAGCATTGGCCATAAATTTCTCATTCGCCAATTTAATTTGAACTGACTTTAAAAAACCTTTATTATAATCAAGCTCTTTAATTAATCTGCTTTTTTCCTCTTCTGCATTAATATTCATGCTTAATGGAATGTAAAACTCGGTAGAATGAATTAAGAATGAAAATGCCCCGTCTACTTTGTCTTTGCTATAGGAATAGTTTGATAAATTCCCTAAACGAATAACCACCTCATCAAAAAAAGAATGCCTAGCACCTGATTTTTCGATTACCTCTAGTTTTTCTTTAGGCGAAAGTTGTTTTTGCTGACGTAATCCTCTAACCTGGGTAACAATTTCTTTCACTACCTCAAATTGTTGTAGAAGTGAATTGTTAGTAACTTTTAACTTAGGCCATTGCGCAACAATTATACAATCCTTAACATCTCGCTCTTCCAACAAATGCCATATTTCTTCAGAAATGAATGGCATCCAGGGGTGAATGAGTTTTAATAATTCTTCTAAAAAGTAAATGGTGCTCTTATACGTAGAAACATCTATAGGCTTTGCTTTTCCATCTACAAATTCCGGTTTAATCACTTCTAAATACCAGGCACAAAAATCATCCCAAACCAATTTATAAGTAGCCATCAAGGCATCACTCATCCGGTATTTACTATAGTAATCGTTTATTACTTCAATTTGTTCGGCCAGTTTATTTTCAAACCATTTTACAGCCGCATCTGAAGCTGCAGGTTGTTTCACTTCGGCACATTCAAATCCTTTAATTAATCTAAAAGCATTCCAAACTTTATTGGCAAAATTTCTTCCCTGTTCACAATACGATTCATCGAACATTAAATCATTACCCGCAGGCGAACACAACAACATGCCCACACGAACACCATCGGCACCATATTTCGCAATTAAATCCAAAGGATCGGGAGAGTTACCCAATTGTTTACTCATTTTTCTTCCTTGTTTATCGCGTACAATGCCGGTTAAATAAACATTTGAAAAAGGTTTTTTGCCGGTGTATTCTTTTCCGGCTATAATCATGCGCGCCACCCAGAAAAATAATATTTCGGGAGCGGTAACCAAATCATTCGTTGGATAATAATATTTTAAATCGTTGTTTGCCTTATCCCAACCGTTTTGAATTATTTTAGCATCAAAAACAGTTAAAGGCCATAACCACGAAGAAAACCAAGTATCGAGCACATCTTCATCCTGTTTAATTTCATCAATTTTTAATTCGGGATTCTTAATTTTTAATTTTTCAATGGCTTCTTCTTTTGTTTTGCATACCACGGTATTTCCTTTTCCGTCGTACCAGGCCGGAATTCGTTGTCCCCACCACAATTGTCGGCTAATGCACCAATCATGCACATTTTCCATCCAATGCTTGTAGGTGTTGATGAATTTCTCGGGAATTAATTTTACTTCGTTGCTCAACACTGACTCCAATGCAGGTTTACTCACCTGATCCATTTTTAAAAACCACTGCATCGATAATTTGGGTTCTATCACGGCGTTGGTTCTTTCACTATGGCCCACTTTGTTTTTAATTTCCTCTATTTTTTCTACCAATCCCATTTCCTGCAAATCGGCAATAATTTTTTTACGTGCAGCAAAACGATCCATACCAACATAAGCTTCTGCGGCTTCGCTAATGGTTCCGTCGGCATTAAGCGCATCAATTACCGGTAATTTATGTTTTTGTCCGAGGTTAAAATCATTAATGTCATGAGCAGGCGTAACTTTAAGGGCTCCTGTACCAAATTCTTTATCAATGTACGTATCAAAAATTAAAGGAACCTCGCGATTCACAATAGGAACAATAATAGTTGCATTTTTATATTGTACATATCTTTCATCTTCCGGATGAACACATACTGCGGTATCGCCCATAATTGTTTCGGGACGCGTGGTGGCAATGGTGATGAATTGATCTGTATTTTTAATTTTATATTTTACATATACCAGTTTACTATTACTTTCCTTGTAAATTACCTCCTCATCACTTACTGCTGTTAAACCTTGTGGATCCCAATTCACCATGCGTACACCTCTGTAAATATTTCCTTTTTTATATAAGTCAATAAAAACGTCGATTACGGCTTCGCTCATATCAGCATCCATGGTGAACTTTGTTCTTTTCCAATCACAACTAGCTCCTAATTTTTTTAATTGTTCAAGAATTATTCCACCATATTTTTCTTTCCACTCCCAGGCATATTTCAAAAACTCATCTCGCGATAAATCACTTTTTTTAATTCCTTTTTCCTTTAACAGATTAACCACCTTCGCTTCAGTTGCAATGCTGGCATGATCTGTTCCCGGAACCCAACATGCATTAAAGCCTAACATACGCGCTCGACGAATAAGTACATCTTGAATGGTATTATTCAACATGTGTCCCATATGTAAAACACCGGTAACATTAGGAGGTGGAATCACAATGGTATATGGAGTACGTTTATCGGGGACAGAAGTGAAAAAATCATTTTCTATCCAATGTGTGTACCATTTATTTTCTGCTTCCTGCGGATTGTATATTTTTGCAATTTCCATGTGCAAGTTTAACTTATTTTAATTGTTAAATTTCGTAAAAATACTGAAACAAATCTAAGTATGTTATATCTTTATGGCACGATTTTAGCAATCATCAATTTAAAAAAAGAATTATGAAAAAACTTGTATTTACAATCAGCTTGGCTTTAGGTTTAACCTTTTTTGCAAATGCTCAGGAAGGGCACTCGGCAAATGATGGACATAATCATGGAGCTACCTCAACTGCAACGGCTCCTCCGGCCAGTTTAGCGGATATTAAAATGGACAAAACCACACATGATTATGGCACCATTAAACAAGGCGCGAATGGTGAATGCGAATTTAAATTCATTAATAACGGTAAAGAACCTTTAGTAATTACCAATTGTGTTGGTAGTTGCGGATGTACTGTGCCTCAGTGTCCTAACGAGCCTGTATTACCGGGTAAGGCAGGAGTTATTAAGGTGAAATATGATACACAACGTGTTGGAGGTATTTACAAAACAGTAACTGTAAATTCCAATGCAAAAAGCGGAACTGTTACTTTGACTATCAAAGGGAATATTGAAGCTAAACCAACTGATGTTGCTTTTCCTGAAAATACTCCGGCTACCGGCGCACCTACTGAGAAAAAAGGTTAATATTTAATCTTTTCTCATTAAAGGAATAATTTTTGATACACTAACCGAAAAAGAATACATGAAAAAAACAGCCTTATTAGCATTTGCTTTGTTGTTGAGCATTTTCACAACCTTACAAGCTCAAGATTCAGTGATACCTAATCCGGATCCAAATGCGCCGGATATGAAATTTGAATCGGAAGTTATTGATTTCGGTAGTGTTGAATATGATTCAAACGGATTACGCGAATTTAAATTCACCAATGTGGGTAAAACGCCTTTAACCATAACTGCAGTTACTGCAGAATGTGGTTGTACAGCTACCAGCATAGATGGTAAACAGGGCTGGCCAACAGAACCTATTTTACCCGGAAAAAGTGGTGTTATCAAAATTAAATACGATACTAAACGGGAAGGAAGATTTGAAAAAAATGTAACGATTTCTTCCAACGCAAAATACGCTACTAAAAAAGTTAAAATAAAAGGTGAAATAAAGGCTAAACCTTTAGCCGGCGAATAATCACCTTAAACCTCCATTTAAATCCTTCGAAAAATTTCGAAGGATTTTTTATTTAAACTCATGAAAACATTCTTCCTCCTTCTTTTGCTTATTTTCTTTAACAGTTTTGCATATGCACAACCCAAACTTAAAGTACTTGACGCAAAAAAAAATTTCGGAATGGTTAAAAAAGGAGAAGTAGTTAAAATAGATTTTGAAATAAGCAATATCGGTAACGAACCGCTTTTAATCACCTCTGTTGACATAACATGTAGTTGCACCACTGCGGAATTTGATAAAGCGCCGGTATTACCTGGGAAAAATACTATTATTCGCATTCTATTTAATACCCAAACCGTTTACGACCGACAAGACAGAACTGTATTAGTGCAGAGCAATGATAAAAATGGTCCGTATAAATTAAGGTACAAGGGCGTTGTATTAAACAAAAAGTAATTTAATTTCCGATTTGCCTATACATTTCCGAAACTAAAATTGAAGCGGCCATGGCTGCATTTAATGATTCTGTTCCACTCGATCCATGCGCTGGTATTTTTACTTTTGTATTAATGAGGGCAATATTTTCTTCAGAAATTCCATTGGATTCATTCCCTATAACCAGTAATCCCTTTTCGAATTTCACTTCATACATCGACTCACCATTAAGCACAGCTCCATAAACCTTATTGAATTTTTTTTCAGCTAACAATTGATTCAAATCCGTATAAATAATTTGCACACGCATAAAGGCACCCATACTGGCCTGTATCACTTTTGGATTATAAAAGTCACAGGTTCCTTTCGAGCAAAATAAAGTTTTAATCCCGAACCAATCGCATAAACGAATTAATGTGCCAAAATTTCCGGGATCCCTGATCTCATCCAGAAAAACGGAAACATTAGTTAATTGGCTGTCTTTTAATTCAACTTGCTCAAAATAATTACAAATTGCAAGCACCTTATTTGGAGTTTTTTGTAAACTCAACTGGCCTAGCTCATGCTCACTCACTTCGGTTAGCTCTAAAGCATTGCTCTTTAACAACGTTGCGTTTTGATTTAAAAAGTCGGGTAAAGCAAACAGCGCAACCACGCATTTGGCTTGTTGTTGCAATAATTCCAAAACTGTCTTCTCACCTTCTACAACAAAACAAGCCAACTCATCTCTTCCTTTCGCTGTGTGCAAATACTTAATTTGTTTTAAACGAGACTTACTTATCATAATAATTTAGGCTAAATTAGTACAATTTATCAAGTAGTTTTTGAAATTATTTCGAAAAATAAAATTTTCAAAAAACAGCATTGTTTTTTTAATTGTTTTGGCATTTATTATGTTGAGTCAATCCTGCAATATCAGTAAAAAATTAGAACCCGGCCACTACATCGTTGATAAAATTGAAATCGAGAATATTAAAGAGACCAATATTGAAAAAGATATTTTTTTGAGTTACATCCGGCAAAAACCTAACCGCAAATTATTCCGTACTTTCCATTTTTACGTTTGGTGGTATAATCTTTTTGACCAAGAAAAAATTAGTCGCAAAAAATTCGCCCGAAATGAAAAATATGATGTAATTAACGCCAAACGCATAAAGAAAAATGAAATTAAAAACGAAAAGCGGGAAAAAAAAGGTAAAGCGCCTAAAAGCCCTAAGTTAAAAGATAAAGAGAGTCTAATTTTCAAAGAAAGTTTAAGAGATATCGGTGAAGAACCTGTTATCCTAGATTCTTCCGCTACAGAACAAACCCGTCAACAATTAGCCAAATTTTTATTCAGCAGAGGTCATTTTAATGGGCAGGTTAAAGATTCCGTTCAGTTAGATAAAAGCGGGAAATTGGCTACCGTGCGATACATATTACTTCCAAAAAAACCTTACACCATTGGTAAAATAACCTATCAAATGGATGATGAAAAACTGGGGCAACTTATTAGAACAGACTCTATGAATTCTATTTTAGTAATTGGTCAAAAATACAATACAGAAAATTTGATTAAAGAAAGGCAACGCCTAACCAGTCTCGCTTTAAATAACGGTTATTATTATTTTGAAAACGCTTATTTAAATTTTGATGTTGATTCAGGTTTCGCCAATAATACGGTTTCTATCAATATACACTTAAAAAAATTCTCACGTCCGTTTAGTTCCAGCAATGATTCTATTGTATTAGATAATCATGTTAAATATAAAATCGGAAATATTTATTTTATTCCTGAACCGGTACCCGGCAACTTAAGAGAAGTTTATTTTAAGGATACGCTCAAAGTGAAAAATTCTGATGTTGTATTTTTGCTTAACAACCCTATGCCATTTCGCCCTTCTGTGCTACTTGCCAATATTGATATTAAATCAGGCAATTTATTTCGAAAAGATACAGCTGAAATTACGTACCGCGCTTTGTTGGGCTTAGGAATATTTAAAAACGTAAATATTCAATTTTTTAAAAGCAGAGATTACCGTAGCCGATTAGATTGTTATATTATTTGTAATCCGCTCATCAAACAATCTCTTACAGCTGAAACGGAAGGAATTAATACTTCAGGAAATTTGGGGGTTGATGGCAGCTTGGTTTATCAAAACAGAAATTTTTTTAAGGGAGGGGAATTAGTTGAAATAAAGTTACAAGGAGCTTTAATAGCACAACAACCCCTAACCGATGACGAACAGAGTACAGATATCACTGAAATTCGTAATACATTTAATACTTTGCAATTCGGACCTGAAGCTTCTTTTTCGGTACCTCGTGCATTCTTTCCCTTCTCGCTATTCCCATTCAGAAAAGAAATGGCACCTCATACTTTTGTGCGCAGTTCATTTAATTATCAAAATCGTTCGGAATTTGACAGAACCATTACGGATATAGATTATGGTTTAAGTTTTAAAACACACCAAAATCAAATACGTCATGAAATTATTCCTCTAGAAATCTATTTTGTGAATTCAACTTTTAAAGGAAATTTTGAGTCTGCCTTAAAATCACTGAATGATGCGTTTTTATTTAATTCGTTTGTAGATCACATTACCACTGCAACCCGATACGCACTCACGTATTCTTCCAAAGAAAATTCAAACACCAGCTCCAAACCCGTTAGTTACCTTCGGGTAGGTGTTCAGTCTTCTGGTAATATTCTCCGCCAGGCATTCTCCATGACCGGTAGAACAAAAGACAGTTTAGACCGGTTTTTAATTTATAATATACCCTTTGCGCAATTTCTGAGAGGGGATATCGACTATCGGATTTATATTCCCATTCGGAAAAAAAGTCGAGTTGTATATCGTTTGTCCGGTGGAATAGGAAAACCATTAAAAAACTTAAACGTATTACCCTACGAGCAAAGCTTTTTTAGCGGGGGGCCAAACAGTATTCGTGCCTGGCGAGCTCGTACCTTAGGCCCGGGCGCTTATGACCCTACAGGAAGTTCAACACGCTTTGATAAAATTGGAGATATGATTTTAGAAGGTAATATCGAATACCGATTCCATATTATTAAATCACTAAACGGGGCGCTATTTGCCGATGCCGGAAATATTTGGAGATTACAGCCCGACCCTACCAAACCCGGAGGAGAGTTTTTAGTTGACCGTTTTGTAGATCAGATAGCAATGGGTGGAGGTATTGGAATTCGTATGGATTTAAGTTTCTTTGTACTCCGGTTTGATTTTGCTGCACCCTTGCGAGACCCTAAATATGCGGTTGGAAACAGATGGACTTTTGATAAACAACCTTGGAAAGAAACTATTGTGAATTTTGGAATTGGTTATCCGTTTTAATGAAATGAAAATAGCAGGTTTTACCATAATAAGAAATGCATTACGCTACGATTACCCCGTGGAGGAAGCCATTCTTTCTATACTACCCATTTGTGATGTGTTTTATGTTGGTGTTGGAAACAGTGATGATGATACCCGAAAATTAATTGAGGAAATAAAATCAGATAAAATAAAAATCATTGATACAATTTGGAATGATAGTTTACGCGAGGGAGGCCTGGTACTTTCAGAAGAAACCAATAAAGTATTTGATGCCATTCCAACTGAATTTGATTGGTGTTTTTATATTCAAAGTGACGAATGTGTTCATGAAAATGATTTAAATACCATAAAAGTTGCTGCGCAAAAATACAAAGACGACCCTCGCATCCAAGGCTTGCTATTTGAATACAAACATTTTTACGGACAATACAATTACGTGGGCGCAGGCAAGCGCTGGTATCAGCATGAAATCAGAATTATTAAAAACAATAAAAACATCCGTTCCTTTAAAGATGCTCAGGGATTCAGATTAAAATCAGGAGAAAAACTGATAGTAAAATCCACAGGAGCGAATATTTATCATTACGGTTGGGTAAAACCTCCGGAAGCTCAGCAAAACAAGCAGGAAAATTTTCATAAAATGTGGCATACCGATGAGTGGATGGAAAAAAATATTAAAAAAACTGCACACTTTGATTATTCTGAGATTGACTTATTAGTAGAATTTAAAGGAACGCATCCCAAAGTCATGGAAAAAAGAATAGCTAATGCTAATTGGAAATTTCATTATGATCCCTCCAAAGCAAAATTTAATTTAAAATATCGTTTTCTTTTTTTAGTGGAAAGATTAACAGGTTGGCGAATTGGTGATAATAAAAACTATAAACTTATCAAATGACAGAAAAAAAACATTGGTTTGAAGATTGGTTTAACTCACCTTATTATCACCTACTTTATAATTATAGAAATGAAGAGGAAGCCGCTGATTTTCTTAATAATCTGAGTGCAAATTTAAATCTGAAACCAAATGCAAAAATTTGGGACCTGGCCTGTGGAAATGGAAGACATTGCTTCTATTTAGCTAAAAATAATTATTTAGTAACCGGAACTGATCTTTCTCCGGAAAACATTCAGTCAGCCCTTAAAAATAAAACTACCAATTGCGAATTTTACACGCACGACATGCGCAATTTGTTTCGCACAAACTATTTTGACTGTGTTTTAAATATATTTACCAGTTTGGGTTATTTTGAGAATGAAAAAGATAATGAAAAGGTGTTTAAAGTTGCCTATGATTCGCTCAAAAAAAATGGTTTATTTGTGGTTGATTTTTTTAACAAAACAAAGGTAATGCAGCAGCTTAAATGCGAGCATATTGAACACCGCGCACCCATTGATTTTTATATTTCTAAAAAAGTAGCGCACAATAGAATAAATAAAACCATTAAATTTGAAACAGAAGGCAAAACATTTGAGTTTACTGAACAAGTTTCTTTATTTGATAAGGCAGACTTCGAAAATTTTGCCGCTAAGCGCAACTTTAAATTAATCAATACTTATGGAGATTATCAACTGAATGTATTTTCTCCAGAACATTCAGAACGTTTAATCCTCGTCTTTCAAAAATAAAATGAATACAACCCTGGCCATCATACTTTTAATCAGTCCCATTTTAATTGCGGGCGGAATTGCTTTTAAAACAAAAATAAAACCCGATAATTTAAGATTACTATTGGCTTTAAGCGCTGCTTATCTGTTTTCAGTATCCATTATCCATTTGTTACCTGAAGCCTATGCCGCCACACCCGAAAACAGTTCCTCCTTAAACGTAAAATTAATTGGCCTGTTTATTGTTCTTGGATTTTGTTTACAATTAATCATTGATACGTTTAGTACCGGAATAGAACACGGCCATGTTCATTTACACAGTCACGATTGTCATAATCATTTACCGGCGGGAATTATTGTTGGGTTATTTTTACACTCTTTTCTGGAAGGATTGCCACTTTATAATTACAGTGAGGCATCCAACGAATATCAGGGCATTAATCACCAGCTTATTTATGGATTAATTATTCATAACATACCCATTTCTATAGCTTTTGTTTTATTACTGAAAGAACACGAGAAAAGCAGCGCCAAAACTATTTTATACCTTGTTTTGTTTTCGGTGATGACACCCCTGGGATTTCTATTCAGTTACGTGATGCAGTCTATTGGAATAAATGGATATGCAGAGTACAGCAAAGCAGCTTTTGCTTTAGTTATTGGTATATTTCTTCATTTATCAACCGCCATATTATTTGAAACCAGCGATCATCACAAATACAATGTAGCCAAAGTATTAATGATGGCAACGGGTATTATTTTAGCCTACTTGATTAGTTGATGGAGAAAATTACTTTATTTACGGATGTTATAGTGCCCATGAATATTCCGGCAAAATTCACGTATCGTGTACCGGAAGAAATGAATGAAATGGTTGTGCCCGGAAAAAGAGTATTAGTTCAGTTTGGTAAAACTAAAATTTATACCGGTATCATTTATAAAGTTCATCAAACTGCTCCGACCGAACGTACGGCAAAATATCTCGACGCCGTGTTGGATGACTTCCCGATTGTAACCGAAACTCAACTTAAATTCTGGGATTGGATTTCTTTTTATTATTGTGCGGCACCGGGTGATGTGATGAACGCCGCCTTACCTTCCGGATTAAAATTAAGCAGCACCTCTACACTGCAGTTAAATCCCGAATTTAATTTTGAAGAAACTGAACATTCATTTTTTACTGACAGGGAGCACGAACTTTTAGATTTATTGCACCTCAATGAAAGTTTAAGTTTTGAAGACGCGGCTGCCCATTTAAAAATAAAATCGGCGCACCCTATCATTCATAAATTAATTATTAAAAATGCCATTGTAGTTTATGAAGAAATAAAGGATAAGTATAAACCTAAACTGGTAAGCTATATACAACTTTCAGAAGAATACAAGCCTGAAACCAAACTTAAAGAGGTATTGGATCAACTCGAAAAAAAAGCATTCAAACAAGCCGAAGCTCTGCTCCTCTATTTTAAATTACAAAAGGAAGATGAACTGAATAAATGGATTAAAAAATCAGCACTCACAAAATCCATCGACAATAGTGCTTTAAATGCATTAATTAAAAAAGGTATTCTAACAGAGGAGCATTTTGAAACCGGTCGCTTACTTTTTGAAAAAGGAAATACAGAAGATAAAAAATTAAGTGAAGCACAACAAAACGCTTACGAAGAAATTCAAAAGCAATTTTTAAATAAAAAAACGGTTTTGTTGCACGGCGTTACAGGCAGCGGTAAAACCGAAATTTACATTCAACTGATTAAAGATGCGCTCCTTAAAAATCAGCAAATACTTTATCTGGTTCCTGAAATTGCTTTAACCACGCAGCTTATTACTCGTTTGCGCGCCGTTTTTGGCGAATCGGTGGGCGTGTATCATTCCCGTTTCAGCGAAAATGAAAGAGTGGAAATCTGGAATAATATTTTAATCCCCCCTAAAAATCAAGAGGAAAAACAGTATAAAATTATTATTGGTGCACGTTCAGCTTTGTTTTTACCCTATCAAAATTTGGGTTTAATTATTGTCGACGAAGAACATGATGCTTCCTTTAAACAACACGATCCTGCTCCCCGTTATCATGCACGCGATGCCGCTTTGTATTTGGCAACTATACACCAATCAAATGTTTTATTAGGCAGTGCAACACCCTCTATTGAATCTTGGGTAAATTGTAAACAAGAAAAATATATAAAAATAGAATTGCCCATTCAATTTGCCGCAAAAGGGGGCACACAAATAGAAATTTACGATACTAAGTTATACCATGCCGCCAATCAAAATAATTCTTCTTTTACACCACCTTTATTTGAAGCGATCAATTTATCTTTACAGAACAAAGAACAAATCATCCTTTTTCAAAATCGCAGAGGCTTTGCCCCTTATACCGAATGTAAACAATGTGCTTACGTGCCCCAATGTGTGCAGTGCGATGTTTCCCTCATCTACCACAAACAAAATGAAAAACTAACTTGTCATTATTGCGGTTATACCACTGCTCCGCCTTCTGTTTGTCCTTCTTGTAACAGTCCGCATTTGGTATTGAAAGGCATGGGGACAGAAAAAATAGAAGAAGAGGCGGCCATTCTTTTGCCAAAGCTAAAATTGCACGCATGGATTTAGACAGTACCCGCAGTAAATACGCCTACAAACAATTAATTGATGATTTTGAAAATGGGGAAACTGATATTTTAATCGGGACGCAAATGGTTACTAAAGGATTGGATTTTCACAATGTGGGATTGGTTGGTATTTTAAATGCCGATTCCCTATTAAATTTCCCCGATTTCCGTTCCTATGAAAGAGCCTTTCAAATGATTACGCAGGTAAGAGGAAGAGCAGGACGGGGAAATAAAATAGGAAGAGTAATTATTCAAACCTCCCGACCTCAGCATATCGTATTGGAAAATGTAATTGAAAATAATTTGCCTGAATTTTACGATAAAATTATTCAGGAAAGAATGCAGTATCATTATCCTCCTTTTTCGCGTTTGTTTGAACTGGATGTGATTGGTAAAGATGTGAATGAAGTAAATCATTTAGCGCAGGAACTTTTAAATTTATTGCTGCCGCACTTTGGAAAAAATATTTTAGGGCCCGAATTTCCGCTGGTATCTCGCGTTCGCAACTATTACCACAAATTACTTTTAATCAAAGCTGAAAAAAATATAGCTTCACTTGTTATTCGTAAACACATTACGGAATCCATCAATGAACTTCACCTTAAATACAAAAAATGGAATTTCAGAGTGCAGATTGATGTAGATCCGGTGTAGTTTTTATATTGTAGTAAAACTTAACCACAAAGGTCACATAAAAAATTGTCTATTACTTTATGCCTTCTTATTTCCTTGTGGTTAAACCGGCTCGAACGAGATAGTAATTATTTGGGCGCCGAACACGCCTTCACTACAAGCTTACTTGTAATTTACCAAGTTTGTCTGGCTGCGGGGTCTTTTACCTAAATGGTAAAAGCCTCCTCGCTCCGCAAACTTTTGGCAAATTACTGCGTAAGGCTTTACGTTCAGTCGTTGGCGCAAAACCCAGTTGCCGAATCAACCTATAATTTTTGAATTTCCTCTTTTGAATTTTAACTTACCGCTTTTACCTTTTCACTATCTAAATCAATCCTGTTTCACCATTTTCTTGGTATCAATTTCTTTGCCATCCACAATTAAGGTGTATATGTACAAACCGTTAGTTAAATCAGCGGCAAATACATTGAGTTGGCCCCTGCCCTTTTTCTCAATATCAACGGCTTTAATGATTTTACCATCAATGGTTTTAAAAATGATTTGTGCAAATCCATATTGTGCCGGAACATTGTATGTGATGATAGTATGTTCTGCATAAGGATTTGGAATGTTTTGATTGAGTACAATTACATCTTTATCACTTAAATCAACATTTAATTGATTGAGGATTTGTTCTTGAGCTTGCTGATTATTACCATTAACCCCGGTTTGTTTGGCTTGTTGATTTTCGCAGCACGCGTTTATATTTTGCGTGAGGACTTGGATTAAGGAGTCTTGCTTTTCAATTTGTTTTTGTTGCTGTTGCATAGCGCGTATAATAATTGGTATCAATTGCTGATATTCAAGTCCTTTAAAATTCACCTGTGGCGCAATCAAATTCCCATTTCCATCATATTTGGCAGGATGAATATTCTCTGTTACTACGGCAGGTAAAATTGTTTCGGTTTCCTGCGCTACAAGACCATATTGTAATCCTGCAGGCAAATTCATACTCGGATAACCTTGTTGATTAAAATTAAATGTTCTTGGTTTTAATTGATTAATTATTCCAAGTGCATTGCTTATAGAGTCAATATTTTGTTTCAATGCAACATCACTGGGACCATAAGATCCTGCGATATATACATCGCCATTAAAATATCCTGCATAGGTAACTCCCACCGGTGGCGGAGGTGGACCACCCGGAATAATTCCGGTTAATCTTGTTTCACCATAAATTGCATAACTATTTATTGGAGAAACGTTGCCATCTACCTCACCATATACGCCATAGTTAAACCCCGGAGAATTGGTTGCCCTTCCGTAAACCCCATAATTGTCTACCGGAAAAAAACCGTTTGTTGAATTCGAATCAGACATGAATGCACCACCAATGGCATATCCTCCGGCTCCTGTAAACTTACTGGGTTTTGAATTTTTAGCAATTCTTCCAATAACCCCAACATTAAAAGCGGCATTTACCGCCTCAAATACACCTCCGGCATTCAGCGGTTCTGTAATTGGATCAGGTGGAGTAATTCCTTTTGATTCTCCGTAAACTCCACCATTTAATGGCCCTCCACTTGTTGTTGCAGGATTTAAATTAATAAAATACCCTGCATAATTATCATAAGTTATATTTGGAGTTGTTTGCTGTTCAAGTACATTAAATTTTGAAACAGGTAAAATAGAATTACAAGGATAACCGATAGATACCATATCTTGTTGTAATCCGGTTGAAGGTTGAATAACAGATTGACCGGGATAAAACAAGCGGAAAGTACCTAATGGAATTTCATAATCGCCAGTTAAAGGATTTGAAGGACCGGGAACACAGTAATTTCCTATACCCGTTCCTCCGGTTGGTGTCGGCACCGTGGTTAAAATAACATCTCCGCTGGCATTCACGCTCAATACCTGATTGTTTGTTGGTAATGGTGCTGCACCTGCCAGATCCGTTAGTCTTAATCCGCTTGTTGGATTAGTACCCGTGTTTCTGTTTACTTCCAATCTATTCCCAGGTGTACAATTATTGGTGCCTATCCCCACTCTATTTCCGGCCGCGCCAAAGGGCGTATTGGGTGAAACCGGATTATTAAAACAAAAATTAAAATTATTCATAGGTATCTGCCTATCGTTGATTAATTGGAAATTTGTAATAATTACCGTATTCGTTTCCGGACAATTTATTCCTAATTGCACAATACCTAAGGATGTGGTTGAAATTCCATTGTTGGTTAGTACACTGGCTGTAGGCACAATTTTCACAACATCACCATTACCATCAACCGTTAGTACATGTGTTGGATTGATTGTAGCAGAAGTGTATGCCGCAGTTGGCACAGGAACACTTAAGCTAGTTAAATCTCTAAAGCGCAGTCCACTTGCTCCTGTTGAACCTGGCCATGAACCGGGAACTACTCCTGGATTTCCAACGCCTGCACCTAAACTAAGTGGTGGCGCACCAAGCGTTGTATTAATCTCTACGGTATTGTTTGGATCTTGTGGTGGGGTCATCGATTGAAAATCTCCTATACTAATTCGTGGATCTGCAATAGTGTTACCCGCAAGTGTGTTGGGGAAAAACCTCATAAACTCAAGACCATTTACGCCACCCATTGCTCCGGGTCCGGCAAAAGGAGCAACCTGTGGAGTGGTGAAAATAATTCGAAATCTGTCCGGCCCAATAATTCCGGGCGGAGGACTAGCTTGTATATTATCTCCCCATGAGAGCACTGCATCAAATCTATCTATCCCTCCAATAATATTAGTTTCTTGTTTAAGACCAATGTATACATTATCGGTAGATCGCGAAACGAACATCCCCACATCCATCCAAGGCCTCCATCCATCTGTAGCTACCGGATTTCCAATATTTCCCGTATTATAACCAAGATGTAAAAGACTCAAAGGCCTTGTAACAGGCGTAGCGGGATTATGTGAAATAGATACCCGTGTTAAATCACCAACAAGACCACCTGGATTAAGCGGACCTACGGGAACTGTTAGATTAGTGATGTTCATTACACGCATTCTTTCGGCATTATTAGTGCCAAAAATTATTGGTCTGTTTTCCGTATTTACCAAATATCCATTGTTTGGGGCATCAATTCCCAGTCTAAGTCCATCTAGTCCGCCTACGGCAGTTGGCCCAGGTGCATTTGTAAGAGGATTACCGGCTATAGGACTTGCCTGATTTGTGATTTGTAGGAAATTATTTGATGAATTTTCTCTATGCATATGAAGTGTACTTTGTGGTGCAAAGGCTCCGTTAAATCTTGGACCTACGCCAACATTACCGCCGGACGTATAACGAACAATTTCCCGGCCGTTAGGGCCTGAACCGGTTAAATCTCCAGGGCCAGGGCCACCTTCGGTTAAGAAAGTGAATACCATATTATCTTGAACATTATTATCTGCCCAGGCAAAAACGGCATCGGTAACATCATAAGCACCATTAGAACGTTGACCCATAAACATTAAATCTCTATTGTGTGTGCTCACAATACCATAGTGCATCCAATTTCGATAACCAGCCTGTTGTGGACCATTAATAGGGCTGTTATCACCATTTAAATGCAATACGCTAAAAGGGCCCGTTCCACTGAAAGAAGGGGGCATGAAAAATAAAGGATTACCAACGCCCAAAAAGCCATTACGAGGTATTGCAGGTTGGCCATTAATTATATTGGTAACATTTGGATTAAACATAGCTCTATCTATTCCTGCTGTAATAAATTTAATTTGGGAATTCCAAGTTATATCTGAACCAATAGTAGGAGGTGCGCCAGGTGGATTAAGATTATTGCCGTTTTTCTGCCAATTAGTCTGAGAGAATAATGGAGTTGCTGAGACGATGCTTAGGGTTAATAGCAAAATAGATTTTTTCATAGTTTAATTATTTTTTTTGTTTTAAGCAGTGATTTTCTTTTTAGATCTATTATTTGCACAATATAAGTTCCACTTATAAATGCTGAGAAATCAACGCGACATGATGCGTGAAAAGTTGTTGTATAAATTGTTCTACCCAATATGTCCTTTAACTCTAAACATAAATAGTCATTCAAATCGGTATCAACAAATATGGTATTGTTCGTTGAGTTAAAATATAAATTTAAACTGTTTAAATTAAACGGAGTCTTCTTAATGTTTGAATAAACAAAATCGGAATCTGTAGAAACTATCACATCGTCGATGTAGTAGTATGCTGCAGACGTTGCTGGAAAGTCATTTTTATAATCAATAAAAGAAGTATTTGGTGAAGAAAAGAAATTTCCAATAGTAATGTATTCATATGCCGAATCGGCAATAAAAGAACCCGCAATCATTGTCCAATTAAGTGTGTCAGAAATTATTGAATTTGTATAAACATGAGCAAAATTATTAATTGGAGCTTTATCAGTAATCGAATATGGTACCTTGGAAAAGAGAGCTCCAAGCTTATTGGAGGCGCAGCAAGCTTCAAAGTCATTAATTGTTAGAACTGCCTTGAAAGAAACAAAATATTTTGTACCGATGGATAAAGCCTGACTTAATTTAGTCATTGCTGGTTCACGATAATATGGTGGGTTAGGTTCATTCAGACCTAGCGTAATCATACCAATATAGGCTTCACCGGAAGATGCGTATTGAAAACCTCGTACATTATATGGGACAGACATATTACCTTGTGGAGAACATGCGTTGTAATAGTCTGTTGACCCGGCGGCAAAAAACCAATTACTAGTACAATCTAATTGGGCTGTACCAAATGGACAATAGGTATAACTCTCAAAACTCGGGTTCGGTACCAAATTCACTTGAGCATTTATTTTAAACGCGCTTATCAAAACAATTATTATTATTTTATTTCTCATATAGTTTATACTACACTACTTATGCGCAGTAGAGCTAATATAATCAAATAGTATCTATTTTACAATAAGAACCGAGTGCAAAAAGTAACAGTACAAAGAGGCCAAGTACCGGGGACAAATTAAACTCCAATGTAAGTTCAAATAGCGTTTTTTTTTTTTTTGATTTTGTGAACATTTTATAAACAGATGGCGATAGTTTTTACAAAAACAAAATAAATCTTACATCCCAAAAATTACACAATAAACAATTATGTAAAGTTTTATTAATTATAAATTCAACACAACTTTAACACACGAAAGGCAAAAAGTGATTTAAATGAATTACTCAACAGAGATTGTTTGTTGAGCTTTATAGGAAACAATGAACCACTTCTCGATACGCCGATAACCATTTCCATCTTCGGCTACTCGAAGTGACAATGGTGCTGTCAGTTCGAGTAGCGTAACGAAGTGAAGCGTATCGAGAACTGCATAAGGAGAATCACTTCTCGATATGCCGATGACCATTTCCATCTTCGGCTACTCGAAGTGACAATGGGAAAATCCAAACACAAAAAACTTGCAACAAACAACTCTCCAACCAAAAACCCTTTTATGATCTTTTATTTCTTTTATGGTTTAGAATGAAACTTTATTATTTCCGGTAGGAAAGTGCGCATTCTTAAAAATTATTTTAATACTTTCCTATGTAAATCTAATCTTACAATTCAACTCGAAAAAATAACTATGCAACTATGTGGTTAAAAATTTGGGTTGTTCTGGGGAATCAGAATTCTCCACAGCGGCAGTTTGCTCAACCATACCTAACGGTAGGCGGGCCTGCCTACCGGCAGGCAGGCGTCACATTCAGTAATTATAAAAACAAAAAACTCTCCAACCAAAAACCCCTTACTCCGAAAGAATAGATTTCATTTTTTTAATCTGCTCATTGGTTCCTAATACAAATACTTTCGAATTGGGAATAACTTGTGTATCTGCACTTGGATTTACAATAAATTCCCCGTCTGCAGTTTTAAACCCGATAATATTGGCCCCGCTTTTATTTCTGATTTCCAACTCCTTTAACGTTTTGGATTTAAAATTATCGGTTAAGCTTTCAAAAGTAATTTCTTCCAGATTAATATTTTCTCCGCCCTGCGCAGTAATTTTATCAATAAATTCCATCACATCGGGTTTCATAACCAAACTGGCCATGTGTGCGCCACCTACCTTATCGGGCATAATTACATTGTTGGCGCCGGCAATTTTTAATTTGGTATCACTGCCATCATCACTCGCTCTTGAAATAATATTTATTTTAGGATTTAAAAAACGCGCAGTTAAAACAATAAACAGATTATCTGCATCTGTAGGCAACGTGGTTATTAATGCACTACATTTTAATATCCCTGCCGCTTGTAACATTTCGTCGCTGGTTGCATTGCCGTTCAGAATTAAATCCGAAAACTTATGAGTAATGCTTCCAGTAACAGATTCGTTTTTTTCAATCACTACAAAACGTTTGTCGTGTTTTTTTAATACATGCGCTGCCTGGCGTCCATTTCGCCCGAATCCACAAATAATTACATGTCCTTCCAGTTGTCCTATCATCTTCTTTATTTTTCTTTGTTTAAAGAATTTATTTATTTCTCCATCGGTCACTAAGCGGGTGATTGAACTTACCGCATAGGCAAATGTACCAAAACTTGTCATGATAAGAAAGATGGTAAAAAATCTCCCCGCCTCGCTCAAAGTCTGTACTTCACCGTAACCCACAGTGGCTACAGTTATCACAGTCATGTAAAAGGCATTCATCCAGGTAAATCCTTCAATCCATACATAACCAATTGTACCCAATAACAATAAGCCATTCATCAGGTAAAAGGGCATTAACAATTGATTATATTCCCGTAAAAGTTTTAACATGCTGTTTGGATAATGTATCTTTGCGTGGCCAAAAAATGCAACATTACACCCTAACAAAGTACGAAATTATATGAAAACCAAAACAACTGCAAAAAATAAAATTAATGTGGTAACACTGGGATGCAGTAAAAACCTGGTAGATAGTGAAGTTTTAATGGGACAATTGAAGGCCAATAAGTTTGATGTGGAACATGAAGGCGAGGGCGAACATAATATCGTTATTATTAATACCTGCGGATTTGTTGAAAACGCCAAACAGGAAAGTATTGATACCATTTTAAAATATGTGGAAGCAAAAAAAGAAGGGCATATTGAAAAGGTGTACGTAACCGGTTGTTTGAGCGAGCGCTATAAAAAAGATTTGGAAAAAGAAATTCCATTGGTGGATGCTTATTTCGGAACCAGAGAACTTCCGCGCATGCTCAAAACTTTAAAAGCCGATTATAAACACGAACTGGTGGGCGAAAGATTATTAACTACGCCCAATCATTATGCTTATTTTAAAGTGAGTGAGGGTTGCGATCGTCCTTGCAGTTTTTGCGCCATTCCATTAATGCGAGGAAAACATATTTCAGTTGAAAAAGAGGAGCTGGTGAATCGCGCTAAAAAACTAGCCGCTAACGGCACCAAAGAATTGCTTTTGATTGCGCAGGATTTAACCTATTACGGTTTGGATATTTATAAAAAAAGAGAGTTGGCTGATTTAGTGAGCAGGTTAAGTGATGTTAATGGTATTGATTGGATACGCCTGCATTATGCTTTTCCCGGCGGTTTTCCTTTGGACGTTTTAGACGTGATGCGCGAACGAAACAATGTTTGCAATTATTTGGATATTCCCCTACAACACATCAGCAATAACATGCTGCAAAGTATGCGAAGGGGCACAACCAAAGAAAAAACCATTGAATTAATTAAAACCATTCGAGATAAGGTACCCGGCATTGCCATTAGAACTACTTTAATTGCGGGTTATCCCGGAGAAACAGAAAAAGACCATGCCGAAATGTTGAAATGGGTGGAAGAAACCAAATTCGATAGACTAGGAATTTTCACCTATTCGCATGAAGAAAATACACACGCATTTAATTTAAAAGATGATGTGAACGAAAAAACAAAGAAAAAAAGAGCGGATGCGGTTATGCAAATTCAGCAGGAAATTTCTTTCAACCTGAACAAAAATAAAATCGGAAAAGAATTCCGCGTTTTATTTGACCGTAAAGAAAATAATTACTTTATTGGAAGAACGGAGTTTGATAGTCCGGAAGTGGATAATGAAGTGCTGGTAAAAGCAGATGATCATACCTACGTACGAATTGGCGACTTTGCCCAAGTAAAAATAACCGATAGCAGCGACTTTGATTTATACGGCGAGTTGATTTAAAAAACCAGAAAATGAAGAATTACTTTCTCATTTTATTTTATCTGACCAATGTTTTAATTTCCCGGGCACAAGACAGTATTTCAATTGGCGACAAATACCTTAGTGTTGCCGATATGCATGATGATTTACAATTCCTCCGGAAAAAATTAACCAAATATCATCCCGATCCTTATAAATACATCAGCAAAGACTCCCTCAAATTATTTGAACAACAACTCAAATCACAAATCGATACCGGTTTAACACAAACGCAATTTCGTTTTTATGTGCGGCAATTTGTACAAAAAATCGGTTGCGGACATACCGCCGAAAGTTCCCCCAATAAAAAAAATATTAAAGTTTCCCGTCCCATTTTACCAATCGATATTATTATCAGTAGAAATAAACTATTTGTTTCTAAAACCCAACTAAACGATAGTATCATTCAAAAAGGAAACGAGGTTATCAGTATAAACGGAATACAATCTGACTCTATTCTTAAAACTATTCGCAGCATTAGTTTTTCCGACGGAAGAAATACCACTTTTAAAGAAAAAACCATACAACGCAAACAATTTAAATACTTTTTTTCCTTCGCCTTTGGATATAAATCCGAGTATAACTTAAAAATTAAAAACACGAATAATCAGGAACAAGAATTAAGCGTGAAAGGAATTGATAGTAAAACAGACACTTTTGTTTATGGACGAACCCGATATTACAATGCCATTCATGCTCAAGCCAAATGTGTGTTATATAAAGATTCTGTAAATCCCAATATTTATGTGATGGATATTAATAAATTTCAGGGTAAGAAATGGCGAAAATTTATGCGTCGTTCATTCCGAACTTTAAGAAAAGAGAAGGCTGAGCATCTGGTTATAGACCTGAGAGAAAACGGAGGTGGCTCTATCATGAAAGGAATTTATTTTTTAAGACATCTGGTAAAAAAACCATTTGCCATTGGCATAGATCGAAAGATAAATCTGCTTCCCATAAATCCCGAATTAAAAATGAGTTTTTGGCAACGTTTAACTCCCGTCATGTTTCTAGCCATGCCAACAACATTACCTCGACATTGGAAGTTACGCCATTATTTTATTGGCATTCCTAAACTACATAACCGATATAAAGGTAAGGTGTATGTGATCATTAACGGAGGTTCTTTTTCTATGAGTGCGGTTGCTTGCTCTTATTTAAAATATAAAGGCAATGCAGTTTTTATAGGAGAAGAAACCGGCGGCAACATGGTAGGAAGCAATGCCATGAATAATGCACGGCTTATACTTCCGAAATCTAAAATTCAAATTACTATTCCACTTTATCATTTGTATTATAATACCAAACAAAAAAACACAGGACACGGCATAATGCCCGACTATCCGGTTTTTTATGGCACCAACGATTTATTAAATAATACCGATTTAGAAATAAAAACAGTGCGAGAACTGGTCAAATAATTCATTTTCTTGGTCTTAATTTAAAGCCTGCCTTCAAAATTTTTCTTATTTTTGAAATTATGCAAATCAGCACGTTTTTATATAGAGCCAGTACCATGGCTATGTGGAGTTGAAAATTTATTTTTCTGAACTAGAAATTGATTCATAAAATTCGTTGATTTAAAATTACAATAAAAAAATATTAAAATGGCTAAAGAAGTAAAAAATGTAGAATACGGACTTGAAAAAATTTTTGAAGGCGCACAAGATTTCCTTCCCTTATTAGGAACTGATTATGTTGAATTTTATGTAGGCAATGCCAAACAAGCCGCGCATTATTATAAAACAGCATTTGGTTTTCAATCGCATGCGTATGCCGGATTAGAAACCGGATTAAAAGACAGAACATCCTATGTATTAAAACAAGATAAAATTCGATTAGTTTTAACTACCGCATTAAAAAGTGATTCTCCAATTGGAGAACACGTAAAAAAACACGGCGACGGAGTAAAAGTAATTGCGCTTTGGGTAGAAGATGCTAAAAAAGCATTTGAAGAAACAACCAAAAGAGGAGCTAAACCATTTATGCAACCTACGGTGGAGAAGGACGAAAACGGAGAAGTAATAAGAGCCGGCGTGTATACCTATGGAGAAACGGTGCATATGTTTGTAGAACGAAAAAATTACAAAGGCAGTTTTCTTCCCGGTTTTGTAGAATGGAAAAGTGATTATAATCCGAGTCCGATTGGTTTAAAATTTATTGACCACATGGTAGGTAATGTTGGATGGGGAGAAATGAATACCTGGGTGAAATGGTATGAAGACGTGATGGGCTTTGTAAACTTTTTATCATTTGATGATAAGCAGATTCACACTGAATATTCCGCACTCATGAGCAAGGTAATGAGTAATGGAAACGGCAGAATAAAATTCCCGATTAACGAACCGGCCAAAGGAAAAAAGAAATCGCAAATTGAAGAATACATTGAATTTTACGAAGGGCCCGGCGTACAACATTTGGCATTGGCAACCGATGATATTATCAAAACAGTTTCTGAGTTAAGAGCCAGAGGTGTAGAATTTTTACCTCCTCCCCCACAGGCTTATTACGATGAAATTCCAAAACGTTTAGGCGTACATCGCGAAATGATGAAAGAAGATATTAAGGAGCTTCAGAAACTTTCTATATTAGTTGATGCTGATGAAGAAGGCTATTTATTGCAAATATTCACCAAACCTCAGGAAGATCGTCCCACTCTTTTTTATGAAATAATTCAGCGCATGGGCGCTAAAGGTTTTGGCGCCGGAAATTTCAAAGCCTTATTTGAAAGCATTGAAAGAGAACAGGCCAAAAGAGGAACATTGTAATTTAAGCATTACTCAATACACAAAGCCACGCAAAAAATGTCGTGGCTTTTTTTTTCTTCCACGCCTTCAAGCAGAGCTTGAGGAATCTTTACCCACGAGGATTAGCTCCTTCGTCGCTGATCCTCGTGGGGGTACTAACAACAAAACCCTTTTTGCTACGCAAAAATGTTTTTTGTTTTTTCTTCCTCGCCTTCAAGCAGAGCTTGAGGCTCCTCAGAAAAAACAAAAAACCCCTTCATTTTTCAATGAAGGGGTTTTGTTGTTGCCCGAGCTGGATTCGAACCAACATAGTCGGTACCAAAAACCGAAGTCCTGCCATTAGACGATCGGGCATCGCTAATTGTGTTAAAAGAACACAAAAACAGTTCGCAAAGATACAATTTTTTCCATTTTACCCAATAATTTTTTGATAAAATTCGTTCTAAAAAAAACCACCTAAAAGCTTATATTCGCATTCGTTATTATGATGACAAAACCTTTTATTAAACTAAACAATATCATCGGATGGATTGTTTGGGCCATTGCTACTTTTACGTATTGCAGCACCATTGAACCTACAGCCAGTTTTTGGGATTGTGGCGAATACATTGCCTGCGCCTATAAATTAGAAGTGGGACATCCACCAGGAGCTCCATTTTTTTTATTAATTGGCCGTTTTTTTAGTCTTTTAGGGGGGAACGATCCTGCGCATGCCGGCATGATGATTAATATTATGAGTGCTCTTAGCAGCTCTTTTACCATTCTGTTTTTATTCTGGACCATCACACGAATCGGCATTCGGGCCATAGGCAATAAAGTAAGCGAATTGGCCCAACCGCAACAATGGGCCGTATTAGGGGCCGCCACAATTGGCGCATTAGCTTATACTTTTTCTGATTCTTTTTGGTTTTCAGCCGTGGAGGGTGAGGTTTACGCCATGTCTTCTTTTTTTACAGCCGTAGTTTTTTGGGCTATTTTAAAGTGGGATGAAGAAGATAGCGAAAATCCGGTTGGCGCATTACGCTGGCTGGTACTGATTAGTTTTTTAATCGGCATGTCCATTGGGGTTCACTTATTAAATTTATTGGTTATTCCGGCCATCGGATTTGTCATCTATTTCAAAAAATACAAGTTCAGCTGGAAAGGATTTTTTATTGCAGGAATTTCATCCGTTTTTATTTTAGGCCTGGTTCAAAACTTAATCATTCCTAAAATTGTAAAGTTTGTAAGTGATTACGAGGTGTTTTTTACCAATAAAATGAATATGGGGTATAACACCGGAACCATTTTGTTTTTCATTCTGCTATTTGTTAGCCTTACCTTATTCATAGTTTACACCGTAACTAAAAAAGAAAAACATTACAAAATTGCTTTTTACACCTTTATCGCTTTTGCTGCCCTGGCCGTATTTGCGGCACCAAGTAAAGGCGGCATGTTTACCCGTTTGATTACTTTGGGTGCATTTGCCTACTTTATTAATAAATACAAAGAGAAAACCGTTAGTTTAAATGCTATTTTCCTAAGTTTCGCTACGCTTTTAATTGGATACTCTACTTTTTTCATCTTAGTAATACGTTCTCAAGCCAATACACCCATGGATGAAAACGATCCGGAAAATGCAACCAACATGCTTTCCTATTTGTTACGTGAGCAGTATGGTGATTTCCCTTTAGTGTATGGTCAATATTACAACGCTCCTACCCTTCCGCGTAGCGAATTTGGAAGTGGAGATCCTCTTTATGCTAAAGATGAAAAAGCAGGTAAATACAAAATAATTGATGATAGAAAAAATTCTATTCCCAAATACGATCCTGCATTTTGCACTATTTTCCCGCGTATGTATAGCAGCCAATCACATCACGAGTCAGCTTACAAGTATTGGGGCAATGTGGCTGAACACCATAAAACAAAAGTAGTGGAAGATAGAAATGAAGGAACTACCACCGTGGAAATCCCAACCTTTGCAGCCAACTTAAATTATTTCTTTGCTTACCAATTCAATTTTATGTATTGGCGTTATTTCATGTGGAATTTTGCCGGTCGCCAAAATGATGTGCAAGGCTTAATGCGTAATACCATGGAAGGAAACTGGATTTCCGGAATTTCTTCATTCGATAATTCCAGATTAGATACCGATACTTCGCAAGTTATTTACCGCGATAAAAATAATTTCGCACATAATGAATTTTATTTCCTCCCATTCCTTTTAGGTTTATTAGGTATTTGGTTTCACTTTAAAAAGAATAAGCAACAAGCTTGGGTAGTTTTATGTTTTTTCCTTTTAACCGGATTGGCTATTGTGGTATATCTTAATCAAACGCCTTATCAACCTCGTGAACGTGATTATGCTTATGTCGGAAGTTTTTATGCATTCGCCATTTGGATAGGACTTGGCGTTATGTTTTTATTTGATTTGTTCAGTAAAAAAATGGCGGGCAAAGGCGCTGCTATTGGAGCTACTGTATTAAGTTTAGTAGTTCCCGGCATTATGGCGAAAGAAGGATGGAATGATCACGATCGTTCTTTAAGAACTTTATCCCGTGATGTGGCCATTAATTATTTACAAAGTTGTGCGCCCAATGCAATATTATTTACAAACGGAGATAATGATACATTCCCGCTTTGGTATGCGCAGGAAGTGGAAGGTATACGTACCGACGTGCGCGTTGTAAATTTAAGTTTATTGCAAACCGACTGGTATATTAATCAAATGCGCCGCGCTGCTTACGAAAGTGCACCGGTACCATTTACCATCCCCGCCGAAAAATATCAAGCCAGTTTACGCGAAGTGGTTTACTTCACCGGCCAAGACCCTAAAGCCATGGATCTGAAAGATGCTATTGCTTTTGTTGAAAGTGATGACCCGAATAATAAAGTGGATAATGGTGGCGGAGATTTATTTGATGTTTTACACACCAAAAAGTTTTATCTCCATGTAGATAGTTTGCAGGTGATGAAAAATAAAGTAATAAATGTAAGTGATACCAACCGAATGGTTAAACAAATTCGATTTGATTTGGGCGGAAGAGGTTACATCACTAAAAATGATTTAATGGTATTGGATTTGGTTGCGCATAACGATTGGACCCGTCCGATTTATTTCGCGGTAACCACCGGTGATGAAGCCTATGTGGGTTTAAAACGTTTCTTCCAATTGGAAGGATTAACTTATCGCTTTGTGCCTATTGAGCAAACGGAAGATGAAGAAGCGCAAGGCGGAAGAGTGAACACCGAAGTGATGTATGATAATATCATGAATAAATTCCTTTGGGGCGGCATGAATAAAGTGGGCGTGAATTTAGATGAAAACTGTATCCGAATGGTAGGGAATTTAAGAATGCAAATGGGTGTTTTGGCCGGAGCATTAATTAACGAGGGCAAAAATAAAAAAGCAAAAGATGTGTTGGATAAATGCTTGGAAGTTATGCCGGATGAAGCCGTTCCTTATGACGCTACTTTGTTTACCATTTGTGCGGCCTATTATCAAATCAATGAAACCAAAAAGGCCAATGAACTGGCCCGTAAATTATTTGATATTTGCGAAGGAGATTTAAAGATTTATAATTCGCAAAAAGCCAATCATCGTATTGCCTTCGGTAGAGAAATCAATCAAGCGAAGGAAGTATTGAGAAGATTAACGGGTATTACCCAGCAATTCAAGCAAGAAGATTTGAGTAAGGAATTTATGGACCGAATTACAAAAATAATTCCGGCTGAAGAATTAATGCCTCAAAGAGAAGAAGCAAATCCGTAATCGAAAAAAATAAAAGTTGAAAAACTTTTTACTCATACAGCCCAAAGCCTTTTTAAAAAAAATATATAAAGGGGCCATTTGGGATGTAAAAACCGAACAAAAAGAAATTTATCTCAGCTTTGATGATGGTCCGGTGCCCATTATTACCGATTGGGTATTGGATGAACTGAAAAAATATCAAGCCAAGGCCACTTTTTTCTGCGTAGGAAACAATATTCTAAAATACCCAAAAATCTATGAGCGTATTTTAGCCGAAGGGCATACCGTAGGCAATCATACCATGCACCATGTTAAGGGTTTTAAACTTTCTCAAGCCGATTATTTAAAAGAAATTGAAGCCTGTCATGCTTTAATAAAAAATCCCTTATTTCGCCCTCCCTATGGTCAATTAAAGCCGTCTCAATTTAAAATGCTCAAAAATAAAGGTTATAAAGTGGTGTTTTGGGATGTAATTTCATACGATTATGAGCAAATTAATGCGCAAAAATGCCTTCAAAACGCTATAAATAACACAGTTAAGGGCAGTATCGTACTTTTTCACGATAGTGTAAAAGCTGAGAAAAATTTAAGGTATGTATTGCCTCTATATCTAAAACATTTTGCAAATTTGCAGTTCAGCTTTAAAAGCCTGAATCATGTTTAACGCTATTAAAATATTTTTATTTTCTACCCTGCTTTTTGCAGCCTGCGGAACTCCTTCCAATGCTGTTTTAGAGCGCTCATTACACGTATATGGAAATAATGAAATGTGCAAAGCTACTATCGAAAAAGCTGCTTTAGTAGATGGTGTGGTAGAAGCGAATTGGGACATAAACTCCAAACTTTTAACCGTTAAGCTGGATACCAATGTTACTACGGTAAAGCGCATCCTTAAATCTGTGGCCTCCGCCGGTTATGATAATGAAGAATACATTGGCAATGATTACGCTTATCAAAAATTACCGGAAGCCTGCCATTACGAAAGAAAAGAAAATTAATATTCTTTCATTCCTTAATTTTATTTGTAAAGCAAATTCAAAGTTTATTTATAGTAACTTATTAAGTCTTATCAAATATTTGGGCGCCGTTTAGTGCTTTCATTTCAAGCCGGCTTAAATTTTGTTGTGTTTTTAGGGTTGCGGGGGCTTCCTTTGGTCGCCTCCTCACTCCTTAAACACTATACAAAATTTCTCGCCGGGCTTTCCATTCAATCACTGGCGCAGTTCACCAACAAAAAAGTTAATTAAGGTGAATATGAATGCACATTTGTAGGCAAAAAAAATTAATTCATTCTTTTTAAACTTTTTTAAAAACTGGTTACTCAATTATTTGAGCAAATCGTTTAATTAATTCTTATTTTTGAGTAAATGAAGTTTTGTATTGGTGTTATAATATTTTTATTTTCTCCCGGTATCGTGGCGCAGACTAAAAATATATTAACCGAATTTTATTTAATTGATTCCGATAAAAAAGTAATTGTTAATTGGGAAATTAGTTCCGAATCAGACTTTCAACAATACAAGCTCTACCGCTCTGTGGATGAAAAGAATTATTATTTGGTGGGAGAAATTCCGTCCAGAAATATTTCCAGCGCAAGTAAATACACCTATTTTGAACCAACCGCCGGCGGTGGAATTATTTATTATCGCCTGGATTTAATCCTAAAAGACGGGAAACAAATTGTATTGGGTAATACTAAAATAGACCGGGAAGATAAAGAAAAGGCCATTACACTCATTCCCCATTTAGAGAGTGGCACTTTTAAACTCATTTCCGCTGAACAAATTTTTTCCATGGAATTAGAGATGAATGATATTTTAGAAAGAGTATACGCCTTAAACTTTGTGCGCGACAATACGCATGAGTTAACCGTAATTACCGGACCTATTCAACAAGGCCCTTACTTTGTTACCTGTTTCATTAACGGTAACCGCACTACGCGTAAGAAAATAATATTTTATTAATTATTTTTTATTCGGACGGGTAGAATTTATGCCCACAATTTTACTGTCATCATCAAAACGAATTTGTATAATTTCAATAGGCTCCGTATCAACTTTATACTTGTAATCTATATATTCCATATTATTCGCGTTGTGATCTCTGCCAATCTTTTCTGAAATGGTTACCAGTTCATTATCTCTGCGAATACTTTTCGAAAGGGCTTCCATATTCTCCGGTGCCACCTGATCTAAAATGTGCTTAGATAAAAACTTGCGGGCGTTTTGCTTATTTTCTCCGTGTAATTCGTGTACAAAATCCCGGAACACCTTATCCAAAACATTTAATCGCACAATGTCCGGATCCTTTCCCGAATTTTCATTCAGGGGATCAAACATAAATGTTTTGTCTTTTGTTTGTGCGTTTCCGGAAAAAAGAAAAGCGATAAAAAATAGGGTGCAAATTAATTTGATTTGATTTTTCATAAGCAATTGCTTTCCGCTAATGTAAGAATTTAGCATTAAAAAACTGAATTCTCCAATCATCTAAGCCTAGTTTTCCCTCGCTCAAAATGAAAATAATTGAATTTTAACTAAAATTAATACTTGAAGTCTCATTCTACAAAACCTTTATTTAATATAAATCACAAAATCATTCATAGAGACTGCTGCAAAACGATAATTTTTACCGTTTAAATTTTGATAATTGAACTTTCTTAAAACTATTCGTAACATGCCGGGACTATTGGATGGAAGCGCAGAAAGTTCATTTGGTGTAAATAAAACTTCAGATGCTCCAAATGATACTGTTTTACCTACATAAACAAATAGATTTACTGTTGATGAGAATATGGCCGTTATTTCATTAAAATAAGTTAATCCGTTTAAGGGAACACTGTAATTTTGATTTTTATAAACAGTGTCGTTCAAATTTTGAGCTAATGAAGGAAGAAATCGTGGAAAAGTATCTTGATTGGTAAAATTAATATTACCAAGTGCATTGGAGTTATGCTGAAAACTAATTACGTTTGAATAGCTAAGTGTGCTGGTAGAATCCATATACATTTTTAATGTGCCATCGTATTTTAATTGCAAGCTGTTAGATTGTACAATCCCCAGATTTTCACCATAGGAATTTAACAATACTTCCGTTTTACCTGAAGCATTTAACCAGCACTTGCATTGATAGAAACTAACTATTGAATTCCCTCCCCACCAGTACAAATATTTTTCGGCCTCAAACATTCCGTGATAAGTTGATGCAGGCTGACCACCGGTTGTTGTTGCTGCAGGTGTCGGTTCTGGTTCTGAGTCTTTACTCTTTTTTTTGCAAGAAAGAATAATTGATAAAAAAATAATTATTTGCAAAATATTCCTCACCATGTTTTCAATTAAAAATTAATTCACCAATGGCATTGCCTTTACAAAATCAAACCTTTTCTCAAACTTAAAATTTCTACCATTAATGCGTTTGAATGAATTTTTAATAAGGCTTATTGTAACGATAGTGCCAGAGCCGGACATATTCCGAAGTTCGGATTTAGTAATAATAATTTGATTTAAACCATTATGTGGTTGAAACTTTCTATAGTAAGGTAAATTCCCAAGCAGGTTATTATAGGAAGTTATTTCAACAAAATCTACATTATTTAAACTATCAAGAATAACCTCTAAATTCTGTGACCTATCTATTATTGAAGGTAAACAATTATGATAGGAAAACGAAGGAAAAGTTGTGTCTATACTTACTGCAAAAGGTGTAAAAAAAGTTGAGTTTTTCAATTCCCAATTCACATACTGATTAGTCTTTCTTACGGCGCTATCGATATATAAATTAATCGTATTATTATAAGTTAATGGGATATTATTGTATAATACTTCACCCAAATTTTGACTTTTCCATAATTGATTTAATGATACCGAATCTGTATATAAATTGCAACTAGCATTGTACGTGAAATTACTCATACCAGAATTATTAAAGTTTAAAGATTTTTTTACTTTAAATTCACCATTAAAATAATTTAAATTAAGAGGAGTAGTAAAAGAAAAACAAACTACCACTAAAAGAAAGAATAAATACTTCATATGCAAAAAATTAATTTACGCTGACCCTTCTGGCATCAGTAAGTCCTGAAGAATACCGAATATTCACCAAATAAATTCCTTTTGAAAGTAATGTTAAATCAACAGGCAATTCAAGAACCCCCGTTAAATACTTTTCAGAATAAACAATATTGCCAATTACGTCGCTTATGGTTATGTCAAAATGTTCATCCGTGTTTTGGTGAATATCAATCCAAAATTTTCCTGAATTTGGATTAGGATAGATTTCAATATTCTTATAAGTATTAATTTTTTCCATAATATTATTATAAATAAAGTTGATGGAGTCTAACTGTGGATTAAATTTTTCTTTGAACGAGGTAAAGTTTCTATTAATCGTATCGCCTTTAACATATGAAGTTTGAACATTTTCATTTGAATTACTCGAAAAGTCATCGCTTGGCAAACTTCCTTTATTCATGTTTTCAGAATATCCGCTGCATGGATAAAACCTTATAATTGCATTAAAATCTGATCCATTTGAAGCTGAAAAACCTCCGCTGCCCGAAGGCAACAAGGCAATTTCTTTCCCTGATCTATATTCGGCAGCTCCATTTGAAGCAATTGTATTATAAGCATGGATTTTTTCAAATGAACCAAAAGTTTTTTTATTTGGTACAATAAATGAATTACCATTCGGATAATTTGTTACAGCTTTTCTATCGATGTAATCTTCTATTGGAAAATCAGTACCTTCCGTCAAATAATACAAATTATGAAGTAACATGTAATCCGTTCCTGAATATTCTCCTAAAAATTCAGGGCAAGTCGTTTTATTCCAAAGGCGATCGGGGCGATCTAAAAAATTTGATGCCCCCCAAAAAGCGGCAGATGGATAAGAAGAAGGGTATTTATTGTAATTTCCTTCACATGGTGCCGTATTTAATATGCCTTCAACTGTGCTTTTAATTGTGTTATGAGCCAAGGCCGGAGGATTATTTAGAAATTGAAAATTATTTGGCAAACTAAAGTTATAACCGTGAAGAATATCTCTTAAATAAGTGCCAAAATAAAGTTCAGAACCGTAATGAGTTATTGGAGTATTCACTTCTTCATTATTGATAATTATTGGTGGATATAAACATTTATTAAAGTATGTAACAGGATTATACAAACTGTTATATAATAAAGCCTGATCGGTATTATTAATTTTTATATTCACATTTAGATACGTAATTAAAGTATTAATTAAAGCTTGATTAGCTAAAACAAATACATTAAGAGCAGTGTTTATGGCATTAATAGCTAATTGAGTTAATGCTTGTAACCAATTCGGGACAATGTTAGGTAAATTACCAAGAATGTTTTGAATTTGTTGTTGTGCATTTTGTGTAGCGTTAATAATTAATTGGTTTATTTCAGCTATTTGTTGCTGAACATTTAAGTCAATTACAGTGATATCTTTATATACACTATTGCTTAATCCTGCCAATATCTGAAAGAACCCTTGAGCATCAACGGGAGGGCTACCGCCTTGTTCTGATAACACTTGCCAACTCGCAAACGCATATGGAGACGAAGAATAAAGATTTCTATAATCAGTACAGTTATTTAATGGATACGCCCCAGGTATTGAAACATATGGGATATACCAGTTGGGCATATCAGTTTGATAATTTATAAAGCAACCTAAATTATCCAAAGGGTAAGCGTACGCAATTGCATTTTCACCAATTGATACATCATTACCTGTATTAGGGTTTTTAATTTTCCATAATGGGTCCGATTTAATGTGTTTTATTATTCTATCAGCAATTTTTCCTGCTTCTACTGAAAGGCTTGTTTCCTGACTTCCATATCCAAACACATTATTTCCATCCGTTTCTGGCTGATCAACTAATTTAGCAGTTAAAGCAAGACCCATTAATAAATAGTAAGCCTGATCTTGGCTTTCTTCAGAAACTTCATCAGGATACGTGCCACCACTCTTTGTTATACCTATAGGAGAGGTTTGAGTAAATCCACTATCTAATTGAGGTGGTAAATTTATATCAACGGGCACGCCGTTATATAATAAATTAGGAGAATAAATTCCTTGAACATTAATGTGGGTTCCTTTATTTCTGTAGTTGAAATGCTCATAGTTATTAATAACAAAATCTTTTGGATGATCACCACGAATAAAAAAACCGTTAAGATTGGGTGTTGCATTGGGCCATAACTGCTCTTCCGCATAGTAGTCGATGCGATTTATTGCATTTAGCGCGCAAAAAATCTCATGCTTTACACGATTAATGGCATCTATTTGTTTATTATTTGCATTATTGTTTTTTAATAACCTGTATTCCGTACTTAAAACCGAAAGATATATTCCAAGTCTAGCTGCTTCGTCGCCAGACTTAAGATCTGGAACTAAACTATCCCAAGGTGCGATCGAAGATGGAATTCTTTCATTAAAAGGCATGCTCTCACCATGCCCTGCATTGTTATTTTGATTAGTTGGTGTATTTCCAACAAGAATAAAATCATTGTTTAAACGACTTTTATAATACCAATATTTTTTATGGTTTTCCAAGTCATTTTGACCAATGCCAATTAATGTTAGTAAACAAAAACTAAAGAACAAACCTAATTGAACTATAATACTCGGATGTCTTAATTTTAACTTAACCATTTATTGCTTCTTAAAAAATATTTTAAATTGCCCTGTATCAGTGTCTAAAACTATATTTAGGTCTTTGTCATATAATTTTGTTATTCGCCAATAAGAATCTACGTATCTAACATATCTAAATGGAGTAATAAACCATTTGCAGCATATTGAATCATTTGTTCCACTATATTGAATAAAAAAAGTATAATCGTCGCTAAAAATGTCATGGTATGAGTATAATGATTTATTATTTGAAGAAATACTTGTTGACCATCTGTTATTATAGCTTTCTGAAAATTGAAGTGTTGTTTCATTTATATTATATTTTGTACTTAATAAATTAAGGTGTGGAATAATTGAATTACAGTTAAAGGTATAGTCTTCTAATCCCCAAGTACCTTTCAATCTCAGTTTAGGTGAGGTTCTTGATTTTTTAGGGTCCTCCTCATATTTAGTTTGCTTTTTGCAAGAAGACCCTAAAAACAGGATAAGCACAATTAATATAATTAAGCGGCAACTCATAATGCAGGCTTTAAAACCATTTCGTATTTTCTTTTTAATGAACAATTAATTCTCAACTCTGTTTTATTTAAAAATTCCACAACCCAATTGCTTGATATTGCTTCCGGCATAAAAAACTAATTGAAGGCAGCCGTTGCCTATACGATTTACAATAGATGAATCCGTAAAATAATTCAAGTGTTGGTAATTCTTTTTGGCAAAGTTTGCAGGTACATCATCACGAACAAAAAAACCATTTAAATTTGGCGCAGGTGAACTATGTGGATTATCAGCATGCTGACAACTATCGATTATTTTTTCTGCATAATAATCTAATCGATTTATAGAATTTAAGGCGCAAAATATTTCATGTTTAATTTTACTTACATCCTGTCCTGAGTTTTTTAACAAACGATATTCGGTGGCTAATACGGCAATATAGCAACCTAATTGAGCCGTTGCATCACCGGCCTTTAATTTATTAGTATACCCATCAAATGATGTTTCATTAAAGCCTCTTTGTCCAAAGGGAATACTTTCCCCTGTATCCAAACCCACCTTTAAAAAATCATTATTTAACCTGGTTTTGTAATACCAGTATTTTTTATGAAGTTCTGTTTCACTTAATTGTGCGTAGAAACAGCTAGTTATATTTAAAATGGTAAGTAAGCAAAATAGATTACTTCTTTTTAAAATATATTTCATATTTGCTTGATTCAGGTTTAATATGCAATTCATCTTTATATAATTTCATTATGTCGTAAAACCCACTAAAGGAATTTTTCAATTGTTTTTCGACGGAAGGATTGGTTGTTTCTTGGAAATATGAAGATTCTCCAATTCCTATGAGATTTCTTTGGCTAATTTCAATTGCATACTCCAAATTTACAAGTATGCTTCCATTAGCTGAAACCGACAACATTCTCGGTTTTTTACCGTCATATACCTTTACCCACTTTTTAAACTCAAAATTTAATTCGCAAGTTTTATAAGGGTAAATAGAGTCATTGAAAGCTTCAGTTACGTCCACTCCGTTATATAGTAATTTTTGTATGGTCCAATTGCCCCTGATTCTTTTATATGATGAAAACAAGGATTGATGCTCGTCCTCTGGATACCTTTTCTTTTCGCAGGTAATAAATACTAAACCCATTAAACTTAAAAAAAGTATAAGCATTTTATTCCTTTTTAAAAACAAGGATTTAATTAAATGTGAAAAAAACATTTATAAATTATTTATTTACCTTAGAAATTTCTTTCTTTAACTCTTCAATTTCTTCTTTCAATTGTATAATATACAAGTAAAGTTCCTCTGTTTTTTCAAAATTTAACTTTTGCATTTCACCTAAAGACAAACCATTTTTCTCAATTTCAAGGGCAGACGGCACACCCGGCAAATGTTTTTCTTTAAGCAATTTGTTTTTTAATAATCTATATTCAGTAGCCAAAACTGCAATGTAACATCCTAATTGAGCACTGGCGTCTCCTGCTTTTAATCTATTAGTGTAGTTATCAAAAGTTGTTTCATTGAATCCTCTTTCTCCAAAAGGGATACTTTCTCCTGACTTCAACCCAACTTTTAAAAAATCATTGTTTAATCGGCTTTTATAATACCAATATTTTTTGTGTAAATCGATATCTTGCTGTGCTAAACAAAGATTACATAACACTATATAGAAAAATACCAGATTAAATCTTAGTAAAAGACACTTCATATTTTAAAGTTTTATTATTATAATCTGGTCTTGTTATATGTAATTTTTTTCCATATAACTTATTAATTTCCCAGCACCCCCACATTAACGAATGAATTTTTTGATGTATAATGGTATCCTTAATCTTATTATAAGTTCCTCCATAGCTCAAACATAATTCCTTACGCTTTTCAGTGAAACTAACATCCCATGTTGCAATATCACTAATACTATTCCCGTTTGACGGTTCTTTTAATCCTAAATAAACTAATCTATATGGGTCGTGTTCAGCTTTTTCAACACAAAAATCGAAGAGGAAAGTGATATCATCGCATTTGCGTGGTGCAATAGAATCATTGTATAGATAGGTTATGTCATTTCCATCATATAGAATTTTGGTAATGTACCATCTACCAGATTCCAACCTTGCTTTTGGAGTTCTTAATGAAATGAACTTATCTTCAGGGTATTTTTTACAGTCCCCTAAAATAAATAATAAAAAAGTAAGTGATATTATAATTCTAATTTTCATTTTGAGTTATTAGAATTTTTTTTAATTCCCAGTTTTAATTCATTTAGTTCAGTCCTTAATTCGTCAATTTCATGTTGCTGATTTATTATGTAGAGATAAAGATTTTCTATTTTCTCCATCTGAATACGTTGCATTTCACCAAGTGAAATTCCGATTTCTTCAATTTCTTTGGCAGAAGGAATGCCCGGCAAATGTTTTTCTTCTAGTATGTTGTTTTTCACTTCACTCAATGGCATTAAATGGTAATCCTTATTAAAAACATAATCCGGCCAAACACTGTTATGAATATTTACAAAAATTTCTTTGGCTAATATTTTACCATCAACTGCCAACATAGCATCTCCATGCGGTCCCGCAGGTAGTGGTTCCTTAATACCTATACGTGTTTTACCATTTCCGTAAACAACAAAATTCTGCTGATTAGTATTTTTATTCATAACCGAATAGGCTTTTCTATTGGCGTTTACCTTTACCCTTTCAGCGTCACCGTTCCAGCCGTCAACATTAAATTTTGCAGAAGAAGATTCAGTTACCGCACCAACACTAACTTTACCACTATCAGAAATAAAAAGCAGATAATTGTAACTATTAAAACTGCCTGATGGCTTCCAAAAATTTAAACCTGGAACTGAAGTGTTACTGATGGGCAAATACTCAATACCCCAATCACCGTTTGTACTGGGAGCTCCACCGTCAAAAATAATTTGAGGTCCGCCAAATGTATTCATTCCGCTTAATCGGGCAACTCCCTGATGAAACTGATATTCGGGGCCATTTGTACTTCCGGGGTTTTGAATTCCAAAACCAATTTTACCGTCGGGCTTAATCCATTGCCTGTTTATATTATTAGCTTTTAAAATGAAGTCAAATTGATCGCAAGTACCAATGTCTGACATGCCTTGATAAATTGTATTATTTAATGCATTAATATTGTTTCCACCCAAACTCCAAAATAAGCCTGCAGGAATACATGGCCATGTTGGGGGTAAAGCAGGGCCTTTAAAAAGGTTCCCACTGTTATCACTTAATATTTGTGAAATCCCCGAACCGGCAAGTGTGGCAATCTGCACGGCACCTGCAAAAATCGCCGGTCCGTTTGCATACAATGAACCTTCCACTTTTAAATCTTGCTGGGCCGAAACATCGTCCATTACCGTTAATGTTGAATTCACCGTCATGGATTGTGTTTCCATAGAACCCATAGCAGTAAGGGTGTTGTTTACCTGAATATTATTACAGGTAAAGGTGGGTGGAACTTGCGCGTTTATGGTATATGGAATTGACAAAAATAATATGCCTAAAACTGATTTATAGCTCCGCAGAGTTATTTTTATCTTGAGGGGGGGGTGTTTGACTTTTGCATACAAAATGTTTGTATAACGAAATTAAAACAATTTTTTGATAAAGCAAATTATTTAGGCGCTTAAACAGTACTATATGTAAGAAAAATGAGGCTTTTGCAAAATAACCAAGGCCTTATAAAAACCTATTTCAACTTATGAATCTTTTTCGTCCCCTCATACAATTCGTATTTTAAATAGCGACAATCTAATGAACCGTTATATAATTGTATTCTTCGGCTTGGTCGTAACCCTACACTTTTTACGCCTTCGGGTGCGGAGGTAATAATCCAGGCCGTAAAGTTTTTGAAATCTTTTTTCAGTTTGTCACCTATCTCCTTGTACAATTTTTCGGTTTCCTCCACCGGCATACGCTCGTTATAGGGCGGATTTAAAATTATTACTCCTCCTTTTCTTTCAGTTGTAATATCAAAAAAGGATTGATGGGTACAGGTCACCGAATCTTCTACTTGCGCATTTTTCACATTACCTTTGGCCTTTTTAAAAGTACTTTCCTCTATTTCGTTGGCGATAATCTCAACCGGATTGTTTTTTATTTTATTAATGCTGCTTTCGTAAACTACATCGTACAATTTTTCATCAAAATTCTGCCAGCGCATAAACACAAAATTATTGCGATAGTATCCCGGAGGAATATGATTTGCCCATAAAGCCGCTTCAATGGCAATGGTTCCTGCTCCGCACATACCGTCAATTAAAAGTTGATGCGGTTCCCACCCACTTAGCTTCACTAATCCCGCCGCCAAAACTTCTTTCATAGGTGCTTCATTAATATCAGCTCTGTACCCTCTTTTGTATAAGGGATCTCCACTACTATCCAGACTTAAGCTAACCTGATTTTTAAAAACATGAACATATAATTTAAAGGTGGGATGAACTAAATCCACATCCGGGCGACGACCAGCCGTTTCCCGGAATCGATCAGCTATGGCATCCTTTACCTTTTGAGAAACAAATAAACTGTGTGAGAAAATATCGGAATTTAAAACACTTTCAATCATGATGCGATCGGTAACCGAAATGAATTTTTCCCAGGGAATTAACTTGATGTTATCATATAATTCCTGTTCGCTATTGGCGCTAAATCCGGTTAAAGGCACCAATACTTTTAAACCGGAATGTAAATTTAAATTGAGTTTATATAAGAATCCTAAATCACCTACAACTGAAGCTCCTCTCTTAAAAATTTCTACTTCTTTTCCGCCTAACTTGCGCAATTCATCTGCAAGAATTTCTTCTAATCCAAAAAAGGTGGTGACTTTAATTTCAAAATCTCCTGTTTTCGTAAAATCGTATTTAAGCGTTTCCATATTAAAGAAGGATTTCTCCTACATTAGCTTTTATTTTTTGTGCAATTTCATCCGTTGGCAAATCATTGGGGTCGGTACCAAAAGGGTCTTCAATTTCTTCACTCAATAACTCTAAAGAAGCAAAAGCGTAAAATATTATCATTACCATAGGAACCGCCCAATAGCCAACCGAAAGTCCGAATGTAAAAGGCATGGTAATGATGTATACAAATATAATTTTCTTAATAAATATGGAATAGGAATAAGGAATAGGCGTGTTTTTTATACGTTCGCAAATGCCGCAAATATCAATCAGTTCGCTGATATTTCGTTCTAATATTAAAAAATCATTTTCCGTGTCCTTATTCTTTTGACAGAATTCTAAAACATAGCGGGATAAACGCGAGGAAACAAAAGCGGGTTTATGATCTGCGTTTGTTAATTCGTTTTCTTTCAAAACATTCCCGAAAACCAATTCTTCTTTTTTGTACTCATTACGCAAATGTTCTTTCAAAACAAACGCAAACGTAGAAATCATGGAATATAATTCCTTGCGCATTTCTTTTTCCTGAATAGGCACCATGGCGTGAAACTTAATGGCCAAGTTGCGGGAACTATTAATGAGAGAACCCCAGGCCTTACGTCCCTCCCACCAGCGGTCGTATGCTGTATTGATACGAAAAACAAGTACCATGGAAATAATAAAACCGGAAATAGAATGAAAAAAAGTAAGTGATGGTATATCCGATGGGAAATATTTATGCTCAGCGTAAACCACTCCTGCTGTAATTAAACCCAATAAAATTAAATTTAAAGCCAGAATACGTAGCGTATCTGATTTATGAAAATGAAAAATTAGCTTAAACCAATCTTTGGGGTTGTAGGTTACCATTTAAAATTTTTTGCTCGTTTACAACGCTCTCTTTCTTCGGGAGTCTGAATATCATAAATAAATTTGGCGGTGGATGCTAACCATTGAAGTTTTTGTTCAATGCTTAACTTTGAATAAGCTTCCATTTGTTCATCCGTTACTGTATAATGAAAACCAACATTTTCATTTTCTTTTTTAGGTTGAATTTTCATTTTAACAGCTTTGATAATAGAATGACATCATTTTTATCCTGAATCCGATTTGAATACTTCTTCATCTCAATTAAATCCTCTATTCCGGTTAAATTGACCGATGTTTCATTTAATTCCTTTTGCGCTCTGTTTTTCCATAATTGATCAAATGAAAATGGAGTATCTAAAAGCACATCTAAATTCATATGTCCAACATCCTTATTAAAGTAAGAATACGCGATTAAATTTTTTTCGCTCACTAATTTCATTCTTTCCTCCTTCAAAACCAATTGAGACAGATGAATGGGTATCATGTTTTGATAATTCAACACTTTCATCGCGTTTTCAAAATTCATAATATTATCATCTGTAAATTCCAACAATAAATCTATATCAGCAGTCATACGCGGTATACCATAAATATTAACTGCAAGTCCGCCGCACAATAAATAGTTGACTTTATTTTGCTGCAACACTTTAAATATCTGAATATACTCCAATTTAAAAACTCAATATTACCTGACGAATAATAGCAATACACTCATCCATTTGTTGCTTATTAATACAAAGCGGGGGCGTAAAGCGGATAATATCACCATGTGTGGGTTTTGCCAATAAACCATTTTCGGCTAATTTCACACAAACATCCCAGGCAGTTTTTCCGTTTCTTTCTTTAATGACAATCGCATTAAATAATCCTTTACCGCGAACTAATGAAATTAAATCGGTTTCTGATTTTAATTGCTCCATGGCTTTTCTGAAGTGAATACCCATAGTTTCAGCATTCTCAGCTAACTTATCGTCCTTTAAAACTTTTAATGCCTCAATGGTTACAGCGCAGGCTAAGGGATTTCCACCATAAGTACTTCCATGCTCACCGGGTTTTATGGTAAGCATAATTTCATTGCTGGCTAATACTGCACTTACAGGCAAAGTTCCGCCGCTTAATGCTTTTCCTAAAACCAAAATATCCGGTTTAATACCCGAGTGATCGCAAGCTAACATTTTGCCGGTTCGGCATAAGCCGGTTTGCACTTCGTCGGCAACCAGTAAAACGTTATATTTTGTGCACAAAGCTCTTGCTCCTTTCATATAATCATCACTAGGAACAATCACTCCTGCTTCACCTTGAATGGGTTCAACAACAAATGCGGCGGTATTTGGATCGGAAATAGCCTTTTCCAATGCGCTCAAATCATTGTATTCTACTAATTCATATCCGGGCATAAATGGACCAAAACCCTTGTATGAACTAGGATCATTGCTGGCAGAAATTGCGGCTAAAGTTCTACCCATAAAGTTACCTTTAGCAAATACAAGTTTAGCCTGATTTTCTTTTACACCTTTCACATCATAGGCCCAACGACGGGCTAATTTCATGGCGGTTTCATCTCCTTCTACCCCTGTATTCATGGGTAGCACTTTATCGTATCCGAAATATTCCGTAATAAATTTTTCGTATTCTCCCAACCAAGAATTATAAAAAGCTCTTGATGTAAGCGTTAATTTTTGAGCCTGTGTAGTTAATGCTTTAATGATACGTGGATGGCAATGTCCCTGATTAACGGCTCCATAAGCAGCTAAAAAATCAAAATATTTTTTTCCTTCCACATCCCACATGAAAATTCCTTCTGCTTTTTCTATTACAACAGGAATAGGATGATAATTGTGCGCCCCGTATTGATCTTCGAGCTGCATTAAAAGTTCACTTTTTGTCATGGTATCAATCATGGTCAATAATTATATACAAATATACTTAAAATAGACCGATTTACTGCATCGTTATCTTAATAGTTAGAGACGTAAAGAGATTAAATAACAGCTGAAAAAAGAAGGGATTTGAGAGAACAATTAATTTTTTTCAAATTAAACAAACTAAGGATAGTATTTATCAATCAAATAAATTAATGCGCCAATTCCGCCGGCTCCTAAATTCAATTCTCGTTTATTTATTTTATCAAATGTATCTGCCGCGGTATGATGAATATCAAAATAACGTTGTGTATCGGGTTCAAATCCTATACAAGGCACACCTAATTTGTCTAACGGACTAATATCTGCCCCACCTCCACCGGGTGAAAACTTATCTACGTAATAAGGGGTAAATAAATTTTTCCATTTGATGGCCAAATTATACAATCCTTTTGTTGTATCAATTCCAAATCCGCGGGGAGTAAATCCTCCGGCATCGGTTTCAAGTGCCGCCAAATGTTCCTCCTTATTTTGCACCGCAAATTTTGCGTAAGCTTCACCTCCGCGCAATCCATTTTCCTCATTCATAAACGCCACTGCGCGAATATTGTGCTTAGGCTTAAGTCCCATTTTTTTATACATGGCCAATATCTCCATACTTTGCACTACACCCGCTCCATCATCGTGCGCCCCCTGACCGTTATCCCAGGCATCTAAGTGACCGCCTGCAATAATGTATTCGTTATTTTTTAAACTTCCGTTTATTTGTCCCACCACATTAAACGAAGGTTCATCAGGTAAAGTTTGACAATGTGTTTCGAGATACAATTCTAAATTAGGATCCTTTTCCAATGAACTCACCAATTCATCGGCCGCTTTATAGCTCACTGCAAGCGTAACAATTTTTGTTTTACAAACCGAAGTATCGTAATTCATATTACCCGTATGCGGTTCATCATCGGCAACGGAAGTCATGCTTCTCACAATTGTACCTACAGCTCCATATTTAGCCGCCTGCGAAGCACCTTGCCCACGGAACTTTACACATTCTCCGTAAGCAGAACCGGTGCGAACATGGCATTGATTAAAAAACACATTGTAGAAAACAATTTTTCCTTTTATCTCTTTCTCTCCTAATTTTTCGAGGTCATCAAAACTTTTCACCTCAATCACTTTGGCCTTTACACCTTTTGAACCTGTACCCACACAATTTCCAAGGGCGCAACAGTTTAAGTTTTTATTCAATTTTAATTTTGATGAAGATAGAATACATTTCTCTTTTGCTCCGCGCACCCAATGCGGTACCATACAAGGTTGTAAAATTACTGTATCTGCCCCGGCTTCATACATGGCTTTTTTCGCCCACTCAACCGCTTTGGCAGCGCCGGGACTTCCGCTCAATCGACTGCCAATTTTGGTAGCCAGATATTCCAAATTTTCATAGGCTTTACTTTGCGTAAGGTAATAATCGTAAATTTTACGGAGTTGCAAAGAGTCTGCATTTTGTGCAATCATACCTGCGAAAGCACAAAGAAAAAATAAAATCAGTTTTTGTTTCATCATCGTATTACTATTTGATCGACTAAATTATATTTACAAAAGGCATTGATGTTTTTTAATAATTCTTCTTTTCTGAATCCTACTTCATGTTTAAGTGCAGCGGAATTTAAGGTTACAAAAATTATTTTTTTATTGAAAGCGATTTCTCCTGTGTTTTTAGCTATGAGTTCGCCGGCAATTTCTTTCCAACATTTTTTTACGGCAAACTGCGAAATTTTTTCGTCCAGATGCTCCTGCTTAAACAACTCGTTAATGGCATCTCCCAGTTTTACAAGATTTGATCTTTTAGCCATTTTTTAAAATTGATTATGCATAATAGAATGAGATTGTTCTGTAACGTATCCCCCTCGCGGAGGGGGATAGGGTTATTATTTCGGTTTTTTCATTTCATCACTGGCGTTGTTTACTTTTTCCTTTAAAGTAATTTTAAAGTCAGCAATCTTTTTCAATAAATTTTTATCGGAACAACCAATAATCTGTGCGGCTAATATTCCGGCATTTTGTGCTGCATTCACGGCAACCGTTGCTACCGGAACGCCATTGGGCATTTGTACTATACTTAATAAACTATCCCAACCATCAATACTGTTTGAACTTTTTACCGGAACTCCAATCACCGGCAAAGGGGTTAAGGAAGCTACCATGCCCGGTAAATGAGCCGCACCACCTGCGCCGGCAATAATTACCTGTAAACCGCGATCAACGGCAGACTTGGAATACTCAAACATTTTTTCGGGTGTGCGATGTGCTGATACAATATCAATTTCAAATTCAATATGGAATAATTTTAAAACATCGGCTGCTGCCTGCATAACAGGCAAGTCACTGTTGCTTCCCATTATTATTCCCACTTTTGGATTACTCATTTTCTTAAAAATTAAATATGTATGGCTCTTTTTCCGGTTGCATCCAAACAAGCTTCTTTCATAGCCTCTGTAAAGGTTGGATGTGCATGACTCATGCGTGATATATCTTCAGCGCTTGCTCTATATTCCATAGCAATTACAGCTTCTGCTATCATATCCGCAGCACGTGGACCAATCATGTGCACCCCTAAAATTTCGTCGGTACTTTCATCGGCCAACACTTTTACAAAACCATCGGTATCCATACTCGCCCTTGCTCTTCCGCTTGCTTTGAATGGAAAATTTCCTACTTTATATTTTTTACCTTGTTCTTTCAATTGTTCTTCGGTAAAACCCACCGCTGCAACTTCCGGCCAGGTATAAACTACACCGGGAATTAAATTGTAATTGATGTGTGGTTTTTGTCCGGCCATTACTTCCGCTACAAAAACTCCTTCTTCTTCTGCCTTGTGTGCTAACATAGCTCCTTTTACCACATCTCCAATAGCATAAATATTTTCTACATTCGTACGCAAATGATCATCTGTTTCAATTCTTCCTCTGTTATCCACCTTCACGCCTATTTTATCTAAGCCTAAATTTTCAGTGTACGGTTTTCTGCCCACTGCTACTAAACAATAATCTCCTTTTATTTCTACCTGTTCGTCTTTTGCATTTAGTGCCGAAACCGTAACTTCTTTTCCCTTGGCTTTTACTCCTGTTACCTTATGCTTGAACATGTATTCAAATCCCAATTCCTTTTTTAATACGCGTTGTAATTCTTTGGATAAAGCACCATCCATACCCGGAATTAATCTATCCATAAATTCCACCACCGTTACTTTTGCTCCTAATCGTGCATAAACAGAACCTAATTCCAAACCAATTACTCCGCCTCCAATAATGATGAGATGCTTGGGAACCTCCGTTAACTCAAGTGCTTCGGTGGAAGTAATAATTCTTTTTTTATCAATTTCTATTCCCGGTAACGAGCTTGGTTTTGAGCCCGTGGCAATAATGGTTTTAGCACTTTCAACCGTTTCCTTTTTTCCATCTGCGCTTAAAATATCTATGGTGTTTTTGGAAGCAAATGTACCATGCCCGGTATAAACCGTAATTTTATTTTTCTTCATTAAAAAGTTAATCCCATCGCAGGTCATTTTAATTACCCCGCGCTTTCGCTCTATCATTTGCTTGATATTTACTTTTGGTTCGTTAATATCAATTCCATGTGTTTTAAAATTATGCGCGGCATTAAAAAAATGTTCACTGGAATCTAATAAAGCTTTAGAAGGTATACAACCCACATTTAAACAAGTACCTCCTAAGGTTGAATATTTTTCAATTAAAGCTGTTTTCATTCCTAACTGTGCGCAGCGTACCGCCGCCACATAGCCACCCGGACCGGAACCAATTATTGTAACATCAAATTTTTCCATAAAATAATCGAGAAAATGTATTTAAATCTCCCCTAATTTACTATTTTTTTAATGGAGAAAAAGGAAAAAATCAGGTCCTTTTTATGAACTTTAAATAAAAAGAAAATAGCAAAGCCATGAAAGTTAAGACAATAGACGCATAAGAAATTAAATCGCCCATGGAACTAAAAAAAGTTAGCTTTTTATTGGGGTAAATTTCGGAGCTTATCACGGCTTCTTCCCAGTATTTTGTGGCCTGATGGATATTCCCAAATTCATCAATCACACAACTGATACCGGTATTCGCACTTCTGGCAATTTGCCTTCTGGTTTCAATGGCTCTTAAGCGGGCGTAATTTAAATGCTGAATATGTCCGGGTGAATCACTCCACCAACCATCATTGGTAATGATAAAAATAAAATCAGCGGTATTGCGGATATAATCCGAAACATAATCAGAAAACACACTTTCATAACAAACTACCGGAGCAATACCGATATTGGATAAATCGTATAAATTACTCCTTTGCTTTTGTGTACCTAAACTTCCGGTAGTTCCGCCTAAATCAATGGCAAATTCTTCGAGGGGTTTAAACAGGGCCGGAAAAGGCATACGCTCTACACCCGGAACCAGTTTTGATTTGTGATACAACTGTACTCCTTTAGCATTAATTAAAAATGCGGTGTTGAAACAATCAAAATAAGTGCCTGCTTTATCGCGCCGTGCCGTAACACTCGCTTCTTTCTCGTTTTCATAAACATAATAACTACTGGCACCCACAATAATATTCAAATTCGGATATTTGCTTAACAAACTATCCTTAAACCATAATATTTCTTCAGCATTATTTAAATTATTTTCATTTACACCGTACCAATCAATACCCGTAATAAATGTTTCAGGCAACACCAAATAATCGCTTTGTTGATTTATTTTTCCTTCAATTAAGCGTAACATTTTTAAAAACTGAGCCTGATAGTCCAAATCAAACTTTTCGTTATAGGGATCGATATTGGGCTGCACAATGACCGCAGTTTTTTTATTTTCTTGTAAAGGTCTGCGAATATTTAAAATGACAAACGAAAATAGTACAGGTAAAATTAAAATTCCTGCAAAAATGAGTTGGGACTTTTTTTGCTTGATTTGATTATGAATGAGCAATTGAAATAAATACACGTTAGTACACAAAATCCATAAACTTCCACCTGAAACGCCGGTAAATTCATACCACTGCACCCAGGAAGTGTTGTAACAAAAAACATTACCCAGGTTAAGCCAAATCCAGGCTAAGTCCCAAACGGAGTGTCCGTATTCAAAAGCCAACCAAAAAGGAACAAAGAGCCAAATAGCTTTTGTGTTTTTGATGCGGGATTTTACATTGGAGAAAATTAAAAAGGCAATCGACATGAGTAAGGCATTGGGGAAAAAAGCCATTAAAGAGCCCTCGGCACTGGCGTAATATACCCACCAGGTTACCCCAATATTCCACAATAAAAATGTGAAATAAGCAAAGCCGAATATTTTTAATTTTTTACGTGAAGCCGTGCTGCCCGAAAGTTCATGCTCTATCAACAATAAAGGAATAAAAGCAATAAAGGAAAATAAACTCAGATTTTTTTGCCAGGAAAGTGTAAGTAGCAACGCCGATAAAAAACTTAAGAAAAATTTATTACGGGTAAATGACATGCGCAACGAAGATAAACTTTTATAAACAAATGGAAATATGCTGTTAAAATCTTAAATAGATATTTATGATTTTTTTGCTGGATTTACTTCAATAAAACCGTATATTCGCCTTTGCTTTTTTTTATGGCTATTGAAGAACAAACCAGTACAGAACCGCGTAAACTCTATCCATTTCAGGAAAATGCGGTGAATACCATTTTTTCGAGATTGCTTGAACTGCCCCCCAATGCCAATTTACTTTTTCAATTACCAACAGGCGGGGGTAAAACCATCATTTTTTCTGAAATAGCCCGGCGTTTTATTGAAAAAACAGGAAGAAAAGTGCTCATTCTTACGCATCGTATTGAGTTGAGTAAACAAACTTCGGATGTATTGGCTGAATTGGGCATTAAAAACAAAGTTATCAATAGCGAAGTAAAACAATTGCCCCACCAAACCGAATATCAAAGTTTCACCGCATTGGTAGAAACACTCAATAACCGTTTGCAGGAAAATGATCAGTTTTTAGAAGATATAGGTCTGGTTATTGTGGATGAAGCTCACAATAATTCCTTCCGTAAAATATTTCATTACTTTAACGAGGTAACTATTTTAGGGGTTACTGCAACGCCTTTAAGCAGCAATAAAAAATTACCACTCTATCAAACTTACAGTGATTTGATTGTTGGAGAAAGTATTTCGGCTTTAATATCGCAGGGTTATTTATGTGAGGGCAATACGTACAGTTATGATGTAAATTTAAGTACACTGCGCGTGGGTAATAATGGGGAATTTACCGTAGGCTCGCATGAGATGTTGTATACCCAAGCCATTATGCAGGGAAAATTACTGGAGGCTTATGAGGAAGTGGCGCAGGGCACAAAAACCTTAATTTTTAATGCGGGAATTTTAACCAGCATTGCCGTTTACGAAACGTTTAAGAAAAAAGGATTACCGGTTCGGCATTTAGACAGTACTTTTTCGGATAAGGATAGAGCCGAAACCTTAGAATGGTTCAGAAATACCAAAAACGGAATTTTAACTTCGGTAAGTATATTAACCACCGGATTTGATGAACCGGAAGTGGAAACTATCATGCTTAACCGCGCCACCAAATCACTTACCCTTTATCATCAGATGATTGGTAGAGGTAGTCGCGTACTCCCAACTAAAAAACAATTTAAAATAATTGATTTAGGAAACAATTCCCGCCGTTTTAATTTATGGCAATATCCGATAGATTGGAAACATGTTTTTGTTGCTCCGCATTTGTATTTAGAACATCGTTATAAAGATGAGTGGGATTATGAATTGGAGAACGATTACGAAATGCCGGCGGAAATTAAAGAACGTTTTTTAAATTCCAGTGCCGAATCGTTTATTGTGCGGGATAAATACATGATGGCCTTGCGCAAAGGATTAAAACCTCAAATTGTTTTAGAACAAAGTTTGGAAGATCATTTTGCCCGAATAAAAGATAACGCTGCCGACTTTGACGAAGCCTTTGAACTCTTTAATTTACTGAATGAAGAAATGAAATACCGCATTAAACAATTCGGTAAATGCATTAATGCCACCAACAATCACAGCGATTGGCAGTATCAAACTTACTCCAGTAAATTACGGAGAAGACTAATGAATTTTTTTGTTGAATAATGAATATCAGAGTGCTGTATTACGCTTTGGGATATGCCTCTATACTAGTTGGAATTTTTGCCGCTATTTGTATTTTCAGAATCCAGAATTTGTACATGGGCATAGGTTTATCCATTTTGGGATTTATACTTTCAGGCATTAATATTTTTTTAAATCAGCGAAGATTTTACGAAGAAGAGAGTTATCCTAAAGGCTATTTAGGCATGGTGTTGAGTTCGCTTCCGGTATTGTTTATGCTTTTTGTGGTATTTAAATTTAAAAAGGGTTAATTAATCGCCACTCGTTCAATCCAACTTTACCAATTTCCCCTTGCCTAAAGATTCGCCGGCACTTAAATTTACCAAGGCCTGTGGATTACCGGAATAGTATATGCTTCCCGATTTCCAAAGATTATAATTAAAAGTTTTAGTGTTTGCTAAATTGATGTATGCATCGCCAATACTATAAGAATCTATTAAAACATAATCACTCACTATTAAGTCTTCAGCGTAGGTAAAGTTGGTTCCTTTCATATACACAAAAAGTTCTTTAGCCGAACCGCTTAATAAAATATTCCCATTTCCATGCGAGCTGGTGGCTAAGGTTTTATATTGACCGGAAATATAAGTATCGCCTGAATTTTCATTGCGCACAAACAGCAGGGAATCTTGTTTAAACGCAGCATTAATTCGTATGGTTCCTACACCATAATTACCAATCCAGGAAAGATAAGGCATGGTTACTTTAACTTGAATATTTTTTTTATAACCGCGCACAAAATTACAGCGATTGGTATTCTCAATTTTCAAAATAGTATCGCCTTGTATTTCAGTTAGGATATGTTTAATAATGTTTTTACCGGCAATCACTTCTACTTTGTATTCATTTCCCTGCAAAACTTCTACATCAATTTTATTCTCCGTTATAATTCGAGTAAATGTTCCCGGCACCCGTGTTTCACTCACAATGGGACCGTTGGATTTAAAGCAATCGCCATAGTGTCCTTTTTTGCAGGAGTTAAATCCTAAAATAAGAAGCCCAATAAAAAATGCATTTAAAAAAGTATGAATTCTCTTCATTTACTAAATGTAAGAAATTTTTAATATTTAAATACTATTCATTCACTTTTAATACGTGCTTAAGGCATTCTTACTGGCTTGGGTTTGCTTTGAAACTATACTAACCCTAAATACTTTTTTACGAAAACCTGTAAAATCTTACATACTTATTTGTTAATACTATAAGTTTCATTTGTTTCTTCAAAAAAATACTATAACTTCGTTATAAGAAACAAAAATCATGAAAATACAATTTACCCCCCCCCCTCAGCTTAAAAGCTCTTAGATTAAGTCATAAATCAGTTTTGGCTATTATATTATCGCTGATTAATTACACAATAATCGCACAAGTACCTCCCACATTTACCTGTAATAATATACAAGTAAATAATACTATTACAGCAATGGGTTCAATGGAAACTCAATCCATGACTGTAAATTCAACACTAACGGTTGTTGATGATGTTACAGCACAGCAAGACGTTAATATAGCAGGTTCATTATTTGCAAACGGCCCTGCTGTTTTTGGTAATGCGGTACAAATGGCCACTTTATCAGGTGGGGGTATTTCACAAATATTAAGCGATAATAATGGTAATTTATTTAAGGGACCTTCGCTTCCAGCTAATTGGCTTTGCTACGACAACGCTCCATCTTGGACATATGGTGGAAATAATATTTCAGCATTAATTAATTCTCCAATTCCTAATAATATAGGAACCTGTGATAATTATGACTTTATTTTGAAAGCTAACAATCAAAGCCGCTTATTTATTAAGCCAGATGGAAAAATTGGATTTGGCATTTCAAATCCTGGTAGCACCAATGGTAAAGAATATCATTTTAATGAAGGTGTTTTGCGTTTGAGCAATAATAATTCTTTTGGTGGCCCTCAAGTAGTTTTTGATGGCGGAAGCCCTAATGGTGATTGGGGTATTGAATACCTGAACGCTGGAAATTCCTCCATTCCTGGTTTAAATTTTTGGAAACCAAGTGGTAGCCCAAACAGCTTTAATTATCTTTTTTTCATAGGAGATGATGGAAGAATGACTGTTGGCGCTATCAATGAAGCTCAATCATCTCGGTTCAATGTTGACGGTTAGGATGGTGATGGTGTGAGGTCTAAAGTAAAGAAAAACAGAATTGCTTATTCAGTTTATAACAAAACGGACTCTATCTCAAGCTTTCAGGTTGATGGTGATGGCAGAACTAGAATAGGAGTTTCTAAACCAAAACAACCACACACTGATGCAATGTTAAGTGTTGATGGTAAGATTGTAGGAAGAAGTTTATATATACTTAAACCCGATACATGGTCTGATTTTGTCTTTACTGAAAATAGAAAAGAAAAATTACAAGATGTTAAACAATTTATCGATAAACAAAAACATTTGCCTGGCATGCCCAGTGAAGAAGAAGTAATTCAAAATGGTTATAATGTGAATGAAATGGATGCAAAGTTGTTGGAAAAAATAGAACTGCTTTACTTACATGTGATTGATTTGGAGAATGAAATTAAAATTCTAAAAGGAAAATGAGATTAACTTACTTGATAATAATTTGTATTATTTATTTTATTAATAATACAAATGCACAAGGACCTTTTGTTTTCCCTCGTGTATTGTCTAAACCAAAAACAGAATGTGAAAATCAAGTCAAGGTGAAAGATTTATATACGGAAAACTGTGGGTTAGAAGCAGGTTGCAATTATTTATATCCTGTTTTGGTGGAGAATTTTGATCATAATTTTGATTTGCCTAATAAATGGGGATTTACGCTTGGATATACACATGATGATGATTTTGGAGGTATGAATGATGTGAATAAGAAATCTACATGGTTTAAAGACGGATATTATCACAACATAAAAACTGACTCAATAACTAATCATAATATAAAACTAAATAATGGTATAGCCACATTTTCATTTATTATTGAAAATGTGCCAAGAATAAATAATAATGGCTCTTTTAACTATCCATTCACTTCCGGAATGATTAGTAGTCTTTCGCGATTTAGAACGGGAGTTTTTGAAGCAAGAATAAAAGTTCCAACTGTAAATAAAATGTGGCCTGCTTTTTGGTTATTAGGTAATAAATTAGATAATTATGCTGAAATTGATATTTTCGAATTTTTTGATGACGATGTAAGCCCTAATAGTATTTGCGAATCTTATGATTATCATCAAATGACTATTCATACGGGTCCGAACAATACAAAAGGATGTAAAACCGGTGATAAATATCCTTTTGCTATTAATGATTGGCATTTATATAAATTAGATTGGAACGACTATGAAGTTAAAATTTCAGTAGACGGAATTCCAGTGGGCTATGCCGCTAAGTACTTTCTTGGCTTCAACTTCGTTCAAAGTTGTGTATGGAATTTTTCTGCTAGTAATTTTGATCCTCGATTCACTTATAATTGTCAGGAAATTCAAGGATTGCCTGATAACCTTTTACCTACCATTCCATATATAAATTATGGGCCAAGACCATGGTGGCTTCCAAATATTGTTTCTTGGCCACCCCCCCAACCACCGCAACCTTATTTGGCAAGTCAAATAAGGCAAGATTCATACTTTCCAAAAAAGGGGAATGCAATGAGTTTAGTAATCAACAACAATGCTAATTCTACTTATAAGAATCATGATTTCTTAAATTATCAACAAGCAAATTTAGATATGTTAGTAGATTATGTTCGGGTTTATCAACCTTTTTGTTGCGGAGTTGATAAATCAGTTTGCACATTAAATGATTTAGATAATATTTCATATAACACAGGAATATTAACTGGTAGAAATTTGAGTGTAGGTTGTTCGAATATAAATAATAATTTTAGGCAATATAAACCAGGAAGTATTATTGTCCCTGGCGCAGGTCCTGATTGGCGAGACATCCCTGTTATTCTATTAGCCACTGATGAAATTGCAATTTTAGGGGACGCTTTTTTTGAGGGGGATACTTATGTCGAAATGAGAATAACTGATTGTGGAAATCAGGCTAGGCCAGACCAAAATGAAAATAAACTGTGGAATGACTTTTATCAAAGGCAGACTCCTTCCAAAGATTCGCTTTTAAAACAAACTGAATTTAAAATAGATTCTATTGTTGAATCAGAATTTAATAAAACAATGGAACAATATAAAGAAAAATATTATTTAAAAACTGAAGAATACTTTAATATTTCACCAATTCCAACGAAAGACAAAATAACAATTTCTTTACCGGAAAATTTATTCGACGAAATTAAACAACTAAATCTTGTTGATTTAAGTGGAAGAGAATTTGAATTATTAATTAGTAAAGAGGTAAATATAGAATCTTTTGCTAATGGTGTATATTTCCTTAAATTTATATTTAAAGACGACTCCAAAATTTCAAAAAAAATAATTAAGAATTAAATCATGTATAAGATAAATAAATACTTTTTTTTAATGAGTCTATTATCAGTCTTAATTCAATGTAGTAAAAAAGATAAAAAGAGTAGCGTAAATCAAAGCAACCAAACACAACAAATTATTAGTCAAAATTTTTCATGCATGCTTGGAAATAGTAATTTTAATACAAGCGATATGAATTGTGCTCCTTTAATAACGCAAGGCATAGATTCATTATTAATGCTTAATGCCTATTCTCAAACTGACAGTATCTCTTTTGGTTTCACCTTAAAAGTGAATGGTCTTGGTAATTTTTCGCATGATAGTTCAACTGTTAGTACAATTAACCGCTTTGTTTTAAATTATGGTTCTCCAGGCATTAATTTAGTGACGTATATCTCTAAATCCGGCACTATAAATGTTACTAAGTATGATAGACCCAACAATATTTATGCCGGTACATTTTCGGCTATAATGACCTTAAGTTCAAATCCTTCTAGTACACTTGCAATTTCAAATGGCACCTTTTATGCACAACCTTAAAAAATGAAAAGACTACTTTATTTGATTTTTTTAATTTCTATTTTAACCAATTGTACAAAAAAAACAATTTGTAAGGGATATGTGTATTCTGCATCCGGACAACCAGTCACGAATATCTCTGTTGATTTGTTAATTACAAAAGATCGTGATTATGCAGAAAGCTTTAGTTACGCTACTACAGGTTCAAGTGGTTATTATGAATTTTCGTTCGACGCCAAAAAAAATAATTCTTACTGTGTTACTTGTGATTTCGACTCTAAATTCTGTGAGTATACTTTGGTTAAAGGCGCAGTAAATATAAAAGACATTATTTTAATAAAGTAAAAAATGAAAAGCATATGTTATACTTTCATCTTTTTACTCATGTTGCTTTTTTCTTCTTGTCAAAAAACTACAAATTGTACTGGTACAGTTTACGATAAAAATGGTGCAACAATTGCCAATGCTACTATACAATTGTACATTTTAATTGGTTCTGGCGACTTTAAATATTTAAATACGACCCGTACTGATGAAAACGGTAATTACTTTTTTTCGTTTAAAAGGAAAAAGTTTAAAAAATATTACTTGGGCTGTTCATTTAAGTCGGCAGGTTATCCAGCTTATAAGTTTGTGAGTGCACAATACATAAAAGATAAATCTGAAAATCAAATTAATTTTCACTTAGTAAAATAAAATGAACAATGAATTAGAAAATTTTTAAGATTTAACTACACCCACTCTACACCCTTTTTCAAATAAGAAAGTGTTTTTTCTTCTTCGGAGGTTTTTTCGGGTGAAAAATTGTATTCCCAGCCTGCTGTTTTGGGTAAACTCATTAAAATAGATTCTACACGTCCGTTAGATTCCAAACCAAACTTTGTTCCCTTATCATAAACCAAATTAAACTCCACATATCTTCCTCTGCGCAATAACTGCCATTGTTTATTTTGTTCATTATAGCTTTTACTTTTATTCCGGGCTATTAATTCGCAGTACACCGGCGCAAACAAACTGCCTACGTCTTTCCAATAGCTCAGATTTTTTTCAAAACTCATGCCGCCTCCTTCATTTAAACGATCAAAAAATATTCCGCCTACTCCCCGGGTTTCCTTTCTATGGGTGATAAAGAAATAATCATCTGCCCATTTTTTATGTGCTTGGTAATATTCTGCCTGATGCTTATCACACACTTTTTTTAATTCCCCATGAAAATATTTAGCATCTTCTTCCACCACATAGTGCGGGGTTAAATCAATTCCACCACCTAACCATTTTTGTACAATTAAATTTTCTTTATTCCTCAATTCAAAATATCGCACATTCATGTGAATGATGGGCACTCGGGGACTTTCAGGATGAATGACTATACTTACTCCGGTAGCATAAAACTGATGCTCGTTGCTTTGTGCCTCTGCCGTGGAATGTTCTTTCTCTTTAAATAAAAATTCAGGGGCCTTACCAAATACTTCGCTAAACAACACCCCTCCTTTTTCAATGACTTTTCCGTTTTGAATAATTCGGGTTCTTCCTCCTCCTCCCTGCCTATCCGGCTGGCTACCATCTTCTCTCTTCCAATTATCTTCTATGAATTTTGCCTTGCCGTCGGCTTGTTCTAAGGCCGTACAAATTTGGTCCTGCAAATTTTTTAACCAGTCTGCAATATGCGTCCTTTCTATTTCCATCCTGTTAGGCGCAGGGAATAATCGGTATAGGTAAAAATATAACCACCGCGGTTATCAAATCCGGTATTGTTATCGGGATGCACAAATTTAAATCGCATATAACTGCTTTCGCTCGGAAATTGATCGAGGTAAATCACGTAACCCGGGCCATGTAGTTTTAATAAATTTAAATAATAGATAGCCATGTCAAAACCAATGAAAAAATATTCACTTGGAAACGCATTTTGATCGGCTTTATATTCATCCACCATATTTTTATAAGCGCCGGTATTGGTTAAATTGTATTGACAAGGAAAGGTATAATGCAATTGATTGAGGTATTCCTGATCAATATTTTCGAGTGATGAAACCGATTCCCATCCGCACAGCGTAATGTCTTTTTTCTGTGCAAAAATGGCTAATTGTGTAGTAAAATCAGAAATAAAAACTTCATTACTACTCAAAACAATTACTATATTTTTCACATCGCTTTTATATGCCCCTTTAACTCCGACTAACCCGCGCACCACCTGAATGGTATCCTTTAAAGTTTTTCCTTTTAGTAATTGTTTATCGTTATAATATTTTTTAAAAGCCTTTACAAAAGTTTGTTCGCGTTTATCATTCATAGAAGATACCGCAAGTATAATTTTTTCGCTCGTTTTAATTAAGGAATCTATGCAGTAATCGGCCAATTCTTCCATTAAAGTAAATTGCGATGGATTTGTTTTGGAAACAAAAATATTATCGAACAATATTTTATTTTGAGATGTTAAAGGGGAAACAATTGGAGTTTGGAAATCTTTAGCCATTTTAGCCATAGGCTTAAATCCATAAATATGCAGCGGCCCGAATATAAAATCGGTTTTTTCAAATTTAGGATCCACTACCGTTTGCGCCAGCTTGGCGGAATCTTTATCATCAATATCGTATAAATTAACGCTCAATGAAAAATCGGGTTTGCTCAAAGAATCAACTGCCCGTTTAAATCCTAAATAAAAATCAAGCGCCAGGGAAGGAATAGAAGGGAAATTGGATTTATTTTTAACCAAGGCCTGCACATCCACATTTTCTAATTCATCAAAACGGAAGGGCAATAGTAAAGCCAATTGATAGGCATTCTTTTTTTCTTTTCGAATTACAATTTTATTGGTATCGGCAACCGGCATTTTCTCATTTAAATTAACAGAAGCTACCGTGGCCATTTCTACAGAGCGAATGGAGGATGGTTTCTTTTCTCCCACAATAATAACTTGTCCTTCTTTTAAAGTTTGTGCATTTAAGCCCGGATTCCATCTTTTTAATTCTATTTCTGAAATTTTAAATTTTTTGGTGATGGCATAGATTGTTTCTTTGGAAGCGACTTTATATACTTTGTATTTGGTGGAGTCTATTTCATTAACAGAATTAATATTTTGCGTACTTGCCGTAGGAGTAATGACCGCAATTTTCGGAATACGTACCGGAATTTTCAGTTCTTGCCCGGGTTTTGTGCTCACCTTTGCTTCCGGATTCAAGGAATAAATTTCATCTAACGGAACATTATATAATTTAGAGAGAGAGTATAAACTCTGACCTTTTTCGATACTATGAATATAATACTCTACTCCATCAATATTTTTAATAACCGTAGATTTGGTTTGCGCCTGAATATTCAACTGAATTAAAAATCCAACTACGAGCAAAAAATATTTAAGGTTTAAATTCAAATTAAGAAAAATATTATTCCCACTCAATGGTTGCAGGAGGTTTAGAACTAATATCGTACACCACACGATTTACACCTTTCACTTTATTAATGATATCATTACTCACTTTGGCCAAAAATTCGTAAGGCAAATGGCACCAATCAGCCGTCATACCATCCGTACTGCTCACCGCACGTAAAGCAACCACATTTTCATAAGTACGTTCATCGCCCATAACACCAACGCTTTGAACAGGTAGTAAAATAGCACCGGCCTGCCAAACCTGATTATACAAATTTTGTGCCTTTAATGAATCAATAAAGATGGCATCTACTTCTTGTAATAATTTAACTTTTTGTTCGGTTATATCGCCAAGAATGCGAATGGCTAAACCCGGACCTGGAAAAGGATGACGTTGTAATAAATTTTTATCGAGTCCCATTTCATGTCCTACTCTTCTCACTTCATCTTTAAACAAGCTACGTAAAGGCTCAACTATTTTTAGTTTCATGTAATCGGGTAATCCGCCTACGTTATGATGAGATTTAATAGTTGCAGAAGGTCCTTTTACGCTCAAACTTTCTATCACATCCGGATAAATTGTTCCCTGGCCCAACCATTTAGCATCTTTATCCACTTTTGATTCCTCATCAAATACATCAATAAAAGTTTTACCTATAGCTTTGCGTTTTTGTTCAGGGTCGGAAAGACCATTTAAAGCGGTATAGAATTTATTTTTAGCATCAACACCTTTCACATTTAAACCCATGTGTTTGTATGAATCCAATACACTTTCAAATTCATTTTTTCGGAGTAAGCCATTATCTACAAAAATGCAATGCAAATTTTTGCCTATTGCTTTATGCAACAACATGGCAGCAACACTGCTATCCACGCCACCGCTTAATCCTAAAATAACTTTATCATTCCCGATTTGTTTTTTCAAATCTGCAACGGTTGTTTCAACAAAAGAAGCAGGTGTCCAGTCTCCTTTACATCCACAAATTCCGAATGCAAAATTTCTGAGAAGAGCTAAACCTTCGGTAGTATGATAAACTTCGGGATGAAACTGAATTGCGTAGGTATTTTCATCTTTTATACGATAAGCAGCCACTTTTACATCGTGTGTACTTGCGGTGATGCTGTAGTTATCCGGAATTTTAAGAATAGTATCAGCATGGCTCATCCAAACCTGAGATTCTTCAGACATACCTTCAAATAGAGGGCAGGTTTTATCTTTTACCTGCAAATGAGCTCTGCCATATTCTCTGGAATTGGATTTTCCCACTTCACCCCCATAAAAATGCGCTAAAAACTGAGCCCCGTAACAAACGCCCAAAAGAGGTAATTTTCCCTTTATAGCAGTTAAATCGGGCATTAAAGGTTTCTCTTCCCGAACGCTATGTGGGCTACCGGACAAAATAACCCCTTTAATATCAGGAGATATGCTTGGTATTTTATTATACGGATGGATTTCACAATACACATTAATTTCGCGAAGACGGCGGGCAATGAGTTGCGTGTATTGAGAGCCGAAATCGAGGATGAGGATTTGTTCCTGCATAATTGGATAAAGTTACGATATAAATAGAAAATGCTAGTTTTATTCGGGGTAGAATTATTAAAATATTGTGAAAACATCAAAAAAATGTATATTTGCAATCTCAATTTTGAGAAGTACAGGATTTGCATGTCCTGTTAATACCAATAAAAAACAAAATGCAAGCGGGGTGTAGCGTAGCCCGGTATCGCGCCACATTTGGGATGTGGAGGTCGTCAGTTCGAATCTGGCCACCCCGACAAATAACAAAAGCCTTTCACGATAGTGAAGGGCTTTTTTGTTTAAGAGAAGAGAAGAGCTTGCTCATTCGATTCGATTGAACAAAAAAGAACTTTTTGCGTCAGCAAAAAAAGGCTTTTGGTATTTGAACTTCCCCTATCCGGATCAGCGTAGCTAATCTGGCCACCCCGACAAATAACAAAAGCCTTTCACGATAGTGAAGGGCTTTTTTGTTTAAGAGAAGAGAAGAGCTTGCTCATTCGATTCGATTGAACAAAAAAGAACTTTTTGCGTCAGCAAAAAAAGGCTTTTGGTATTTGAACTTCCCCTATCCGGATCAGCGTAGCTAATCTGGCCACCCCGACAAATAACAAAAGCCTTTCACGACAGTGAAGGGCTTTTTTGTTTAAGAGAAGAGAAGGAGCTTGCTCATTCGATTCGATTGAACAAAAAAGAACTTTTTGCGTCAGCAAAAAAGGCTTTTGGTATTTGAACTTCCCCTATCCGGATCAGCGTAGCTAATCGGCCACCCCGACAAATAACTAATTTACATATGGTATGATATCGGTCAAATCAGTCCTTTTTATTTTGCTTAACTTTGTACCATCATATCATTACCATGCGATTAATTGTTACTTACCTATCCATTTTATTGCTTATCGTATCTTGCGGTGATAAAACAGAGCTGATTTCCCCTACCCTCGAAAAAATTACAGAATCTGTTTATGCATCCGGGAACATTAAAAGTAAAAATCAATATCAGGTTTTCTCAACAGTAAACGGAATAATTGAAGAAATATATGTCCGAGAGGGAGAATTAGTACAACCGAACGACTCCATCCTTAAAATAAAAAATTTCTCTTCCCGCATGAACGCAGCTAATGCCAAAATTGCTGCCAACTTGGCTAGTATTAACTCCAACGGAGAAAAAGTAGTTGAATTGAAAAACCTAAGCGAATTGGCTCTAGCAAAGTATAAATCAGATTCCATCAACTTTATCAGACAACAAAACTTATGGGCACAGCAAATTGGAAGTAAAAATGAATTGGAACAAAAAGAATTGTTATTTAAAAATTCGAAATCTAATTATATCAATTCACTTTTACGATACAACGACTTAAAAAAACAATTAGAATTTACCGAACAACAAGCCCTCAATAATCTGGAAATTAGCAATTCGAATGAGTCTGACTTTATCATTAAGAGTTCAGTAAAAGGGAAGCTTTACAGCCTCTTAAAAGAAAAAGGAGAATTGGTAACCACGCAAGGCCCGATAGCCGTAATAGGAGATGATCAAAATTTTGAAATTGAATTATTGGTAGATGAGTATGACATTACCAAAATAAAATTAGAGCAGAAAGTTTTTGTAACGATGGATAGTTATAAAAAAAGAATATTTGATGCGGTGGTAACTAAAATTGATCCGATCATGAATGAAAAAACCCGCACGTTTAAAATCTTAGCTGAATTTAAACAATTGCCTGAAACCATTTACCCCAATTTAACGGTTGAAGCCAATATACTAATACAGGAAAAAGATAAAGTATTAACTATACCCAGAATTTATCTGTTGGGTGATACCGCGGTAATGTTAGAAAGCAAGGAATTGAAAAAAGTAACAACCGGGTTAATGGACTACAAAAAAGTGGAGATAACAAGCGGATTACAAGCAGAAGATAAAATTCGCAAGCCGGATTAATGAAGTACAAATTAATTTATAAAATTGCAATTTCCTTACTTGGCGCCAGGCTTAAACAAACCATTGTAGCGGCGGTTGGAGTAACATTCAGTATCATGATGTTTATTACTTTGTTGAGTTTTATGGCTGGCCTTAACGACATGCTCGATGGATTAATATTAAACAGAACTGCACATGTACGCTTATTTAAAGATGTAAAACCTAGTCTTACACAACCCATAGATTTAAAAAGTTCCGCGCCAAATCAACATAATTTTGTGAGCTCTGTGCGCTCAGGCAATAACCGAAAAGAAATTTACAATAGCTTAGCTATAATAAAAGCCGTTTTAACCGATCCACGTGTTTTGGGTGTTGCTCCAAAAATAATGGCGCCTGTGTTTTATAATGATGGTGCCATAGAAATTAACGGAACCGTAAATGGAATTGATGTAGAAGAAGAAATTCGTCTCTTTCACTTTCAGGAATATATAATAAACGGTAACAGTTCTGATTTAAAAACAGTTTCAAATAGTATAATTCTAGGAACAGTGTTAGCCGAAAAACTCATGGTGAATGTTGGAGATGTTGTTTTTATTACATCAACATTAGGCGAACGAGTTCCACTAAAAGTAGTAGGTACATTTCAATCGGGTTTAGCTGAACTTGATAAAATTAATAGTTACGCTTCATTGGCAACCACTCAAAAATTACTGGGTAAAAGCAATAATTACATTACTGACATTCAGATAAAATTAAAAGACCTAAACCTTGCCCCTACCGTAGCGAAAGAATATGCACAACAATTTGCGATAGATGCGGAAGATATTCAAACCGCCAATGCCCAATTTGAAACCGGAAGTAGTGTACGTTCTATTATATCCTATGCCGTTGGGATTACCTTATTGGTAGTAGCGGGGTTTGGTATTTATAATATTTTAAATATGATGATTTTTGAAAAAATGGATTCCATTGCTATTTTAAAAGCAACCGGATTTTCAGGTAAAGATGTAAAATATATTTTTTTACTAATTGCCTTAATCATTGGTGTTACCGGAGGACTGAGTGGTTTAATCTTTGGTTTCTTTCTATCCTACGGCATTGACCATATTCCTTTTGAGGCCGCTTCTATTCCATCCATTAAAACATTTCCGGTAAATTACAGTATTGTGTTTTATTTTATTGCCGCTACCTTTTCAATTATCACTACCTATTTCGCCGGTTTCTTTCCAGCCAAAAAAGCTGGTAAGATTGATCCGGTGGCTATTATCAGAGGGAAATAAAAAATGGAAACTGTACTTGAAGCTAAAAATATTATCAAAGAATTTCATGATCCTGTAACCATTACAGTTTTAAAAGATTTGAGCTTTAAAATAAACAAAGGTGAGTTTGTTTCCATAATTGGAAAATCGGGTTGCGGAAAATCTACCTTACTTTATATACTATCCACCATGGATACGGATTTTGATGGTGAATTGTTGATAGATGGAGAATCAACACAAAACAAAACAGAAAAAGAACTTTCTCGAATAAGAAATGAAAAAATAGGTTTTGTTTTTCAGTTTCATTATTTATTAAATGAATTTTCGGTATTGGAAAATGTAATGCTTCCGGGCTTAAAATTGGGGAAATTCTCAAACCAGGAAGTGGAGTATCGTGCTATGGAAAAACTAAAAAAATTGGGAATTGAACACTTGGCCAAAAAAAATGCAAATTTAGTTTCGGGTGGAGAAAAACAAAGAGTGGCCATAGCCAGAGCGCTAATTAATGATCCCTTAATTATTATGGGTGATGAACCAACCGGAAACCTGGATAAAAAAAATAGCGAAAACGTTTTCTCCATATTTAAACAATTAACCGAAGAGTTCAATCAAACACTTTTAATTGTAACACACGACAATGAATTTGCCGCTCGTACACACCGTATTATTGAGATGGAAGACGGTAAAATTATCAGTTAAAATTTAAATTAATTTTTTAGCGACCTAAAAACAGCAACAAATAGCTCGGTTAAGCAAGTAAGCAAAAAAAATCCCGAAATATTTTCCGGGATTTATTTTTTTCTTATAGTTTCTGCGAAAAGCCTTCTCTAATTTTGTCAGCCTTATACTCGCCTCCATACAACTTATCTTTAATTTTGCTGAAACACTCAATGGTGTATTTCACATCTTCCAAGGTATGAACCGCGGTAGGAATTAAACGTAAAATGATCATGCCTTTAGGAATAACCGGATAAACAACCATCGAACAGAAAATCCCAAAATTTTCACGTAAATCAATCACCATATTGGTAGCTTCAGGTATACTGCCATTTAAGTAAACGGGAGTAACCGGACTGTTAGTATCACCAATATTAAATCCGGCTTCCTGTAAACCGCCCTGTAAAGCTCTGGTAATTTCCCATAACTTCTCTCTGTATTCAGGGTGATTACGCATCAATTCTAACCTTTTTAAAGCACCAATTACTAAAGGCATAGGCAAACTTTTTGCAAAAATCTGACTACGCATATTATAACGTAAAAAAGTAATAATTTCTTTAGTCGAACTGATGTATCCACCAATTAAGGCAAATGATTTAGCAAAAGTTCCAAAATAAATATCAATTCCATCCTGGCAATTTTGTTCTTCACCGGTACCTCCACCATTTTTACCCATAGTACCACACCCGTGTGCATCATCAACAAACAAACGGAAATTATATTTCTTTTTCAGCTCTACAATTTCCTTTAATTTTCCCTGATCGCCACGCATTCCAAATACACCTTCGGTAATCACTAAAATTCCACCGCCGGTTTGTTCAGCCAATTTTTTAGCTCTTTCTAATTGCTTAACGCAATCCTCAATATCATTATGTTTAAATACATAACGCTTACCCATATGCAAACGAACACCATCTAATATACATGCGTGGCTTTCTGCATCATAAACAATCACGTCATGGCGATCAACAATTGCATCAATGGCGGAAACCATGGCCTGATAACCAAAATTACAAAGAATAGTATCTTCCTTTTTTACAAATTCAGATAGTTCGGCTTCTAATTGCTCATGAAAAGTAGAATTCCCACTCATCATACGTGCACCCATCGGCAAAGCCAATCCGTATTTTTGTGCCGCATCAGCATCCGCTTTTCTAACCTCCGGATGATTGGCTAATCCCAAATAATTGTTTAAGCTCCAGTTCAATAAATTTTTTCCTCTGAATTCCATGTGAGGATTAATATCGCCTTCCAGTTTTGGAAAAGTAAAGTAACCATGTGATTCTTTTGCGTGTTCACCAATCGGGCCTAAGTTGGATTTTATTTTTTCAAAAATATCTTTCATTTTTTAAGAATTGATAGGGCAAAGATACTTGTTTTATTAGGATTTTGAAAAAGGCCGGAACAGACGTAATTCATAGATTATAAGTTAGTTACAAAGAGTTAATCCTTTAGTTTATGGAATTTGTAAAGCTTGTGCATCTAAATTTCAAAACCGGCAATCAATTAAAAACAAAATATATGGAAACCAGTAAAACAAAAAAAGCCTCCTCCCTTGTTGCACTTGCTTTTGCAGCAACAGCAACTTTGGCCTGGCTCACCCCTAACAGCATTTACAAATCAATGATAGAAAATGATTTGATAAAAACAATTAAAGAAAAATTAACGGAGTACAATACACATTTACCTGAAGAGCGGGTTTATTTGCAATTAGATAAACCCATGTATGAACCCGGAGATGATATTTGGATTAGCGCATACGTACGCGATGGTATTACTTTAAAATCTTCAAAGGTTAGTGATATCGTTCACCTTGAATTAATTAATCCAAAAGGAACTATTGAAAAAAAGATTAGTGTACTAACTAAAAACGGAAAGGCCTCCGGCGATTTTTCAATAGATAAAGAAGCGCTTGGCGGAATGTATAAAATTAAAGCCTATACAAACTGGATGAAAAATGAAGGGGAAGAAAATGCATTTATAAAAGAAATTCAAATTCAGGATGTGGTATTACCGGCATTAAAAATGAAATTGGATTTTGAAAGAAAAGCATTTGGTGCAGGCGATGAAGTTATTGCTAAATTAGAATTGAATACAAACGAAAATACACCACTGGCTAATCATAAAATAAAATTAGTAGCTAACTTAAACGGTGAAAAATTATTGGAGAAGGGTGATGAAACGGATGAAAACGGAATACAATACATTAAATTTAGTTTACCAAAAAAATTAAGCAGCAATGATGGTTTATTAAACATAATGATAGATTACAATGGTAGCACCGAAAGTATTTCAAGGGCTATTCCAATTGTACTCAATAATATTAAACTAACTTTATTTCCTGAAGGTGGTGATTTAATCAACGGATTAGAAAGTAAAGTTGCTTTTTCTGCATTAAATGAATTTGGCAAACCGGCCGATATCGAAGGCGTGGTTGTGACTGAAAAGGGAAGCACTATTAGTTCTTTCAAAAGTTTTCACCAAGGTATGGGCGCTTTTCAAATAAATCCACAACCCAATGAAAAATATTTTGTAAAAATTACAAAACCCGAAGGGATATCAACCACTTTTGCTTTACCTGAAGTTTTGGACAGAGGATATGCCATTGGTATTGATAATTCAAGAGAAGGTGAAATTGGTGTTACTGTTCAATCAACCGAAAAAGAAGGTTTGGCTTTAGTAGCACAAGTAAGAGGAAAAGTATACTATTCTACATTAATTGATGCATTACCGGGCACCAATAAATTTGTTTTCTCTACCCAAGATTTTCCGGTTGGCGTTGCTCAGCTTACTCTTTTTGATTCAGAAGGTATTGCAAGAGCAGAACGATTAGCCTTTGTGAATAAACATAAGCACATGAACATTTCGGTTGAAACCGAAAAAGAAAAATATTTACCCAGAGAAAAAGTAAAAATGACATTAACGGTTAAAGATGAGCGCGGTCTACCAATGCCTGCAAATCTTTCTATGGCTGTGGTGAATGATCAGTTTTTATCTTTTGCCGATGATAAATCGGGAAATATTTTATCTCAACTATTATTGCAACAAGATATTGGCGGAAAAATTGAAGAGCCCGCGTTTTATTTTAATGACAAAGAACTAAAAGCTGATCAGGCCTTGGATTATGTTATGATGACTTCAGGATGGAGACGTTTTACCTGGGAAAAATTAATGGAAGATGATTTACCTGCTGTAATTTATCCTATGCAAAAAGCTATAGTATCCGGATCTATTTTAGATGCCTATACCGGAAAACCGATTGATGATGTGCTTGTAAAATCCACATCCGGGAAAGAAACTAAAACGGATGAAAATGGGAATTATCTATTCAATCATTTGGATTTATCTAGTCCAACAATGTTAAACATTAAAGCAGATGGATATTATCCGCAATCACTACAAGTAATGGATTACAATCAAAATCAAATTGTGTACTTGTATAAAGTACAACACAACCATCACCATTGGACCCGATCAAAATCTGCCGGAAACGGTATTTGGAGTGAAGCTGAAATGGCAGTGCCTGCTTCAGCGCCCCGAGAAGAAATGGCCATGGAAGCTGCTCCAAAATTAGATGCTGTAATGGGTGGAGCTAAATTTAAAAAAGCAGCTGTGTTGCGTGACAATTTAAAAGGAAAAAATGAGGGCATAAAAAATTTAGAAGCAAATAAACAAGAAAGAAAATTAATAAGAGAAATTAATGCTTCAAAAGACATGGATAAAAAAGGAGAAGAAAAAATGATGCTTGCTGCCGGCAAAATAAGAGACGATCGTTTTGCAAGCGGCATGGCAGAATTAAAGGATGAAGAAGATTTCAGTCAACCCATTCAAAATGTGTATTACCGGGCCCGCCAATTCCAGGCTCCTAAATATGATAAACAAGAAAATGTAGAAACAAGAACAGATTTCAGAAATACTATTTACTGGAATCCAAACATTGAAGTGGGTTACTCCGGAAAAAAAGTAATTGAATTTTATGCTTCTGATGACATTACTTCATTCCGAACAACAGTTGAAGGAATAGCATCCAATGGAAATATTGGAAGAACAGAAAAAACCTTTTTCTCACAACTCCCTTTTGCCATGACCACCAAAATTCCGGTAGAAGTAGCTACAGAAGATTTTGTTTCTATTCCATTAACTTTAAAAAATAATACCGACGGACCTCTAGGAGGCGTTATAAGCATTACAGCGCCTGACGGATTAAAAGAAATGGTAAAGTTAAATCCGGTTCAAACCATTATGCCCGGCGCAGCCAAAACCATTTATTTAGACTATAAAGTGCTTGATAAAATTGGTTACGGCGAATTTACTGTTGGATTCAAAGCTTGTGGATTAGGTGACGCTTTTACTCAAAAAATAAAAATTGCTCCTAAAGGTTTCCCGGTTCAAACATCATTTGCCGGACAAGAAGTAGAAAAAGAATATGAATTTGAAGTGAATAAATTAGTAAATGGTTCTTTAAAAGCAAGCTTTAATGCATTCCCAAATGTAGTTTCAGACTTGATGAAAGGTGTAGAAGGAATTTTACAAGAACCTTATGGATGTTTTGAACAAACTTCATGTACAGCATATCCAAACGCCATGGTTTTAGATTATATGAAAAATACCGACAGCAAAGACAATAAAACCTTAGCCAGAGCCACTGATTTATTAGATAGAGGATATAAAAGATTAACCACTTTTGAAACGAAGGAAAAAGGTTATGAATGGTTTGGTGCTAATCCTGCACATGAAGGATTAACTGCCTATGGCATTATGGAATTTATGGATATGAAAAAGGCCGGTCAGTCTATTGATCAAAATATGCTGGACAGAACTGCCAAATGGTTATTAAGTAAAAAAGATGGCAACGGTGGATTTAAAAGAGAACAACATGCTTACCATGATTTTGGAAGAATAAGTGAAGATGTATTAAATGCTTATATCGTTTATGCATTAGCAGAAGCCGGTTATTCTGACATTGAGAAAGAATTTGATAAATCATTTAAAAAAGCCATGGAAACTAAAGATCCCTATTTATTAGCCATGTTATCAAATGCAGCTTACTCTTTAAATAAAAATTCAAAAGGAGATGAAGCTTTAAAAGCATTACTCAGCAAACAAGCAGCTGATGGTAGTTTTACCGGAAGTTCACACTCCATCACCTACTCTCAAGGAAATTCCCTTACGATTGAAACTACTGCTCTATCCATTATGGCTATGTTGAAATCAGCGAACAAAGGTGGGGTAGCATTAAACAATTCCATTCAGTATTTAACTTCCACCCGTAGCGGGTCCGGTGTATTTTCATCAACACAAGGAACTATTCTTGCCCTTAAAGCTTTAACTGAATTTGCTAAATTCAGCAAGAAGACAACAGAAGATGGCACTATTGTTATTTTTGTTGACAATAAAAAAGCCAAAGAAGTTAGCTATAAAGCTGGCGATAAAGGTGCAATTACTGTTGACGGATTAGAAAAATTTGTTTTAGGAGAAGGGAAACATAAAATAAAAATTAAATATGTTGGCGTAAAAACTCCGTTGCCTTACTCTATAGCTGTTAATTGGAGTACGGCTTTACCAAATAGTGACTCGGAATGTAACATTGATTTAAAAACAAAACTTTCATCCAAAGTTGCCAGTGTTGGAGAAACCGTGCGCTTAACAACAACCCTAATCAATAAAAAATCGACAGATGTTCCAAGCACTATGGCTATTATTGGAATTCCTGCCGGATTTACAGCACAGCCATGGCAATTGAAAGAATTGCAGGAAAAACACGTATTTGATTATTATGAAATTAAAGGAAATAATATTGCGATTTATTATCGTGGTTTAGGGCCTAAAGCAGTGAAGGAAATCAATCTTGACCTGAAAGCAGAAATGCCCGGTGAGTATGATTCTCCCGCTTCAAGCGCTTACTTGTATTATACAAATGAATTCAAAACTTGGAGTGCGACAGATAAAGTAACCATCAGAAAAACAAACTCATAAAACAACAAGGCTTCGATAAGCTCAGCCGCCCTTTGGTGGTTGAGCTTTTCGTAACTTGGTACTTGAGCCTGTAGAAACCTGGTGGTTGAGCCTGTCGAAACCACATTACAAAACAAAATAGTATTGTCAGGCGGAGGGGTTAAATGTCGAAGCCGTCTATACAAAGATATGCTAAAAATTGCCCGCTTAAAAGCGGTTTTTTGACGGATAAAACCGTCCTGACAACTAATTTACCCCTTATCAGCTCGCCTTTCAGTACATTTTGCACCCACTTGTATTGCTATTACTTTTAATAGCTTCTTTCGCCTCTCTTTTGGCTATTAAAACACGCTCTTACCGAAGAAAGGAATTGGCACAAATTTTTCACCTTAATTTTGTATAAAACTGATAGGTTGAAAAAAATTATACTTTCATTATACTGTATTTTCAATATCACTGCCCATGCGCAGAATTGGGTATGGGCTTATCCATTTACATCATACAGTGGGACTCAATTGATGAGTCTTAAGCTTAATTCCGCCGGCCTCCCTTATGTTATGGGATGGAGCCAAACCAAAACTACCTTTAATGCGAGTAACGGGCCATTTGCTTTTACTGGTCTGAATACTTTTGTGACAAAGCTTGATAATACAGGAAACGTGCAATGGATTGGTGGAGGATGGGGATCAAGCGTATGGGGTAGAAGCATGAGTATTGATAAATATTCAAACTGCTTTATAACTGGTCAGTTTGGTGGCAATGCTTATTTTGGAATTGGCTCAGACACATTACATAGGACAGCGAGCACTCTTGACTATTTTCTTACAAAACTTGATGCGAATGGCAAGACCGTTTTTTTTAAGCATGAAGGTGACACTTGTGATGATCTTGGAACTTCAGTAACCGCTTTTCAGTCGGATGAAATTATTGTTACATGGACTGATCAGCTTGCTTGCGATAATAATGATGCTTTTAAGTCGCATTTGAAAAAAATGAATTCGTCAGGAAATGATATCTGGTCTTTAAAACAACCTTTCGATGGCTTAGGATCAAACACTATTACTTACGCACCTAACAATGGGTTTTTGGTTTCTGGTTCTTGGTTTGGCTCAACTCTAAAGCTGGAAGGAATTTCCGATACCTTGGCGTTAGCTTCAACAATTCCTAATAGCATTTCAGACGTCTTTCTTGCAAAATACTCTATAAGTGGGAATCCAAAATGGGTTAAGGCTGTAAGAGGCAATAATTACCAGTTTGTAAAAGGGCTTACAGCAAACAACTCCAATATTTATATGGGCTTGGATAGTTGGGATTCCTGCTTTTATGATAATATACTCCTCATTCCAAAGGCAACAAGAACTCATCACATTATAAAAACGGATTCAGTAGGTAATTACATTAAACATATTGGTTTTCCTGAGTCACTCTATCCGACGGTTTTTTGGTTAAAAGATCTGAAGAGTGATGACGATGGGAATGTTTATTTATTAGCGCAAGTTGATACTTCGCTATGCATAGGCAATGATACGATACACTTTGATCGATTACCAAATGAACAAGCACTTGCAATAATAAAGCTCGATCAGAATCTGAATTACATTTGGTCACAGCATATAACCTTTGGGATGTGCAACTGTTGGGGTGGAGAACTTGCGATTACTGATTCATTAGTCTATGTTGGAATAAATTATGATGCAGCGGTTTCTTTACATGGTAGTGCTTATCAGTTTCCCGCACCGGATGTTTCTTCTTCAAGTAATTGTTTTGTTGCAGCTATTCAAAATGGCTCTATTCCTTCCTCAATAAAAGAAATTACTGAATTCCAAAAGATCAATATTTTTCCAAACCCTACTTCAGGAAAATTTGTAATTCGCTCGACTAAACTAAAAGAAATCACTGTTAGAAATATTTTGGGTAAAAAATTAATAGAAGAACGGTCTGTGTCAGGTATAAACGATATGTACATCGATCTAAGTCAACAACCAAAAGGCGTTTACTTGATCGAGATACTTTCTAATGAAAAAAAAGCAGTTAGAAAAATAATTATCGAATGAGGCTATGGAGTGTTTAAAATTTGATTTACATATTCAATCCACCCGTAATTTGGAATTTCTTTGTCAATATAATAATCGGGCTGTAATCCTTTACCGTCTATTGTAAAGTCTGGAATACGATAGCTCTTTGATAAACAATAACCTAATTCTAAATCATTGCAAGGAGACTTAACCGAAAACATATTTGAAATATCAAGGCTTCCAAAAGTTGTCGTTCCGAATAACTTTACTTTTTTACTTTGCTTAGCCGCTAAAATAAACTGTTCAGTAGTACTACCACATCCTCCATTTATTATTATACCAACTTTTTTTGGATAAGCATACATTGTATCTGAAGTTTCAATATCCACAATGGAACTATCTAGGTTTACAAACTTTCCTAAGTTCTTATTTAATTTATCCGCAGTTTCTCTTGCCCATTTTTTATCTTCTGGTGAAGCATCTGGATTATTTGCAAATTCTTCCATTCGTTTATTGTTCAACGGAGTGGATAATAGCTCCATCCCAACCACCCGTATAGGATTTGTATAAATAAGAGGAATTAGTTTTTCAAAGCTACCGTCACTTCCGCCGCCGTTATCCTGTAAGTCAATAATAAGATTTTCTGTTTTTGTAATGGTTTCCATATTAGCGACAATTATGCTATCAATTTGTTTTTTGGCGGAACCGTCGAATGAGGGAATCCTGAGTATAACAGTTGTGTTTGATAGTTTTTCAAATAAAGGGATCTCCGTGGATTCGAATTTAAAAGACAAGTCAAGAGATTTGTCCGCAGGAAATATTGGCGCAATCCGCTTGAATAGGGAAGAACCAAGACTAAAATAATTGTTGCCGAGAAATTTAGCGGTTTTGATTTCTGATGCAGAGTGATCCCTCATGTAATAGGTTCCGCTTATTTTGCTATTATCATCTTTGATTCTAAATTTAACTTGCGCCTTTGTCCAATAGACACCATCAGCTTCAAGAACAAACCCAATGTATTCATCATTGACTTTTCTTATGCCAATTTTATAGGGCGGTGATGACCAAATGCCTTCTAATGTTGGCTTTTTTAATTGGGAAATGTAGGAATTGAATTCCTTTTCATTATACGCATACTTTTCCCAGTCTTTAAATTGTTTTCGGATTTTGTCATTATCTACATTTTCCTTTTCAGACACCTCTGCTTTAGCTAAAGATTTCAACCATAAATGGCCTCTACGGAAATAGCGTAACCATTCTAAAAGTGCCTTAGCACAAAGTTCTTTGTCTGTAATGGTTTTTACTTTCTCAGAATAAATGTCTGTATGCTTTTTATAGTCTACTTCGCCTTTCTTGTCCAGTACATATTGAAACCCTGCGTCATTTTTTTCGAACGTTTCTTTGAGCCAAACAAAATTATCTGCACAGCTACAATTTTGACTGAATGATAATTTTGAAAGTAAAATTATCAAGATGATTAAATGTCCTTTTTTCATAATATGAATGTATTAAAAAATAATGAAAAGGCAATGTTATAGTAAGAAAGCCTGAGAGTTTTTTACTATACAAACAACTATCCCTCATAATATAAAGCGTCTAAAAAGGCTGCTCTGGCCTCGCTAATTTTTTCTTCTTGGTTATTCTTTGGAGAAGGATGTAGCCACCACTCCGAGTCAAATATACTAACGATCACATCCGTCCAATATCTTTCGTAATCCATATTTGCTTGTTGAATCCCAAAGTCTTTGCAGAGAAGCGATTTGTTTTTACTTACAAAACAAATAAACGTGTCCGGTCTTTTCATAGCTAAAAGTCTTGATGCTGTCCCAACCCCGGAAAATGCTTTTGTAAAATGCTTTATAAAATTATCATAGTGGGTTTTTGTGATTTGTCCCTGCAAAGGAATTTGGTCTAAGGCGTTTGAAATATTAATATCATTGATGATTATCTTGTTTTTAAATACTCCTGCGCCTTTCATACTTCCAAACAAACCCCAATCTAAACTTTCTGCTCCTTTCATTTTGTTTGGAATACCTGCAATGAATTTTCTTTCCTCTCCTTTAAGTTGACTGAAATGATCAACGCTTTCAAATAATTCTTTACATTTTGCAATAACTGCTAAACGACTTTCCGGACCATGATGGGGTTCGTAATTAACTTTATGAATAAAATCCTTCCATGTCATAATCGCCATAGGGACTTGATGAAGGGGTTTTCTTACTTTTTTTGCACCACCATATTGACCTGATAAACTATCTACTTTGGGTTTGTGGTTTTTCCATGCAATTCGGTAATGTTCAAGTTCGGTTTTTGATACTTTTTTTGCGTTATCCCAACTTTCTTCGATCAGTTTAAAAGCAGATTTTAAAACGTCTTCGGAATTATCACTCTTGCTACTTACCAATATTGTTGCCTCTGTATTTAATGAAAATGCGGCATTAGTGAAGTTCGCACTACCAATAAGTAATTCCCAGTCATTACTGTTGTTATAGAACAAATATAACTTAGGATGAAACGTACCAGTAGGTTGCATTATGAAACGAACTGAGCTTGTTTCTAGAAATTTCTCTATGAAATCCGGATGCGTTTGATAAAAATGAATACCTATGATCATCTTTTCAATTTTTCCTGCCCTTGATGTCAAATCGGAAAAAACCTTTGATGAAATGCCAGCCCATGCAGTTGCCCAATAGTATTTCTTGTATTGTTTCGCAAGCCGTAGAAATTCCTTTTCTAAGTCCGATGAGTTTATTAGTAATTTCATATAACAATATCCATTTACTATTCAATTAAAGCTTGCTGTTCAAGTCCTTTTTTTTCATCCGATATAATGTCAATTAAAGGTTGAACTTGGGGATCATTAAACTGGAGAATACTGGTTTTTAATCGAAGTTGAGTATTATAAAGTTCTCTATTCCCATTTTTCTGTATTAATAATTTAATTTCAGACGGAATAAAATAATTTGCCCGATCCAAAAGGTGTTTTTTGAATTCATACAGGTAAATGTGGATGCCTGCGAAATCAAAATCTCCAAAGTGTATGTACGAATTTTTTATGCCTTTCAACCATGTTATTAAATCACCGCTTTGAGGGTAACGACTTACAAAAATTGGATTAAATTTTGAAAAAAGGTTTTGCTGCCGTTCAATAAATCGGAAATTCTCAGGATTTTCTATTCCTATTATCGTAAATGTTTCAGGAATTGAAAAGGTCTCATAATCATGAATGAATAAAAAACTGCCCTGTCGGGGCTGAAATTCGTGAGGTTCGCCATTTAAATAATATGAAAATGGTAAAAGGCTATTAATAAGAAAACCTTTGAAATGGCGAGTCCTTTTGATCTTGGTATTATTACTAATTTCCACGGCCTCCTTCCCGGTTATATCATCGTTCTCTAATCCGACAATATATTTTTCAAGATCATTGATCCCGTATTTGTTTTTTAAATAGTTATCCAGTAAATCGGGATTTTGGAGATGTAGCTTGGCCTTTGTCCTGCCTATTACTTTTCTAATAAGGATACCGTCAGAAATAAGCGCAGACGAAAAAGATCGATTCAATTGACTCGATGAAACTTCCCGACTGGTTTTAAGCAGGAGTAACTTTTTAGCTATTGGAAGCGGAAGCCTCATTTTTGGACGAAATTAAGCGCTTTACGCGAGTGTTTTTATCTTGATCTTTCCTTAATTCATAGACATGTTTATATGCCAAAGCATCCCTCTCAATTGGGGAGCCGTTAATCAGAAGAATATTTCTATCGTTCGCAAATTTTAGAATCCCTCTCACATTTCCAGGGTGCAGTCGGCCAATCTCGTCCATCATGCAATGGAGCCGGAAATCCTTAAACTTACGGGAGGCGCTATCTTTAAAAACATTGAGCAGCATAATATTTATCATTGCTTTTACAAGAATATCCGTTCCTTCTGAACCAACATTTGATAATTTCTCTACCCACCCGCTATCATTTTGATTTTCCACAACTCGGAATTTCAATTCAAAGGAATCTGAAATACGGATGTGATTGTTTTTGGCATCTTTGATTTCCTTAACCAATAATGTCAACAATTCTATTGCCTGAGATATTTTCTTCTCATCACTTTCACTGCTAAATAAATTAGGCTCATTTCCACCTAAAGAACCATAATTATTATCAGCATTAAAGGATTTAATACGCTTTAAAATATCTACTACACGATTGGCACTTTCTTCAATTCTCATTTCAATGAGACTAATAACACCCACGAAATTTTTTTCCCTGAAATCACTGTTGATCTTGCCAATTACCTTTTGTATATCACCTTCCTTTGAAATCAAGTCGGATATATCTTTAGAAACTATATTTATTATATCAGCATATCTTTTATTTACCCGCTTTTCATATTCAACTATTTTGTTTTCGTCCATGAATTCCCTTAAAGTATTGGCAAATACCAAATAATCGTTTGATTCTGTGATTGATTTAAAGTTGAAAATATTATTATGATTAAACCGTCCAATAAAATCGTTGCTAACGGTTGTAAGGTTATTTAACTCATCTATGTAGCTGTAATGCGCCGATTTAATGGTAGAGATATAAGTGGTTATTGGGCTTAGTATAATCTCAGATAGTGAAATCGGAGATTCGCTTGCAATCTGCTCATATTCTTTTGATAATCTAAACTGGCTATATTCTTCTAACTGGTTCTTTATTTTTTTATGTTCATCATCTGCCTGATCTAATTCGCCTTTTAATTTGTTAAGAAGCGTGGTAATTTCATTCTTTTTACGATCATACTTCTTCAATTCATCCCTAATTTCCTCTTCTTTTAAAACCAGATTCGTATTAAAAATATCCAGCTTATCAATGTATTCTTTCTTGTCGTTTTTATACTGGATCGTTAACTCAAAGTGTTCGTCAATAAATTTCAACTCTTGAGTAACTAATTCAAGGGCATCTTCTATATTCTTTAGTCTTTCTGTATTCAGACCTTTACCTTCAAGTTCAGCAAGTTTACTCTTTTGTAGTTCGTTTTTATCGCTTTCAAATGCGATTCTTAATTGCTGTATTAACTCATCAATAATTTTAAGATTCTTGCCAAGCACAGACTTTAATTCGTCTATTTTAAGATTTCTCTCAGCTCGTTTAGTAGCAATTTGTTCTTCTTGGGAATTACTCAGCGACTCACGTTCCTTTTTTGAAGTTTCAAATTCCTGTCTTGCCTTCTGAAGGAAACCAATTATTTCGGCTAAAGCTTTATCCTTCTCAAGTTTAGCTTTGTTCTGCAATTCTTGTAAATCGATTGAAAGTTGCTGATTTTGATTATTTAACGACAATAATTTGAAGTCAAGTTGCTGTGAAGTGTCATTTTGTGATCGTACTTTAATCTGAATTCTCTTGGTCAGTTTATCCAAGTCTATTTCTTTTTTTGTAGCGAGTTCTGTTATATTTGCCTTAAGGGTCTCAATCTGTTTTTCGAGCTGAACTTTTTCATTGTTGTATCCCTCAATAGTCTTTGTCTTTACCTCAATGCCGTCAAGGTTTAGTTTAACTCCAAATAGCATTTGATTTACCTGCGCCAATTCAGGAGCAAGATCTTGGTTGAAGATAATATCTTCACGACATACTTTACCTATTGTATTTTCCCATCCCGGATACTGTTCATTTAGGTATCCAAAAAAAGCACTATTACTATTATTTATTCGTTCTATAAGAGTTTCAAACTCATTTCTTAGCTGTTTTAGTTTTGTGTCGTTTTTTTCGTAAGACTGACGGTATTCCAATTCAATCTTATTTTTTTCATGATCGAGTTCTTGACCCAAGCGCAACTTTTCAGCTTCAGCAAGCTTAATAGTTGACTGATAGTCTTTGACTAATTTTTCATTCTCCGAAATGGTTTTTATGGTTACATCAAGTTCTTTTTCATAAAATTTTTTGTTCCGCAATTCGATTTCCTTTTTCTCTAATTCGGTTAAATTTGCTTGAGCCTTTACAACTGATTCATTCGCCGCAGCCATTTTACCTTTGAATTGAGCCTTTATTTCACTCTCAATATCTTCAAAATCCGTATTGGCCTGCTCAATAAATGAATTAAGTTCGTTTCTTAACTCTACTTTTTTTGAATCTTGAAGGTTAGTATTTTCTTTAAAATCATTTGCCAACCGTTCTGATAGAACCTTATACTTTTCTTCAATACTCTTAAATTCAGTTAAAATGATCGATTTTTCTTTTTCAAGAGAGTTTTTGCGGTTTACTAATTCACTCTTTTTATTTACTCGTAAAACTATTTCGTCAATCTTTTTTTCCTTATAGAATATTTTCTTGGTTTCAGCTATTTTTTTCTTGCCCTCTATTTCTCCTTTTTCAGCATTAAGGGTAGCTACTTTTGAATTATAAGCAGATTCAAATTCTGACAGATTTGATTTTTCCTTTATTAAATTTGAGTTTAAAGTGCTAATTTTCTTTTCAAGTGCGGGCAATTTTTTCTCATCTAACGCTGCTGTATAATCAAGAAGCAACAAGTTCTCTCGCTTATCAGCCATTGCCTTTAGGATGTGATTGTGATATAAAATAATTTTCTCCGCCTTCTCCTTTACCTTTTTATTTTTGAATGTCTCAATGTCCTTAAACTCATTCTCAAAATCTATCAAATGATGCTTATATATTCCAAGATCAATTTCGAGATCATCTTCACTTATGGAATCAATAATTGTTTTCTTAATAAAATCAGCTTCTAGTTTAGAGTTAAGAAAAACATTTTGTATTGTTCTTGGAATGTTCTGATACAACTTACTTTCAAGGATTGCATACTTTTTGTATGCGCTTTTCCCTTCATTATTTCCGTACAGAATATTACGGTATTCTTCGTAGCGTTCTATCTTATTTGAATAATCAATGCCTGCTTTATCGAGGTTGGCTCTAATCTTGTCCCATGAATCATAAGCAAGTGATCCCTCAACAAAATAATCCATCTTAAACGGAATGTCAATAAAACGGAAGGCTATTCTGCCTGATTGTTTGTAAGCAAGCACACAAAACTGTCCTGTTTCGCCAGCCACCTCGAAGACAATGTAACTGCCGGAATAATTGAAATAATATTCTGCAAACGATTTTTTCTCTCTTGGAATTCCTAATTTGGTTGTATCGGCATTATAGAAAAAAAGAATAGCTCGCAAAAGTGTACTTTTTCCGACACCTTGTGTTCCGGTAAAATGGACATTACCGTCCACACCAATTTCCTGATAGCGGATCGTGGCGCTATTTATAAATACTATTTTAGTTAACTGCCTCATCTTCTTCCGAAACATTAATTATTTCTATCAATCTCTCTATGTATTTAATGGATGAGAGGACTTTCCAGCTATCTAAAAGTTCATTTTCTAATTCAACCATTTCATCTCTCTTCAATAACTCAAGAAGTTTTCTTACCCTTCCGGTCAAATTATCTTCTCCCGTAAGTTTTTTCATACTTTCAAGCTTTAACTTTAACTCGCTATTTACTTTACATTGCTCGGCGACTGCTGAAGGAGAAAGTTTTGTGCCAGGACCGAAGGAAGAATTTACAGTTTTAAAAAAGTCGAGTACATCAATCCATTTATATGCAGTTTCAAGTTTACGCTCAATATCAGCCTTGTTTTCAAATCTTGTAAAATGAAAATAATCATCTCCACGTTCCAATCTGAACCCAATAGTTTTGAAATAATCATAAAGCGGATCAAAATTCTCGTCAATTGACTGATAAAAATTGTGCATTTCTGAAGTACTGCTATTTGCACTTATGAAGCCCCCTTTACTAAGGGTTTCAAATATTTTTTCGGTATGTTTTGGAAGATCACTCATTGTTTTGGATAGGCTATTACATATTCAATATCACTCGTTTCAGCGTAATTATCTGACAATTCAATCTCTTTCGGGTATAGCGATATTAGTTGACAAAATATTGTCACTTTTTCGCCAAACTCAAGATTTTTCGGAAAATCATATTGCATAACAAAATCAAACAGATCACGACCCGCTGCAAGGAATCCATTTTTTACGGCCTCAAGATCAACTATAACTTCATTATCGACCTCCGCTTCCAAATGCTCAGGCAAAAAAGCTGGTGCAGAAGGTAACTTAAGACTTTTGCCATGTTTAATCTTGGCCTTTACTTTTTTTATTATGTCCAATGCTTCATCAGATTCCAACATTTCTAATGAAAGTTTTAATCCATAAATCGGGTTAGGCTCAAAAGAAACAGGATTCAATTCGCCAATTACAGATTGTACATTGGTTTTACTTATTAATTCAAACTGATCCTTTAAATACTTTATACGTTGTAGTTTTTTTATGAAGTCAGACTGCCTTCTAATCTGATTAAGGTAATCAATTACTTGTTTTTGAATTTCAACAAGATGGTTTCGTCCATCATTCAATTGAATTCTTAATTCGTTTCGGATTCGCTTTAACTCCTCATCCATCGCACTGGTAAAGAAAAGGGATTCCTGCTCAAAAACAAGATTGTGGGTTTTTTCGATCAGACTTGATATGTCGTTCCCTTTGGTTTCATATCGTTGCAGCTTCGATATTTTGATTTTATAAGTTGGCTCAGTTTTGTAAATATCCTCGATGTTACGCCCTAAGTCAATAATATTTCTGATTACGGTTCTTCCGGTTTTCCTTATGTCCGATTTTATCTTTCTAAGATAATTATAACGCCTGTTCTCATTGGACTCATCAATGTAAAAATTCATATTAGCTTTTATGTTTTCAATATTCTCAAAAACAAATGCCGTGTTTATTTCGGTATTGACATCTAAGATGTCTTCAAAAAAATCCAGATAGCGAGATTCTATTTCGAGAAATTCTCCATTCCTAATAAGTACCGTACGGTTTATCAGCAATTCAAGTCGATCTTCTTTTTCATCCGTCAGTAAAAGCGCATCATCATAACGGACTCTGAGATTTCGTTTATCAAATAATTCCGTAAGCAGGCGACCTTCCCTGTGGAAGGTATCAATAAACTCTTTTATGGACTGAAAGCTTAACATACATTTAAAAACTATCCTCGAAGTTCCTCATTAGTAAGTAAATATAGCAAATAAAGCTGTTTTGACAATGAATCAATGTAAAAACCAAGTGAGGGTGAAACGGCCATGCGGGTACGATTTCAGGAGATTTGATAAATACCGCATCCAAAAAAATTAGTAGAGGCTTGAAGACGAAAAAAGTACTAAGGTTAACTCTTGTTAATCAAATTAAGGATTGCAACAGTAACTGCTTTGCACGCGATAGAATCAGAATTCAAACCTCGTATTTTCATTTGGCTTATCGTGATTATTTACTAAAAATCCTTTCCTTTTTCAATTTAATTTCTTTGGTTTTTAATTGAATAATAATATCTGGTGCGTAGAGGTCTTCGTTATTAATAGAATTGATTGTTTTTTCGTCAAGATCTGCAACTGTTTTATCATTTAGTTTTAGAATTTCGTCACCACATTTAATCCCCTCTTTTTCTGCTAAACTGTTTCTAAATATCTCTGTAACTTTTACCCGTTTACCGGTCTTATCACATTTAAAACCATAGGAAAATTTTGAAAGCATATCGCTACCGTTCTCTATTGGTTTCAGATATATGTAATAATGTTTCCAATCTATTGTTACAATGAAATTTTTAAATAAACCAAGACCAACAAGATTTTTTCCTTGATACCGAGGCTTGTGAGTAAGCAATGAAGACTTTAATTCTAAATCCCCAATTTTAACCGAATTAGCTTTGACATAGTTAACTTCAATTATAGAATCCCGATTTACATTTTCACCCATTTGATTAATGTTATAATAGGATGTCTGGACACACTCCGAACATGAGAGACGAATTTTATTTATATCAAATTTATTATTGAGTTGAAGGATTTTGTCATTTCCTGTATCTAACAAAGCTGTTATTGTGTCACCATTATTAATGACGATCTTTATTACAGGTGTCTGTTGTTCACTTAAAGGTGTGAATCGGATTTTACTAGCACCTTCAATATTTTTAAAGTGAATTAAGGTGTCTGAGACTGTAATTGTTGTGTCCTTAAAATTGAATTCCCAAATAGAGTTTTGCATTGCGTTAACACCGATATAACCCGAATTAGTTTTTCTCCAGCAATATGCCATGTCAGAAACCGTATAAGCAAGATTGTTGTACCTAATACTTTCTATTTGAGCTTGTGAAGAACCATAATCCAATTTTAGCATTCCAAAACGAACAAGTTTTTTTGATTGCAAATTCAAGGCATCTTTTGTCCGAAAACAATAAGCACATGGTGAACCTGTATCAAGCATAAATTCACGTTCTGCTTCTGAATTATTTAATTTTGCTTTAATAAAAATCCAATTATCGTACGTGAATTTAAATTTTGTTGGAAAATTGCTAGACGTAATAGAAGAATTTTTCAAAGATTTTTTTAACTTCTTTTGACGGATAAAAACACAAGACGAAATTATTCCAAGAAAAAATGAAATTCCGATAAGTAATGTTATTAAACGAAGCTTTTCAATTGACCTTGCAAATTTAATTAGACTCCTCATGGTACAATAAAATTACTAATAAATAACTGTACTTTTCAAATTAATTCATTCGTTTATGCACTAATTAATTTGAATTGAGAGTTAGCGGCCAAATTACTTTTATTTTCTACAAATGATTGTAAGGCTGCCTTTAACCAATCATTTATCTGATCCGGTTGTTGAGGCTTTAAATATGGGATAATACTTAGATATTTAGGCCCCTCTTTAATAAGTAAATTCATTTGAACTAATCTCTCAAGGCGATTTTCAATCTCCTTTATTTCTAATGCATTATTAAAAAAATGTGAAATCGAATTTAGATGAGTATTTTCATCCGTTAGAACAAATAAAAGCGAATCCAATTCATTTAAAATTGTTTTTCCGACAATTTCCTCACGGACAATTTCAGTAATTTGAATGAAATTAAACCCCATTTCTGCATAAAATGTAGTTTCATTTTCCATCCATTTTCTTAAGACAATATTCAATGAACTAATATCAACTTCGTGAGTCCCTTTGTCACGCTCGAAAAAATATGCGACTTTATCCAAGTCGATAAAATTTTTTGGAAACCATAAATTGTAGAAATAATACGGTCTAACGTTAACATAATCAAATTCACTAGGATTACTGTGCATAGGTGAAAATCTTTGAACCTGAACTGTTGTAGCAAAACCACTGGGAGGTTGCAAGTGAGTTATTTTGTCAATCACCCCAATCATTTCATCATAATCGGATTGATTTTCCCCACTAAAATGACAAAGAATATTGAAACTAACATCTATGCCATATTCTTTTGCAAGCTTTAACAGTTGAACATTTTGAATTGAAGATACTCCTTTCTTCATTAAGCTTAAAACGCGTGAACTGAAACTTTCGATTCCAGGTTGGATACGTTTCACATTTGAAAGATACAATGAAAATGCAGCTTTACGTGATACATTTGATTTTATCTCATAGAAAAAGCTGTACTGATATGGTAGATCGGCTAATTTTAGTAATAATCCATCGTATGCTTTCGCCGGTAAAATATTATCTGCCGCTACAAAATTAACAACACTATATTTTCCGGATAAATGTTTTAATTCATTTATTATAGTTTCGTCGCTTTTGAAACGATAACCCATACCCATACTATTTAACCCGCAAAAGGTACAATGGCTTTTTTGTCCCCACCAACAACCCCGTGAAGATTCAAAAGGAAGACCGTTAAAAATTGTAGGTGCTTCCTTTCCGAAGTGGAGATTTAGCTCATTGAAATAATCATCGTAATCAGGGCATTCCACATCCTTCAGGTTTGTAATTGGTAAAGCGTCCTTACTACATACTCCATGCTTTGCAATTCCGTCAATTTCCTCAAAAGGGATTATTTTATTTAAATAATCAAAAAATTTTATTAAGGAATTATCTGATTCACCAGTAAATACGTAATCAATCACATCCTTAAATCGGAGAGAATACTCTATACCCATTTCGGCATGAAAACTTGAACCACCTAATACCAAAATTCGGTCTGGACTTCTTTCCTTGATCTTTTTTGCTAATAATAAACTCGCAAAAATTTGATTAAAAGTGCTAGTGAAGCCTATTACTTTAAAATTAGTATCAAGAATTTTTTCTAAACAATCTTCAATAAAGATTGGAATTATATTACTCTTAAGGTTTATTAAAGAAGCAAGATAAGTAGGGTTTTTACTTAAAAACTCCTCCCCAAAAAATGTTTTAAAAGCTGTCAAATCATATTCCTCTGAATAATTAAAGTAATGCGAAGCGAATAGATATTCACCAACAGCATTTGAATCGGAATATTCTGAAAAATATCCGTAATTCTTTTCACCAATCAAACTGGCAAAATGGACATTAAAGTTGAATGTCTTTGTTTCAAATCCCAAACTTTTGAGTTTCCCACTCAATACTCCAATCCCTAACATCGGATTTCTAGGGGATGCCCAAGGCATCGAAACAAACATCATGTTTTTATAAGTGGACATAGTTATTAATTTAGTTGATTGTTAGTTTCTCTAATGTTAGCCTTTTTTCTAGTAGTAATTTGCTCTTATAATGCCTTGATAAAAGCTCATATACCAAAAGTTCATTAGCTCTATTTTTTGACATAAAAAGCCTGTCAAGATTCATATGCATTATACTGGCCAAAAGATCTGCAACATCTACATTCAATTTTTTTGCCCTTTCTAAATCGCAAATTTGTTCAATTGATAAAAAGTTCAATTTGCTTCGTTGATCAAGTAAAGGTCTTATGAATTGAAATCCTTTCTGGTTTTGAAATTGATCTTTCAAAACATTTTCGATGCCAACCTTTAATTTACGGTATTTCGTGTCGATGTTTATTTTTAACCGCTTGTCACCCTTATGCTCTTTAAAAAACTTAACTCTTAATGATTCTATTAAATCATACTTTTGTTCCAGATCAAATCCAAAATCGTTTAATAAAGTATTAATTGATAATAGACCTATTTGCCATCTTTTTTGATCTGAATCCGGTAAGGTTAACCTTGCTAAAATTTCACATATAAATTCACTATCATAAAAAAATAGCTGTTCAACATGGTCAATTGAGGTGTCGCCATAGCGTTCTATTTCACGGAAATATGTATCAGTAATTAATCTTGAAACTAAATTTTGCTCGGTTAAGGAATTCATTTCATCATTCATTACCTTTAAAACCTCCCCAATTCTTAAAGTATTTTTAATATGCAATCGTAACCGCAAGTGAGGTTCAGGGTCACTATACCTGATAAAAAACCATTTATCAATTAAATCTTGCGAAAACAATTTTTCAACAATGGATTTAATACTTCTTGTCAGAACAAAGTCTGCTGTCTTTACGCCACAATATATCTTATAAAACAGCCATTCACTTCCCAAGTTGAATATCTTTTTCGGGGTGCTAAAATTCTCAGGGAGCCTTTCATTCAGATTATTCTTTAAGTGGCTTTGATTAAATACAGTTGAGATAAACTCGTTTGTAAAACATTTATTATCTGTGTCCTTAACACAAGAAGAGTTATTATCAAATAAGAACTCATTTAACGCAATGCTTGTTCTTCCTTTTATAAGTTCCAAAAAAGTTTTTAGAGAAACTTGATTTTTGCAATCAATTAATAATTCGTTGTCACCATCAACTATTAGAAATCGGTCTGGTAAACCAATCCGTGACTTTATGTCAAAAAACGCATTTACTTTATCTTGATAGGTATTAAGTTTATCTTTTAATTTATTAATATCTGCCTCTGCTATCTGCCATATCGCCGGTGAGAGAATCACGTTATCAAATTCAATGCGAGGTAAAAATTCAAAAAGATTAGAAAGTACTCCCCAAGGAAAAGTAATGTTTTCTCTATCAAAATACTGTGTTTGTAAATCGCATAAGAAGTGGTAGACTGGTAAACTATTGAACTTGTAATTATGGGCGTTACTTAATTTAGGGATTATTTCCTTGTTTAGTCGTTTATCAAAAAGCACAAGTCTATTGCCTGAAAGACGCAAAAACAAATCTTTCATATTGATTTTATATTCTTCGTCAACATGACTTTTTGCTAGAAAGGGAATTTCATATTTTCTTAACGATGGCCTGGCTAATATATTCCCTGTTCTATTTTCTGGAAGATGGACAATTTCAGCAAGTATTTTTCCCGAAAAAACCTCTTCCTCATACACAACGATATCTTTTAAAATTGTATTCAGAGTTTCGTTGGTCATAGAAAAACGACTAAGAAGATTAGCTGCACTATTTCCACCCGCACTCGACATTTCAATTTTATTAGTGATTGGATCAAGTATTTTGAAAAGAACTGAAAATGTAGATGGCAAAGTATCACCAGAGTAATCTACCTCTTTAAAATCATCATAATTTATTTTGACAATCTTCTTTTTTTCCGTTACCGCTTCTAATAATAACTCATGTAAAACGGTTTGCAATTTACCCCATTCTATCTTATTTGAAGTATTACCTTGCTTTGGAAAATTGATATCCTCAATAAGGCGATTAATACCAGTATTATCTCTCTCGGGATACCCTATACCTGTTTCGTTGTCTAAAGCGAGCAACAATGGGACTTCAGCGTCATAAAAACGATCATAAAAACGTTGTTTAAACCCTTGTAAAGTGGTATTTTCAGTTGGTGGGCATATTTTAACAAGGAATTGTAATGCCTTCTCAATTGATTCTTGAATGCTGGAATCCAGGGTAGCATGAATTGGACGCTTAAAAAGATCGGTCTGAAATAAATTTACCTCATTCAAGTTTGGTAAAACCATCTTTAATCTATCAAAAATATATCGGTAGAAAGTTATAGGATTTGATATGTTTTCATCCAGAGCTTTTAGTTTATTATTTATTTCGTCAAGTGCGCTAGTAAGCTCATTTAATGTAGTGTCATTTATTCTACTTTTAATTTTATGTAAATATGTTAATATAACATCAAAAAAATTGAGCCCTGTGGTAGAAGGTTCAATTTCACTTACGATAATTTGTGAGTCAATTAGTTCCTCAATAAATGCTAGTGCATCTCCTTCCGTTACATCATCACAAATTAGTAATTTACTAATGTCTGTAATTGTAAGGCCGTTTTCAGAAGCTTCAAGAATATATGTTAAATAAACAGTGCGATCCACTTTAGAAATGCTATGGAAACGCTTGTTATTTTTTATATTGCATTCCACATACCTATAACTACTACCTATGCTATAAAGGCTAGTATTAGGATAATATTTGAGGTACTGTCTTACGGAGGGCATTTTTGAAATTTCCAAAGCAAGGGTGCAAAGTACATCTGTATCTAATCTGGTATTCCTTATGAGACCTTTTTTTTGATCAGAATCAAACAAGATGTTTGTTGTATTCTTCCAGTCTCCAACGCATACTGCTGCGAATAGACCAAAAGGAGTACACCTGTTTTTTGCGCGAGTCTTATATTTGTATAATGAAGTTTCTATCTTATCAGATCTTTTGTTATTGTCAATAGGGTTCAGTAAATGTTTTTCATATTCGTAATAGAATGAAGATGACGCTAAATAAAGAGATTCTTTAAAGAGGCTTCCATCAATATCACTTTGAAATGAGTTTAATGGCGTACGAAGTATAAACTTTGAATGAAATTGTAATTGAACCTTTCCCATAATCAACTTAATAATAAGCAAGTGTCCCAATTTAGGTCTTCAGGGTTTTCTGACAGAAAACCAAGAAGTGCTAAACCTATACCTGTTACGCCTTCTAATAAACTATCATTGTTTTTCCACCCACTTTCTTCCCATGTTTTATAGCCAGCGATCCCGTCGTCATATTTAGACATCTTCAATGTTTCATTTAACCAGTACAATCTAGCGTCATCAAACTCTTTCAATTTAGTTTCTTTATAGAAACGATTGTATATGTGCGCCATTCCAGATGTGCCATGACAAAGGCAAGCATCTTTAATCGCATTTTGTTTCAAGTCTAATCTCTTAGTCGAATGAATTAATATTTCAAGAGCTTCATTTTTTAAATCCGATCTATCGAGCGCTTTTCCGGCATTCCAAAGAGCAATAGCAATTCCAAGATCACCATAACACCATCCAAGTCGCGAAAAACCTTCCATGATAGTGCCATCTTCATAACAATTCACTGGATAAAGCGAAACGTTATTATCTTTTTTAAGTCTTAACGATAATAAAAAATTGACTGAATTCTCCAATAAATATTTTGCTTTGGGATTAATGTCTTTTATTTTGATTAACTTAGATAAGAGACAAATTATACTTGGAATTCCATGTGATAAACTTAGATTGATGGTTTTAAATTCGTAGGCGTTAGGGTTCTTTGGATCTGAATTTAATACCCACGCTATCCCAGAGTCATAATCTTTTTTATTATCGTCTAATATTTCAATTAAGCTATCGAAGTAGTCTAACTTCACTTTGTCAAATACGTTTCGGTTGGAGATTGCCAATGCAAGCCCCAAAGAATAATGTAAGTAATCATATTCACCATTACGTAAATCATTAAGGCTGGAATTCAGGAGTTGATTCTCCATGCTATCAAGAGTACCAAGTTCGGCAAATCCGAGATTTACTAAATAAGAGTAATACCAAATAATTCCTGAGTAACCAAGGCATAAATTATAGCCACCCTGCATTTGCTTGTTATTCTGAAGAGATAAAAATGTTTCGTCAAAGTAGTTTTGGATTAGAAACAAAACTTCTTCCCTGCTATTTGAAATTAGTTTTTCATTGATCTTAAACAACGAATAGCCGGCCTTACCACAAAATAAGGAAAGATCGAGGCTAGTTTTCTCAGCATACACTAAGGATTCACTAATTAAGCTAATTTGACGTTTTATTTTTTCTTCCATTTTTCTTCCAACACAAATTTTTAAAAAAGTAACACTTTAAAATGGCTTATCAGGAAACTGAATATCAAAAGAAACGAAAACCTTATAAACTAAAGTAACCGAATAGAAGATTACCTTCTTGTTCGGTTACTTGATAAAAACTGAATTTTCGATACCGCTCTTTGGTAATAAGGTTAACTGAAACCCTCATAATAAAGAGCAGCTAAGTCAAAAATGTTAGTCCATATGACATCCTACCTTCCACGTACAGCAATTTGATTCTTTAGATGGACATAATGCTGGACCAACTGTCGGCCCACAAATACAAATACCAGTTCTTTGGGAAGACCCAATTGGCCTCATGGCCGCTCCTCCACCAATCTCGCCTTCTAGACCTCCTGTATCGAAATTAAGCTGTGAAATCATTTCTTTGTTTAAAGTTAACTTTGGAGAAGGAAGTTGATCTGGTTGAATTCGTGGAACCCATTTGAATATAACTTTTCCTGCACCAATTGTTAGCGCACCAATCAAAGCGGAAATAATATCAACGCTTACAATATCTGTTGTTGGTGCAATCAATCCTTTTTGCGTTGCATTAGCGCCAATGAGCGCACCTTCCATACATGCTTTTAACCAAAAAGGAATATTTGCATAATTTAAAGGTGCTGGTGTTTGAAAAAATGGTGCCCATGTTCCGGGGGTCGCCACTTTAGAAACCCAATAAGCGTAAATACTTTTTCCACATTGGATACCTAAAAGTAAAGGCGTTTGGAGCGATATATTCATTCCTGCTTTAGAAATATTGTCTTCAAGATCCAACAACCAAGGATTGATGGCGTTGATTGGAGTTCTGTCTTGAGTAGTAGCACCAAGCATCATTGATACAATGTTCATTTGGGCATCACTATACCTTAGTGTACTTCCAAGCAATTTATTATTATAAGCGTTAATCATATTGTAGCAAACTGACTTAATTTCAATTTCAATTTGCTTTGGTACCGCTCCGGTTGAACTAGGATAATAAATAGGTTGAATGTAATTGTAAACCGCATTAACTAATTCATCCACCGTGGATGCTGGGGTTAATGCTCCTGAAACAGCATCCATTCCTGCTGTTAGCTGTGACCCAATCTGAGGGTAAGGATTAAATGTGAAATCTGCCATACGTTATTTTTTTTAATTGTTATTTATTGAGGAAATATTTCTACTAAACTATGTTACATTAATCACAGTATCAATAGTGGAAAACCGTCAAATTTCAAATCAAATTTGTAGTGGAAACCCACTAATTGAAAAACTGTTTGATAGTGGGTTTCCACTATAAAGAAGCATGAACTTATAGGGGGTTTCCACTAATTTAACGTTAAATGAAGGGTTTATTTACTATTAAATGAAAGAAAATCAATAATTTAGATTTGGAATCCAAAAATGATCAAAACAATAAATATTATAATTGTTGATGACGAGAAAATAATTCGTGCAGGACTTGCATCTTTACTAAGAAATACGGAAATCAAAATTATTGGGGAAGCTGAAAACGGTGAGGAACTTTTTCCCCTTATTAAGTTAAGAAAGCCGGATGTAATTTTATTAGATTTGGAAATGCCTAAACTGAATGGTAGCAAAACTCTAAACCGATTACGAGCAGAATATCCATTATTAAAAGTTGTTATCTTGTCAAAATATCATGATGAGGAATTAATTAAAGATATTTTTAATAGGGGAGCAAGAGGATTTGTTTCAAAATCCAATTGCGATGTTGAGACTCTCGTTACTGCAATACGGCGTGTAAGTGAATATGGAACATACAAGGATAATATTCCTTGTTTGCTTAAATCTCCAGCGTATAAAGATGGGCATTATTACAGATTAATATTGAGCCCAAGAGAAATAGGGATCATGGGTTTATTATATCAATCGAAATCTTACGAAGAGATTGGTAAGGAATTATTTATTTCGTCGAACACTGTTGAGAATCACGCCAAATCAATTTACAAAAAAATAAAAGCGAAGAACCGGTCCGAATTTGGAATCGTTGCAACTCGGTTGGGATTAAACTACATTGGTGGAGAATATTGAATTAATAAAAGTAAATAATGGCTGACAGAAAATTCGCCGTAGTTTTTGATACAAACTCGTATAGGCAATTTGTTACTGGTAAATCAACACCAGAGGTTTTAGAGAATATAAAGCAACTTAGAGAAGCAGAGACGAAAAAGGATATTCAAGCATACGGCATTTTAGTTGTTGGAATGGAAATGCTTGCAAACCTTGTTGAGGGAGAAAGCGGATTTAATTACAAAGATTGTTTGAATGGTGTAATAGCTATGTCGAATCATTGTTTTTCTGATAGCCAAAAGTCACCAAGGGTAATACCGCAACCGTACCTTCATTTAACCCGATCTTTTTTTGGTACAGTGCCAGCCGAAATTGAAGATAGGGCTAAAAATATGGGTGGCGTAATTAATGATTTCAAAGATGATTTCAAAAAAGCGATTGAATACCATAAAAAAACTTCCACTTTTGAACACATAAAAAATTATATTGAAGCTGAGGAGGCAAAATTTTCGACTGATATTGTAGATTTAATTGAAGGCGCAAGACAGGAAATTTTAAGAAAGCATCCGAAAATTGATAAGAAACAACTAAGGATAAAATTATTGGATTACATTGAAAACGGACCCTTTGAACCGTTTGTTGCATTAGCTATTATTTACGCAGTGGCAGGGGCGTTGCAAATTCAATTACCAAAAGATGAAGGTATAAAAAGGGGACTTTCTCTACATTTAGAATTCCCTTTATCTGTTGGATTTTATAAATGGATTTGTTCCAAAATAGTATCAGATAATATTGATATGCAATCAAAGACATCAAAGGAAAAACGTTGGAATTGGCAATGGGATTATCAGGTTTCTTTTTTGCTATCAAACCATACATTAGATGACAGAGAAGTAATCCTTGTTACATCAGATGGTGATATAATCGAAATGCTACATGATATTGGTTATGAAAATAAGGTTTTAACTATTAGTCAATACCTTGATTATTTAAAGACAATAAAATAAATTAAATAATCTAAGCACATTCAATACATCTTATCAACTTTCCGGCTAACGAGGTAAACAAACAAGCCTAAAACTGTATACCCTAACGTAACTTCAATAATAACTGCAAGTTGTCCGCACCAATGTGTCGGATAAACATCACCATATCCGAGTGTCATAAATGTAACGGTGCTATAATAAAAGGATTTTATCATTGTCTGCCACCAAGTCGCACCTTCTGCGTTAAGAGCGCTGAATGATTCGGAGGTGAAAAAGTAACCCAATGAAAAAAGAAGATCGACTATAAACGCAACAAGACCAAGAATTGCAAACGAAGACCAATATTTGGTTGAGATAGCGGCCCAGAAAAACCCAAACCTTCTTTTTCCTACCAAATTTTTATAATTGTAAAGTTTGCCAATTAAAGATTGAAACCAATTTATGTATTCTTTCAATTCTTTCAAATGGGGTAAAGTCATTTGCTCTGCATTATTTGAAATGAAGGTTGTGTGTTCCTGACCCACTAAAATATCCTCTTTTGGATCATCTTTGCAAAACGCTTTTTTAAATAATTGTTTTAATAACCAACCATATTTAATTTCTGTATATATGAATGGAACGGCAACCGTTTCGTTATTTAGATACCCAATATTTTCAAACCAAGCGGCATCAAAATAAGTACTACGAATAGAGGTTTGTCCTTCAAAATCCACAGAAGAAAGGCGTGCTTTATAAAAAGAGGCTTTATCTAAACTACAATCTTTAAAACTAACTCCGTCAAATCTTGACTTATCAAAAAATGCAGATTCAAATGTACAGTTTTTAATCATGCAATTACTTACACTAATACCAGACAAATCAATACCGGAAAAATCTAACAATTCATTTGTGATTCCGTTTTTGGCTTTGATTTTTATTTTTCTGTATTCTTTGATGGTTATAGTTGTACCATCGAATGTATATTTCCAATCAGAAAAATCCACTTCAATAACTTTTTCATAAGACAATAAGCCTTCTTTATCTTTTGCTTTAAGATAATCCCAAACAGATTTTTGAATTACTTTGCCCACTTCTGATTGCCACTTTATTTGAATCCCGAAGGGACCCGAACCCCCAATACCATATGCAGTATTATTGATTGCATCTTCCTTACTTTGCCAATAACTAACAATGTTCTGCTTTCCATCATAGCCACTAATAGTAAGCAGCCGATGCACACGATTAAATTCCTGACGGGATTGGCCTACCGGTTCTTTTTTCATTATCTTTATCAAAGATACTAAATCGAATGATTAGAATAGCCTCGCCTCAAATTATTGAATTAAACGCAACCGCGATTAACAATCTTACTACTGATGTAGAGAGGAAAAACTATGTAATTGATAATACAAGCTTTTATATTGATGATACGAGACTGCGCAATATTGAATTGCGAGTTAGATTTGAAAACCCTGCACAGAGGCCCGATGGTCTTATGATATATTATTTTCAACAATTAACATCCAGCCAAATTCAGCCGTTTGATTTAATGCTTCGACATGAAAACCCAGTTGTTATTAGAGTGGAGGAATCTGATTTCTGGAAGCATAATCCTCTTTACGTTGATAAAATTGGTTTTTTAGTCAACCGAATTACTCATAATTGCCGAATTACTGTCGAGGCTTTCAAAATTCTTTAATGCCTACATTCCTGAGGCCGCGCATAAATGTGGCTTCACCGTACAACAACGAATTTAATAAACGTTATCAAAAGGTGACCGAACAGAAATATTTCTCGTCCCAGATGTTAGTTTTAATTTAGACTCACCCAAATCTGGCCGCCTTCTATTCTCTCTATCAGAGTTTTGGGTTTATTTTTTTGCAATATCCGTCAATACCGATCAATAATTGCCTTTCCGTGCAGTTTCACGCCTTTTAGTGCTATTGTATGCTATTATCGGCACTTAAGCGCTCTTTTCGGAAAGCGTGTCAGGACGTCTTCTCAACTTTGTACCGGAAAGAAAACAGATAAAAAAGAAAAAAAACGTAAACAAATTAAAAAAAATGAAAGAAAGTTTAGAATCCGGACAACGACAAATAACCATATCAGAACTTTGTCTGGACAAATAGAAGTCAAGACTAAAAACGAAAACTTAAAACAAAAAACATGGAAAAGAAAACATCAATTATCGGTATCCCTCAATGTGTAGCATCGCACACATTAAAATGCCTGAATGAACACAACATTAGCTGTCAATATGAGGGAATAGATCAGGCAGGACGGCTATTAATGAGATTAAATTATCTGTCAGATCAGGACGGGTATTTACAAGAATTAATTTCTGAAATGGAAGAAGACGAAAAATCCTGCACCGCACTTCTTCAAATAGGCACGTTAATGATTTTAAATGAAATCGCTAAGGCAAAGACTTCAATGGAATTAGCACAATTAAAAAAGAAACATGGAAACAAACAAAACTAACACGGCACCCGCCACAGGATTTGATCTTAATGGTTTATTAAGCAGTCCCGGTATAGGTGAAGTAATTAAGCATTTGCTCTCAGCGGGTGGAGCAGCTTTATTTAACTACCTGATATCTATTAAACCAATGCAGGAGAAGATCGAGACTTTGACAAAGGAAAATGGTGCGTTGAAGGAAAAAATCGAAAATACAGAAGAGAGATTGGATGAACTGATTACAGGTCTTAACAAAAAGTTCAAGGTAAAAGAGATCGAAGAAGAAATGCCCGGTAAGGAAGATGATTATTTTCAAGTAAGGCGAAAAGACAGATCACTAACTGAAAGAAAACGAAAGTATTTAAATTAAATATTATTGAATATGAAAAGCGAAGGAATCACAGATGAGATGATTAAAATACCGCAGGATATGATCCTTGATATTTTAGCAATTCTATTAAAAGAAGAATTAAACTATGAAATAACTGAAGTACTTGAGAATCGGGCTATGGCTGTTTTTGCAATAGGCATTGATCAGAGCAGGCCGAGACAATTAAAAGTGCTTCAAAATATTCAGGATTTACTTCATGCTTACCATGAATTTCGATTTTCAGAAAATGAAACTTTAAACTGGAGGGATATCTAATGGAATATCTGTGTTCATATTGTAATAAACCATTTGTTCCGAAAAGGACGGATTCATTATACTGCTCTCATTCATGCAGGCAATTTGCCTATGTATTAAGAAAAAGCACTAAAGAAACATTAAAAGATGTGTCTTTGGAAAAGGTGATCCTTTCGGATGAAAAAACGCCCGAAATACATCAAAAACTACCGGAACAAAATCTCGGTAAAATTCCACATCCGTCAAAGCCACAAGAAGTGACGAAAAAAGAACTACCTGTCAAAACAGAAATAGAATTATCAGTCAGGACAGATATGCAAGAAGCTTCTTCGCAAGCGCCAATAGAGAATAAATCTGAGGATATTAAGAGTAAATATATAGATTACCAGTCAAGATATATGATAGAACTAAATCGAAAACATGCCCAAAGAGATGCCTGGCCCGATTTAAGCAGATTTTTTGATTCAAATGATGATTCGGGTTTATGGGTAAGTGAAAGGTATCGCTGTTTAATTGATGTTTTACTCACGTTTACGGAAATTAAGCGTATTGAGTTGGATGATCTGAAAGAAGTTTGTAATGCCTTTACAGATGTTATAAAATCGGATTATTATCAATTCTTAGATCCAAGTTATCCATATATGGATGAAATAAAAAAATTACGAGATCAGCTCAGGAACACCTGCCTCAAAACTTCCAGAGAACAATTTAAATATCGTGTAAGCCGGGAACAAAAGCAAAACCTGATCGTAACTCGCTTTGAGTTATCCCAATTTGTTGGTAAAAGTAAATTCAGTGAGTTAAAGTTCAGAGAAAAATAATTTAATAAAGAAAGGAGGAGACAATGAAATACAAGTAATAATTCAGAAAACAGAAATAACTAAAACAATAACAATTAAAACAAAAAATTATGGCAAAGCAAAATAAAACAAGACAATTTGAAATCCCGAAACATCACATAGGCAAATTTTTCAGCCAAATAGATAATTCTGAGTTGGACTATTCATTAGTTGAAGTAGATCAGGAGAATGAAGAATTAATTATTGAGATTGAATATTCATCAAGTGAAAGGGATGAAGTAATGAACTTCATTGAGCTATTGGATGAATGGAAAAATGAGAATGAGGAAGAAGAATCAGAGGAGGACTAATTGCAAATTAAAGCAAAAATTATATTAACAGATATCTCAGAAAAACCAGTAAAATCAGGCATTTCGGGGGTTAATAAAAAGATTTTATCATGTGGGAAAGATGTGTTATATTAGACATACAAGTCGGGGAAACCAGACTTTTTTTAGAGTTCTTTGACAAGCTGGGAAACAAAAATGTACTTAGAAAGGTGAGCCATGATTAAGCGGGTGAATGAGTTGAGCCTTGAAAGAGCCAAAGCTCTTTTAGGCAAAGAAATCTCTGAAGAGAGATTGAAAAAAATGGTGGAACGGATCAAAGCATTTTGCAAAGTCGCTTATCAGTTGTATTCAAAAACGAATGAAACTGAAAAAATAAGTGACAATGTAAGAGAGCTGTATTCTGAACCACCAGATGAATTCACTAACGCTGCTTAAAACAAATTATCATGGAAACAAATCACTTATTTAAAATTTTCGGGAAAGGAAAAAAAACAACCCGAATAGAAACAAACGAATGTGTAGTGTACACTCGTGTATCAAGTGCAAAGCAAATGGATGGCCTTAGTTTGGAAGTTCAGATGAAAGGTGCAAATGAATATGCTGAAAGACACAAACTAATTGTACGAGAATATTTTGGTGGTACATATGAAAGTGCTGCAAAGGATGAGCGCAAGGAGTTTCAGAGAATGCTTGCATACCTGAAAAAGACCAAGTATAAAATCTCAAAAATTCTCGTTTACAGTCTGGAGCGTTTTTCACGGAATGACAACTCCATTTGGCTAAGTATTCAATTACGAAAATTGGGAATAGAGATCATCTCGACCACCCAACCAATTGATACTACTAATCCTGCTGGAGTAATGCAGCAAAAAATGCTTTTTATGTTCGGAGAAATGGACAATGCATTGAGAAGACAGAAATGCATGGCAGGAGTAAAAGAACATTTGATACAAGGAGAATGGGTAACAGCTTCGCCCGTTGGTTATGACACGGTAAAGCATAATAAGGAACGTAAAATTGTAGTAAACGATACAGGACTAATCATTAAAAAAATGTTCTATTGGAAAGCCAAAGAACGAATGCCTAATGTTGAAATACAAAAACGTCTTAAAGGCTACGGACTGAATTATTGCCTTCGGAGAATCGGAGAAATACTTACAAACCCTTTCTACTGTGGGAAGATGGTGCATAAAGCATTGGAAGGCGAAGTGGTGGATGGTAAGCATGAGAAAATAGTTTCAGAAGCTATTTTTTTAGAAGCCAACAACATCATGGCTGAAAAGAAGCTCGGCCTACAAACCAAAAAGGAACGCCCTGAGATCGCTTTAAAGCGGTTTATGAAGTGCGCAGCCTGTAACCAACCAATGCGAGGCTACATTGCAAACAGTTGGAACGTGCCTTATTATAAATGCAACACACCGGGATGTAAATGCAACCGCAATGCAAACGAAGTGAATAACAAGTTTGCAGGAATGTTAGAGGGATATAGAATTGATAAAACATTTCTCCCTTTAATAAAAGAGCAGTTGTATTTGACCTTTCAGGATCACAACGCAGGACTTAAGGAAAGCGAGGAAATGATTAGCCGTCAAATGACGGATATCCGTCAAAAACTCGAAAGACTGGAAGAGCGATTTATACTGGAAGAATTGACGGGTGAGCTTTACAATAAGTATAAAGCAAAGTTCGAGAAGGAAACCGAAGAATTAGAGGCACAAAGGGCAAATAATAAAATAGAGATGTCGAAGTTGGAAGACTTCATTTCTGTAAGCCTTGAGTTAGCCTGTAACCTTCGTGAAATGTGGGCTTCTGGGGATTATACCCAACGCCAAGAACTACAAAATGCACTATTTGAAGCCGGAATTGTGTATGATCGCCAAAAAGATGAATGTCGAAGTACAGGAGACAATGAATTTATTACTGAAATTGCCGAATTATCAGGCGATTTCAGTAACTTTCCCACTGCAAATAATAAAATTATTAAACTAACTTCGGTTGGCGCAGGTCGAGTGAAGTCGAGACCATGATATAAAAAAACAAACAAAAATGTTCAATCTCCATTCCATATTCATTAAAAAGTATTACGCTCTGTGCGTGATGCTTTTAATGAATGGAATAAATTTTTATTACGCTCAGCAAAGTAACTATGATATTAATGATCCCAGAAATCCAAATTGTCCTTGTCATAAATATCAAAAACTGGCTGATGAAGAATATAAAAAATTATTAGCCGGAGCACAATCCAATTCAGATTCAAAAAATAATGCTCAACGCACAAACATACAACTTCAAACTCAAGCTCAATCAAGTGTATCTTGGAGAAATCCAAATTCGAACCGATTCAAGCAAATACAAGATGAAAGAGGTATGTCTTTTACAAATATTAATCCGGAATATTTGCAATCCATAAACCCGATTTTTTTACCAACGCATACTCATGAAAAAGGTATAAGTTTTTCCGATTCAAAGTTTTTAACTAGTAAAATATATGTGAAGTCCGGTTCTAAATATCACAAGTCTAAGTTTAAATCCAGGCATAAACGAAAAAAGTTTTTGGATAAACATAAAAAGTTCCGTAAATTTTTGAATGTAAAAGGTTGGGATGTTTGGAAGGAATTTAAAAATGTAAGTAAATGTTACGATTGGTCGTAATTAATTCATGGGCACTTCCATCAATAAAAACTCCGTATCGGAATCTGTTTTTATTTTAACATGATCTATTTCCCAAATACCAAAACCGTCACGTTCGTTCAAATTAGCATCATTGATATTAATATTCCCTTTCAAAACGAAAACATATAATCCGTTTGCCTTATCTTTAAATAAATAATTTACTTCTTGTCCTTTATCAAATTTCCCAAGATGAAACCAGGCATTCTGATGAATCCAAACTCCTTCATCGTCAGCTAAAGGAGAAAGTATTTGCTGCAATTGATTTTGTTTTGTCTCTTCATTTATTTTGATCTGATCATAACGGGGTTGCACATTTTTTTTATTGGGAAAAATCCAGATTTGTAGAAATTTCACCGCTTCACTTTTACTGTGATTAAATTCGCTGTGCTGAATTCCCGTTCCGGCACTCATCACCTGAATTTCACCCTTTCGGATAACCGAAGTATTTCCCATACTGTCTTTATGTTCCAGCTCTCCTTCCAACGGAATACTGATAATTTCCATATTTTCATGCGGATGTTGTCCAAATCCCATTCCACCCTGAACAGTGTCATCGTTTAGCACACGTAACACTCCAAAATGCATTCGCTCCGGATTATAATATCCGGCAAAACTAAAGGTATGATAGCTCTGTAGCCAGCCATGGTCGGCCTTACCCCGGGTATTCGCTTTATGTATTATTGTTTTAGGCATAGTATTATTAAAGGAAAGAATAAAATTAAGATATTGATTTAAGACCAAAGAAGAAGAAAGTTAAAAAACAAAAAAAGCTCCTGAAAAGGAGCTTTGGGTAAGTAATGGGATTGCCTACGGCGGACCTTTGGAGGGTTCTTCAATCAAAACAGAAACAACCCTTTAGGGATTTTGTTTTTTTAGATTGATCATGAAAATAAATTTTCTTGCTCGCTCTAAAAAAACAAAACTCGCCATTATAAATGGCGAGTTGTTTCTATTTTGATTGGGTAAGTAATGGGACTCGAACCCACGACCCTCGGTACCACAAACCGATGCTCTAACCAACTGAGCTATACCTACCATAACCTAATCTAACTGATTAGGGATTGCAAATGTAGGAATTTTAAAGAATTAGGGATAATTTTTTTGGATTAATTGCCTTTAAAAATCAATTATTTAGGGAAAATTATTCGCAATTATCTGATCAATGTAACGTTTCCTTTTCTGAAAGTCTCTTCACCATTAAAACACTTCACTTTCAAATACCATCCAAAAACACCTACATCAGCAGGTCGTCCTTTGTAAATACCGTCCCAGCCTTTATTTTTTTCTTTTGTTTCAAATACCATTTCGCCCCAACGGTTATATACTGCAAAATAAACCTCATCTACTTTTAAACCCCGAACAAATAATACATCATTCTGACCATCTCCATTTGGTGTAAATGTATTAGGAACAAAAACGTCTTTTTCAATACATCCCTCCGTAAAGGCATCAACTGCTACGGTGGCCTGCTCAGTACATGCTCCATAACCCGCAACTGCTGTATAAGTTGTAGGTTTAACTGGGGCTACCGTTACCGTATAACCAACCGCCGGTGTTGTGCTTCCAACCGGTAACCAACCAACATTTGCACCGGGAGCTCCGGTATAAATTAATGTAGTTGTATTTCCAACAATCACAAAAGTAGGATTGGCACTTGCTGAAACCTGAACGCTAGAAGGAAATGAAACTCCAACATTGGTCATCAACATAAATGTGCAGCTATTAGATGTTGTAATTAGAACCGAATACTGCGTACTTACACTTGGTGATGCAATAGGGTTGGCAATATTAGCATTATTTAAAGTGGCTGAAGGAGTCCAAGTATATCCAATTCCACCTGACGCATTTAATTGGGCGGAACTTCCTAAACAAATTAATGAATTGGCGTTGATTGACAAAGGAGGCGGAACCGCAACTTGAATCACATCAGTCATCGTATCTTTACATCCATCACTATTGGTCACTACCAATATTACAGAGTGCGTGCCACCATTACTATAAAAATAATATGGATTTTGCACGGTACTTGTTGCATTAACTGTTAAGGTCCAATCCCAGCTCGAAATATTGGCAACAGAACCGTCGATAAAATTCACTCCCCCTCCACATGGATTCATTGTATAGGCAAATGAAGCATTGGGTTTAGGAAATACTTTTACTTCGGTTGTTAAAGTTTTACTGCAAACATAACCTTGTGAATTATTTTCAATTTGAATGGTATATATAGTAGTAACTGTAGGGTTAACTGTAGGCCCGGCCACATTTGGATTACTAACGTTCTCCGGAGGTGACCATGTATAAGAAGTTCCTCCACTTGCCAATAAATTTATAGAGGAGCCCAAACATAGGTTTGCACTATTAACACTAGGATTAAAATTAAATATATTCACGGTTTGAACAGCAGTAGCCGAACATCCGTTTGCACCCAAAGTAGTTAAGGTTATTGTGTATGTTCCGGTTGTGGTGTAAACATGAGGAGCCGGAGCGTTAATCGTTTGTGTTGGTGATCCGTCACCCAAATTCCAAATAAATGGATTAACAATTAATGTACCGGTAGAATTATTTACAAAAGTTACAGTATTTGTGCAAGGGGATAATGACGCATTAAAGGCCACATCCGGACCCGGAATTACAACTACTAAAGAAGTGGTACTATCCTTTTGTACACACTTGGTTACATCATAAACGACAAGAGAGACAGTGTAAGTTCCGGGTTGCGTATAGGTAAAAGTTGGATTTGGCGTTACCGAATTCGTTTGTCCGTTACCGAAATGCCAAATAAATCCGGTACCCGGGGTTACATTAGTGAATGTAACAACTAACGGTACGCAACCTGTTACCGTATTCTGATTAATGGTTGCCACCGTATTTTGCTCAAAATCTAATTTAAAAACACCGTTGTTACAATTTGGAGAAGGATTAGGATTGGGACAGTTTTGTTGATTAGGACAAGGCCAAGTAAATGGTGTATGCGGAAAATCTTGATTGCCACCGCAGCCGGCACAAACGGATTGATAGATAACTCCCCTTCGATCAAATCTTGACGTTCCACCATCCACATGTTCCTGACTACTTGCACCTCCATAATAAGATCCATAAACTAACGAATTTGCATTAGGACCTAAAGCCATCAAATAAAAATCAAAACCTGTTGTAGTGCCTTGCGTAGGATTTAACAAGGGCATTCCTCCAATTGGAACTTGCGTTAATATATTACCTCCCCAACCTGAAAGATATATGCTTCCGTCACATTCATCAACCGCAAAGGCCGAAGGAGATATATCAAAATTACTAGTGTTGCTTCCAAATACTGTAGAAAATATTTTTGAAGTTAAAGTTTGATTGTATTTAGTAATAAATTGATGTGTGAGTGCAACACTATAAATTGGAGCACCTACAATAGGCATATTTCCGAGTGATTGACCAAAAACATGAGGGTCGCCGGCTACATTACAAGAAACAAAAAATGAATTGTCGTAGGATGAAGTTCCAATATAAGTTGATTGTAGAATTGCGTTGCCGGCAGGATTTATTTTTGTTAAAAAACCATCGCACACTCCACCTTGAAAGGCAGCTGCTTCACCCCCTGCAGTACCGGGAAAATCTGCGCTGGTAGTTCCTCCGGTAACATATACTTCTTCATTCGGTCTTACAAACATACCATTTCCACATTCCATTAATGATCCTCCTAAATAAGTACTGTATATTAACGAGGTTAAGTTTGAATTAAATTTCGCCACTACTGCATCCTGCACACCCCCCAAACTCCCATCTATAGCATTCACCATGGGCAAATTTGATGAACGAGTTGAACTTACGATGTAAATATTATTGGAATTATCCACTTGAATTTCTCCGCGATAGGTATCACCATAATTTGACACCAAGGTGTTATAATCACTGGTATTGGTTGTTGCGGTGCCGGGAGCAGGTAATAGCGCGAATGAAGTTGTATAAGTAGTAGGCTGATAATTCACTCCGTCGTTTCCGGAGCCTCCATAATAGGTACAACCCAACAAACTGTTACCGTTGGCGTTAAGTTTGGCAATATAAATATCGGTACCATCGTAAAACACCGAACCGTTACTAATAAATCCTATATTTGTCCCCCCTGCAAATGCCGGATAAGCACAACCTGCAGTTACCGGAAAATTTGCCGAACCCGTTGCGCCATATAAACATAAATTATTGTTATTATCCACTATCAAACTGGAAACAACCTCTGTTCGGTTTCCTCCGAGGTATGTTGAGTAAATTAAACTATTACCAATAGAATTATATTTCGTAATAAAAATATCGGTATTCCCATAAGCCGGCGGGCCGTTAAAAATATTGGTAATTCCTAAAACAAATGGATAACCTACATCAAAAACGGTACCTCCACTATATAAGTTACCCAAATCATCAAAGGTAGCCGTCATTCCAAAATTATCTGCAGTTGCGCCAGCTTGAGCAGAAAACACCAATATTGGATCAATAATCAAATCTTCATTTTCGTTATACCCATCAGGAAAATCAAAACTAACTACACGTCCGTCTAAACGAAAATTACATTTAACCGGTTTTAATTCTCCATTAATATTTTGAAACGCGAATGGTTTATTCTCTATTACGTCTTTAAAATCTAATCCGATTACCAAAACGCCATTTCGAATATTAATTTTTTCAACTCCTTCATAACGCATCTGAATTTTATTTACATCAGCTCCGGCTTTCACATGGAAATTATATTTAATACCGGCTTCCTTCACATCCATTTCATAATCAATTCCCGGATAAATATTTTTTAACCAAACGGTATTATAACAACCTACATTACCCTTCCATTTACTTTGATCCTTACCAATAAAATAATTTTCATAATACGTTTCTTTTTTTTCCTTAATAAATTCAGGATTCAGATTACAATGATTGAAATGAATTTTATAGGCGTGGTAATTAAATCCGTATTTACCCGGATTATTTTTATCATAGGGCAATCCGTGCAGCGAACGAAATTTTTCTCTGTCAAAAAAATTAAATGTAAGGCAGTTTTTTTCTATAAATAGAGCGCCGCCACCGAGTCTCGCTTTAGCTAATATATTTGGTTCCCATTGGCCCAAGTTTTCAGTAAAGCGAATTCCCATCGATGCAATGGGTTTAACCACGCGATTTTCTTTTTTTGACTGCGCAAATAAATAGTTAGGCAAGCAGCAAAAAATAACAATACATATAATAAAACCGCGCATCAACCAAATATACAAAATCAATCACTTTTTTACAAAACCTATACGTATTAGAATTATACTTTAATCCGGTAAAATCCCTAAATTCTTAGTACTTTTGCATCCTTATGCCGAATTTAGTTGCTATAGTTGGACGTCCGAATGTTGGAAAATCAACACTTTTCAATCGATTAACTGAAACCAGGCAAGCCATAGTAGATGAAATTGCAGGGGTTACCCGCGACAGGCATTACGGCAAAGCAGAATGGGGCGGAAAAGAGTTTTCGCTAGTTGATACCGGTGGTTATATTAAAGGGAGCGATGATATTTTTGAAGAAGAAATTCGCAAACAAGTTCAAATTGCGATTGAAGAAAGTAATCTATTAATTTTTGTAGTTGATGTAAATGAGGGGATTACTGCTTACGACAAAGACGTAGCTAACATTTTAAGAAAAAGTAAAAAACCCGTTATTCTTGTTGCGAATAAATCTGATAATCACGAACGATCGTCTTATGCGGCTGATTTTTATCAATTAGGATTAGGGGAAGTTTACCCCATTTCGGCAGTAAATGGCAGTGGTACAGGAGATATGCTCGATGCGGTTATAAAATCTCTACCAGAACAAGAAGGTATTATTGAAACTACTACCATTCCGAAAATAGCCATTGTGGGCAGACCCAATGTTGGCAAATCTTCATTAGCCAATGCTTTATTAGGAGAAGAGAGAAACATTGTTACATCTATTGCAGGAACAACACGAGACTCTATACATACCCGATATACAAAATACGGACATGATTTTTGGCTGATTGATACGGCAGGTATGCGACGAAAAGCGAAAGTGCACGAAGATTTAGAATTTTACAGTGTACTGCGAACCATTAATGCGATTGAAAACAGTGATGTTTGTTTATTGATGATTGATGCTGAAAACGGAGTTGAATCTCAGGATTTAAGTATATTAAGTTTGATAGAAAAGAACCGAAAGGGCGTAGCCATTATTGTAAACAAATGGGATTTAATTGAAAAGGATACGAAAACGGCGAAAGCTTATGAAGACCGAATTAGAGAACGAATTGCTCCTTTTCGAGATATTCCTATTTTATTTGTCTCGGTAAATGATAAACTCAGAATCATGAAAGCTGTTGAACTGGCCATGCAGGTTTACCAAAATAAAACGCAGGAAATTAAAACCAGAGAAGTAAATGATGTGATGCTTCCAATCATTGAATCGCATCCGCCACCATCTATTAAAGGAAAAGAAGTAAAAATAAAATACGTTTCTAAATTAAAAGGAGAAGCCTTATTTATGTTTTACTGTAACTTACCGCAATACGTGCAAGAAAGCTATAAACGATTTTTAGAAAATAAAATTCGGGAAAATTACAACTTTAGTGGAGTACCTATTGTTGTGAGTATTCGTAAAAAAGATTAATTACTCTTTCCGTCCGTTACCTAACCAACAACTTACCTGCTCTAATTCTGAAGGAGATAATTGAGGTTGACCAGCAGGAGGCATTGTTTTCATTTTTACCGCTCTGTCGTCAATACGCTCTGCTTTACCTAATACCTCTTGGTATGTTGTTAAACTTACGCCAGCTTGAGGAAAACCACCCGAATGACAACCTGCCCCGCCATTGGCCAAACTTCCGCACTTCAAATCTACGATTGATTTAACATGATTGGTGTAAGTAATTGTATCACATGCACCCGGAGGAGGAGCTACCTCAACGGGTTTACCTTTATCTTTCACGCAGGAATGTGCTAAAAATAAAAGTAAAATAAGAATTGAAGCAATTCGAAAAATTTTATTCATTTATTATAAAAGTTCTGGTTTTTGAATATTGTTTAGTTTGGATTCGAACAAAATATTGTCCTTTAGACAGGTTTTCTGTTGGCAATTGCATAACGCCAAATCCAGCTTGAAGTTGAACTTTCCATTGTTTAACTAATTTTCCATCAACAGAAAAAACGGAAGCTTCGGTGTTTAATTTTTCAGGAGCGAAATAATTCATTTTTAATACGCCCACTCCCGGATTTGGAAACACTTCATACAATTGAAGGGTTTTAACTATACTGTTTAGTGAACTATTCTCATCCACCCCAACAGTTGGCGAATCATCTACAACAATATTTTCATCACCGGCCTGATATAACAGAAATGCAAAATAAGTTTGCATCATCTCCTCCGTTGTACTTTCTCCTTGTGAAATATTTTGCGGCGGCGTGTTTGGATTAAATGGATTAGAGGCTGTATTATCATATGATGTTTCTCCAATCACCTTGTAATTGGGTCCCATTTTTATTGGGTTTCTAAATGCATATACGCCTTGCCATCTGAAATCCCATTTCGGAATATAAATTAACGGAATAGTATCGTTAACAATTCCAATTGCATAAACTTTATACGACTTACCAATGAGGTGCATGTGTGGAGCAACCGATAAAAGTGTAAAAGGTAATGGGAAGGAATTTGTGTATTGCTGCGTAAATGTTTGAATAGTATTGGCAGCTATTGTAAATGGAGGATTAATTACATTTGTTTCTGTTAAAATTGGAGCAATAAATACTTCGCGCGGTGAACCCGGTGCATATTTTATATTAACCCGTGTACTATCTAAAGCATTAAATGTACCTCCGGGATAATGTACTTGCATTACTAATCGGGTATTAGCCTTAAGCCTCACACCCATATTCGAAGGGAATTTAATTGGTGCAGTACCAGGCACCCATTCGCCTACCAATCTAGAGCTTCCACTACCCGTTCCAAAAAAGGAAGTATAACCCGGACCCGGATCTAAATTATCTTTATTTACTATGATTTGTGATGTATCTTCAAATATCAAAACGTGATGTACAATTGCAGTATTTCCCGGTTTCACTTCTATTTCTGAAACAAACTTATCTGAAGCCAAATTAGTTGGAATAACAAAACAACGATACAAATCCTGTGAAGTATTTACCGTATAATCCGGCATTTTTCCAGTAAAATCAATTGTATTTAATTGAGAAATATTATTAGTATACGATGGGGCCGGTGGGGCATTGTTTGGATTTCCTTCCGGTGCTCCGGCTAAAACCCAATCACTTATTTTTTGTTTATCACTAGCTGACACTAAACGTTCAAATGCCAAATGTTTATATTCTGCATCCGGAGGCCAAGGCGGCATGTATTTATTGTTTACATATGTATTTATTAAATTTTTATAGTTGAAAGCTTGCGCATAAGTCATTAATGGATTTGGGGCTAAGCCACCAACATGATGACAACTTGTGCATTTAGAATACATAATTGCGGCAATATCATCCGCCCAAGTAACCTGAGCTTTAGAATATCCAATAAATAGCAAACCAATAATAATCTGTAATCGTATTTTATTTTTCATGTTTTTCGTTATAAATGAATGTGCCGTAGTCTTTCAAAAATATCAAAAAAAACCCAAATTACCGCATATTATAAAATAAAATTGTACATTTAAAATGACTAAAAACTGCCTATGTATAAGTTCGTAATTACGCTATTAATTTTATCATCTTCGGTATTTGCACAAACTGAAGGAAGCGAAGGTGAAAAAAAAGACAAAAAAAGCAAAAGTTTGTTTAAAGATGCCGGAGATTTGGCCAAATTTGGCTTAGCCAAACAAAAAATGTATGCCGGCCAATATTTGAGTGCCATCAACTTATATCGCGAAATTGAACATAATGATCCTAATAATGCTTCCGTTATTCATTATATAGGTTATTGCAATTCAAAAATGAATAAGTTTGATAAGGCCAAAGAATATTTTTTAAAGGCAATTGCCACCAATAACAATGTGAAGCCTGAAACGCATGTAGAGTTGGGAAAAATTTATCAAATGGAAGAGAATTTTGACAAAGCTATTGAAGAATTTACTTTATTTAAAAATGCGCCCAGTAAAGATGAAGATAGTAATGAAGATGCGGATGTGCTTTTAAGTCAGTGTCAAAATGCTAAAAAATACATGGCTAATCCAATTGATGTGGTTATTACTAATATGGGACAGGATATCAACGGACCTTACGATGATAAAAATCCATGTATCAGTGCGGATGGAAGTAGAATGGTATTTACCAGTAGAAGGCCAAAAAATACAGATTCACCGGTAGACGCAGAAGGTGACGGAAAATATTTTGAAGATATTTATTACAGTGATATAGATTCAACACATAACTTCGGGAAAGCGGTAGATATGGGCTCAAGCATTAACACCAAAGGGCATGATGCTTGTACCAGCATTTCACCGGATGGTAAACAAATTTTTATTTATAAAAATGATGCCGCAGATAAAAGAAGTATTGGAGGAGAAGTTTACGTATCTAAAATCAGTAACGGCAAATGGAGAACTCCCGCTCCAATCGGAAAGCCTATTTCGTCTATGAATTGGGAAGGTGGCGCTTGTGTTTCTCCCGACGGAAAAAAATATTTCTTTTTTAGCGAGCGAAAAGGTGGAGTGGGAAGAAGTGATATTTATATGGTTGTCAGAAAAAATAAACAAGAGTGGGAAAAGCCTGTTAATTTAGGTGCCGGAGTAAATACTGTTTTTGATGAGGGAGCAGTTTTTCTAGCGCCGGATGGTAAAACCTTATTTTTCTGCAGCAACGGTCCCTCCAGTATGGGCAGTTATGATATATTCAAAACAGTTTATGAAAACGGAAAATGGTCTGAGCCGGTAAATTTGGGATATCCAATTAATACCAGTGGGCGCGAAGGACAAATCACTTTGAGTGCCGATGCTAAAACTGCTTACATTTCAAGCGATCGCAAAGGAGGGCTTGGTGAATCTGACATTTATAAAATTGATTTGAAGGATTATGCAATATTGGAAACAGACGGAAAAAAAGTGAGTAACAATGGCCTTAGTATTTTAAAAGGGACCATTCGCGATGGCAATGAAGGATACGGAATCATCGATGTAGATATTGAAGTGCAGAGTTCAGATGGAAAACAAGTTGCATCTACTTCTACTAATGAAGCCGGAGAATACTTTCTTACCTTAAAGGCAGGTTCTTATAAATTAAAAGTTTCTAAAAAAGGTTTTCAGGAAGTTGTAGAAGATATTGAATTAAAATTAGGGGAAAAAGAAGCTTTTACGTTGGAAAAAGGTTATTTACTTAAAAAGTAATCTTATTTATATTTCTTGATACTGAAATTCAACTTCACTTAATTTTTGAAGTCGTTGCCCGGTTTGCAACATATCTGAATCTCCCTGATCGTAACACCAAAGTATATCAACTTTTTTTGATTTCGCTAGTTGATTTAAACTATTAAATAGTTGTATAAGTTGCTTGGCGGAGGAAGTGCTGATATAATCGAAATGAAATTTAACCGTTGTTTTTTCATGAGCATGGTTTAAATAAACTTTAAACCAATTATTTACTTTATCATAAAAGGCACCTGCGTTTTCAGGAAGTGAGCGCGAAGAAATTTCCATCATGCCATTTTGGGGGTTGAAACTAATTTTGGGCGTATCGTCCGTGGCTTCGATATGGAGTGACTCCATCATTAAATTGATATACTTGTTTTAACAATTAAAAAAGATTTGGTGTCGGAGCGTTTAATAATTGCTGTTTCAATTTTATGCTGTGTTTTAAAACGCAAGTCGATTAAACCCAAACCTGCACCTAATTCTCCCACATTATTTTCTTTCAAGATTACTTCGTTATATAACTTATTTAAACCTTCGTCATCTAAAGAATTGATATAGTTCACATGCTTTTCAAAATGCTCAATTTTTTCATTTAGTATAAAATTACCGGTTATCATATTGTACACGTCCGGCTCTTCACAAAGCATTAATAATCCTGGCTTATCCTTCGCGTTTTCATTCAGACTTACTCCGTGATAGGAAATATTCTGTAACATTTCTATCATAACAGCAACAATAGTTTTCTTTAAAGTTGTGCTAATTGTGATGGAAAGGCTAGTTTCAGTCATCGAGATTAAACTCTTTAAACTTTCGTGTTCAAACCTACCGTGAAAAAATAATTTCACATGATTATCATTAATCATGTTATGTACATTTTTTGCCAGAACAAAATTATGTACTAAGGTATCTTGCGAATGAAAATCACCGGCCCCTCCGGTCTTTACATTAATTTGATAATAAAAGAAGGAATGTGTGTCATTTACTTTTGAAAACTCATATGATAATTTGTTGCCCGATTTTCTAACCATCTCAATCAATCCTAATCCGGCACCTCCCTTGTCAGAAAATCCTCCTTCATTCAACACTTCGTAATAATGCTCCTTGAGCTGTTCCGGTGTCATGGAGTTTAATTTCTCAAACTTCGTCTTTAAAGGCTCAACATTTTTGGTTTCAATCACGTTGCCCGAGGTAATTAAAAATCCGGTAGAAGATTTGTGTATAGAAAAAAAGCCATCCAATACCTCAGAATCTTGATGCCTAGTAATATTTTGTAATGACTCAACCATTATAAAGTATACCTTTTTCCGATTCTTTAAAGGTTCATTAATCACTTCCATTTTTGTTTCAGAAAGTGCTAAAATGCTGTCGGTTAATTTCTGGGTAAAATCTCCCCTATAGGCATAACTAATTTCATAGTCACTTAAACTATCAAATAATTTTTCGATAGAAGCGTATTTGTTATCCGTTGAAATTGACATTTTAAATGACAAAGTTTTACCTGAAGTAAATGTATTTAAAAACCTGACGTTATCAAAAAAAAATTACAATTAAATTAAAGGCAATAATTTGATACTTAGTCAAAAAACAACCATTTAATTCCCAATCTGAAACAACGATCGGGTTGAAAATAACCGGGAGCGAGTGAATAATTTAGGCCAACATAATTCTGCAATACGTTCTCAACTTTTACAAATATGGTTACCGGTCGTATCCGCGCATTAAAATAAAGTGAAACATATGGATAAGTTGAGGTTTGATTTTCGTTTTGCAGATAAAACATTTGTGTGGCCGGCATGTAATTATATCCGTAAAATGCAGTAAAAACTTCGGCCTGCACGCCCGTATTCAGCTGTAAATGATTTTTAAATAAATTTCCTGCATAAAATAATCTTGCTTTTCCACTATGTTCCGGAAAACTAAGAATGGCTGAATTATTACTCATCTGATATATATGTTCTAAATATAATCCCAGATGTTTTTTTACAATGAACAAGGCCTGCGTTTTAACGCCCAATTGCTGAAGATTTCCACTATACTGATGCGGATAAGCAAGTTCATCCATATAAATATAGTTGGATGTGTTTTTTCCAAAAACAGATAATTTTATTTTTGAAAATAAGCGGGTTCCTATCTCTATTTGTGAAACCTGCAGAGGATTAAATCCATTGTTGAGCCAAACAAAATGATTACTAACCCAAGTATTAAAAAAGTGATCCGGATTTCTGGATTCAACAGAGGCATTCAAATAAAATTCAGTCTTGGTTTCATTTTTCAATTTCAAGTTTGTATTATTTTCAATTAAATAATTACCCTGATTTGGACCTTGAAAAATATATTGCAAATTATTACGGTTTGTTAGTGAACTATGATTTTTGCTTAAAGAGTCTTTTGATTTTTTTTGAATAAAAAGAATATCTGCAAAAACAGAATTGTTTTGAAACAAACTATCATTTTTTTGCCAAAGCTGATTAATTTCATTGCGGCATCCGATGGATATACCGCTACCCCCCCCGCCTTTTCGCAATGTGTAACTTATCTCATTCTTAAATTGTTTAAGGGATGTGCTATCATAGGTTTTAAGGGTATCGTGATAAAATAAAAAATAATAATTTGAATTAATTAAATTATCGTCTTTAAATAAATATGAATCCCACGAATAAATAGACTTGAGCTGCAAATAGCTATTTAATTTATTTAAAGAATCCGGAGTTCTATTCAACTTAAACCACGGATTAATCATGGCGCTATTTTCTTTATTTGTACGCGTGGCTGATTGTAATTTAACTCCCAATAATTCCTTGGGTTCAATAATAGTGGCTTCATTAAGTGTATCCCCTATAATTCCGCCATTTTCCTGAAACCGATTTATGTTGTTTAAGAAATAAAAGTAATATCCTGCTCTACCTTTTTTGGATATAGAATTACTGCTGATATAAAAATTATTAGTGTAAGACTGTTGATTGGCATAAAATCCTTTGGAATTGTATCGGTTAAATTGCACGGTTAGATTAATTTTTTCTTTATAAGTATGCGTAAAAATCAATTTTAAGATTTGTAACTGTTTGGAGCCGGCTATTCCATTTACTGATGCATAAGGCCCTTTACTTCTATAATATGAAACATCACGAACATTAAATTTATGACTAGAAAGAAAAGAGGGGATTAAACGAAAACCCAAATGATCAGTTTGAAAGGCCTGATGGTAATTGGGTGATGATAAACCTACATTACCCAAATAATTTCTAGGGAAAAATTCATGTTCATCAAATACCGTTGAGTCAGGATAAGCGGGTTGAAAACCGAACAACCCATTATTGCTCTCATATTTTTTAAATAAATAAAATGAATCGGTGGAAAAATAGGTTTGACTATGCAAAACATTAAAAGAAAGCAGAAAAAACAGGATACAAGAAGAAAATATTTTCTCACTTCGAATACCAAATATGCCTAATTGCACTTTCAAAGGAGTAAAGCTACTAAATTTGAAGAATTTATTATTCCTGAATTGTGTGATGGTCCTTTCTTAAGATGCAATTTATGTTATTACAACACTTGATTTGCTAAAATTTGTCAAAGAAATGTTCATGCAAATCAAAAGTTGATTTAAGGCCCACTTGCTTAAAATCAGATTGCAACCAGTTTTCAGCTATTAACCTACCTTTATTTTTCAAATCCAATAAAAATTCCCAAGCGGTATTCATCTTACTACTGTAACTAAGCTGACTTAATGCATCATAACCGCTGATGGTATGAACAAAAATTTCTCGATTTGTTTTTCCATCAGTTTTAATAATACCATTTCTGATCAATTCATTTCTGTAATGAATCAGTTTCATTTCATTAATTAAACTGCTATTGAATGAAATTTCATTTACACGGTCGGCTATATCGCGAGAGGTAGTTGGTACTGAATTAATATTAATGGAATTAATTTTAATTAAAACCACGTCGTGAATTTCAGTATTGGTTATTAAAGGAAAAATAGGTGGATTACCCATATAACCCCCATCCCAATAAAATTCTCCGTCAATTTCAACGGCCTGGAATAAAAAGGGTAGACATGCGCTAGCCATTACCGCATCAACCGTAATATTATGATTCGTAAATATTTTTGCGCGATTTGTTTTAACATTGGTAGCGCATATAAATAATTTCTTTTTGTTGTATTTGTGTAATTCGTCAAAATCAATCAAATCATTCAATATATCCTTTAAAGGATTGTAGTTAAAAGGATTGAAATGGTAAGGAGAAAGTACTTGCGACATGGCATTAAACCACATATATCCGGCGCTATTATAAATATCTCCATTCCCAAAAGCTTGATCAAAAAATCCGGGCTTAAAAAGAAAGCCTCCACTTAAAGCAATTCTTTTCCATAAAGATTCAAGTAATTCACGTGCCTTATCCGGGCCCCCTACGTGTAAGCCATAAGCACAGGTTACTGCATTAATTGCACCGGCGCTTGTGCCACACATCGCTTCAGCAACAATACTTTCTTCTTCTAATAGCCGATCTAACACCCCCCAGGTTAATGCGCCGTGCGATCCACCACCCTGCAAGGCAATACCTACATTTTTTATTTTTTGAGAATTCATTTTATCTGAAAAGTATAATATTCCAAATATAAGCTATTGCAGGAGATTAGAAAATTTACTTATAACACATAAATAAAAGTTTATCGAAAAAAAAGCCCCTAATCTTAGAAATTAGGGGCTAAATAATTTTTGGTAGGATTAATCTTTAATAATACGTATCACTTTTACAGCATCGCCATAAGTTACTCTGGCAAAATATACACCATTTGCAAACTGATTGATGCGAATATTATTCTTTCCTGTTTTAATCGCTGAGTTGAACACATGCTCACCAATAGCATTGTAAATTATTAACTCACCATCATCAGGGCTTTCAATAATAAACTCTCCATGATTAGGATTTGGATACAATCCGAAATTTAAAACCAGATTAGACGGGTCATCAACTCCAGTACAAAGATTAACTTGAATAGTTATAGCTGCATTGCCCATACAACCCGTTGTAGTATTTGTACCCGTAACTGAGTAACTTATACTAACACTTGGGGTGACTAATAGTGTTGGGGTTAATGCGCCGGTATTCCAAGAATACGTATCAGCAGCATTTCCGGTAAGTAACACTTCCTCTCCTCTGCAAATAACGGTAGAAGCTACTGAAATATTTACATTAGGATTTGGATTAACTAATACATTTTTAACTACATCAGGACCTGCACAAGTATTAACACCAGTTCCAACAACTGTATAAGCGATTGAAGCTGTAGGAGAAACCGCAACAGATGAAGTTACGGCGCCATTACTCCAAGAATAAGTATTGGCACCAAACGCGTTTAATACAATAGTTTGACCTAAGCACATGGCATTTGGGCCTGTAACAGTAACTGAAGGTAAAGATTGAACAGTAACAACACTTACTGCAGCATTAATGGAAGGACAACCGCCACTATCACCGGTTACGTAATAAGTAGAAGTTGTTACCGGATTAACCGTAGCACTTCCGCTAGAATACGTATAATTCAATGCTCCACTAGGAACCATCGTAAAAGTTTGACCTAAACAAATGGAACCACTGTTAACAGTTATAGTAGGAGAAGGAATAACAGTTATTAAAGCAGTTGTAGGCTGTGAAACACAACCATTACCATCAACGCCAATAACTGTATAAGATGTAGTTACTGAAGGAGAGTAAATTGGTCCGCCTGCCGGATTAAAAGTATAAGCAATTGCACCGGTTGGATTTATATTGAAAGAGGTATTAGGACAAGATGTACCGCTGGTAACACTAACTACCGGCGCAGGGTTTACACTTACTGTTATCAGAGCACGTGGCCCACCTGCGCAAGTAACTGATGCTACATAATAGCTATATGACCCAGCAGTTAAAACAGGCGTTGTATAAGACGAACCTGTACCTAAAACTGCAGTACTGGTAGGCGTTGCATACCATGTTAATGTTGCTGTTCCGCTTGCAGTTAAAGTTGTTGAATTATTTGCACAAATAGTATGATTTGCAGGAGGTGTTGTATTTATAGGTGCAGAAGGTGCAGTACATTGCTCAAACTTAACAAGAAAACCGTCATAACTTCCGTTTCCGGTAGGTTGATGACTACCCGGACTAGAAATATTACCGGTACTTTGCGTATATCCGCCAAGATAAACACTATTAGAAACAGCAGCAATACCATAACCGTAATCTAAAGAAGTACCTCCATAATAAGTTCCATATAATCTTGTACCGGTAGAGTTAAACTCACCGAAAAAGGCATCGTAAGAACTGCCACCAAAAGTAGTTTGCCAACCATCATTCGTTGCAATAACAGTTCCTGTCTGGCTTCCGGTATATCCGGAGATATAAACATTTCCGTTTGTGGCAATATAAGCTTTGGTTCCATAATCGGTTGAAGTTCCACCATAATAAGTACCCCATTGACGTATACCATTGGTATTAAATTTTGCTACCCAGCTATCAGCTCCTCCACCATTACTTACTTGATGAGAACCGGGACTCGAAATATTATTAAAACTCGCAGTATAACCTCCTATTACCACATCTCCGGCTGTATTAGCTTGTACACCGAAACCATAATCAGTAGACGATCCTCCGTAATAAGTTCCCCAAGCTCTTGTTCCGTTTGTGTTATATTTTACTAAATAGGCATCATACCCTCCTCCACTCGATACTTGATGAGCGCCGGCCGACGAAACATTATTTCCACTACTTGTGTAACCTGTAATGTAAGCATTGCCACTTCCGTTCGCAGTTACATCCTGACCATAATCTAAACCTGTCCCTCCCATATATGTTCCGAAAATACGAGTACCTGCACTGGTGAACTTTACTAAAAATGCGTCGTATGAACTACCTCCAAATGTAGGCTGCTGAACCCCGGCCGTCGTCATGTTATTAGAGGATGTTGTATATCCGGTAAAATAAGCATTTCCTGCTGCATCGGCTGAACAACCTTGGCCATAATCAAGACCAGTTCCTCCATAATATGTACCCCATTGACGAACACCGGCTGAATTAAATTTAACTATAAATCCATCATAAGAACTACCACCAAATGCAGATTGATGAGCCCCAGGAGTTGACATATTATTGAAACTGCCTGTATAACCCGATAAAAATGAATTACCTGAACCATCCACAGCACAGCCCTGGCCATAATCCAATGCTGTTCCACCATAATAAGTTCCCCATTGACGAACCCCTGCTTGATTAAATTTAGCTAAATAAGCATCATAAGATGAGCCACCAAAAGAAGACTGATGAGAACCTACTGTTGCTATTCCGGTACCAAAACTAGTATTGGTATAACCTCCTATAAAAACATTGCCGTTAGCTTCCGCGTCTAAATCTCTTTGATAGTCTACACCTGACCCTCCATAATAAGTACCCCAAGAACGCACCAAAGGATCTATTATTAAAGGTAAATTTTTATCATATTTCGGAATATTATAGCTTAAAACACCATTTCGTAATACCCAATTCGCCTGAATTTTTTTACCATTTTGATAAACTACCGGAGCCCCTTCTTCCACATTACCAAGCGGTGTTTTCAATAATACGCTCCCATCCTTTTGTATGGAAACTTCGGCACCCTTAACTTCAATTTGTATTTGTGTATAATCTGCGTTTGCAGCTACTAAATAATCGTGTTTTAAATTACCCTTGCTTTGATAATAATGCAAATCAATATTATTATATAGATTTTTTAGAATAACACCTTCAAAGGATAACACATTCGTTACACCATTTGGACAAACTGCCGTATAATAATTATTGTAACCCGGCAATACTTTTTCTGTAATTGATGTAAAATTTAAATTACAATTTTTCCAATACTCATCAATTCTATAAACTGTTACCTCGTTTGGAATTTGAGGTGCATCATTTAACTCCTGCGGCATTTCTTCATTTTCAGCCTTCCAGCTTTCAACTTTGTGTAACTGATAACTCACGCCATTATTGCGAATATGAAACACCATTCCATTGGCTGTTCCGCTAAATTTCACATCCGGGCGTGGGTTAAAAAATTGATCTCCTACTTGCCCTTTATTTTCAGTAAAAGAAATTTCTGAATTTTTGTTCAGGCTGATGTTTGGTTTTTTATCAAAAGCATTTAAACTCGTAAACGCTAAACTTAAAACCACAAATGCGTATATTTTCTTCATCTTATTTAATTTGTTAAAATGGTGTTTTTACAAATTTAGTTCATCAAGAGTATATAATAGTTGGATTTACTCATTTTTCGACACAATTCACTCATTTAACTACCAATTAAATAAGTTAAAAGCCGATTGTAAAAAAAACGATAGTATTGAAAATCAATAACTAAATAATTTAGATTTGATTCAAAGCCAATAAGGCGGGTTGGTAGTTTGGCTCAAGTCGTAAGCACATTTCGAAATCGGCTTTCGCGGCAATTTTATCTTTTAAATTTAAATACGTTAAGCCTCGTGCCAAGTAGGCTTCCACATAATTGGGATTCTTAGAAATAGTTTTCGAAAAAAACTCCAAAGCTGTTTTGTTGTCTTTTTTTATTTCGAAGTGTATTGCGCCTAAATTATATAAACAGTTAAAGCAATTTTCATCTTTTTCCAAAATTTTTGTATAAGAATCTATGGCTTCATCTATTTTATTTAAGTCTTGCAACAACTTGGCAATTCCATAACTCACTTCGGTGTTATTGGGATTTAATTTTAAAGCATTGTTGTAAAAATCGAAGGCCAAAGGATTTTTTTTAGCAGCGTAAATAACACCCAAATCCTGATAAGCCATTGCAAATTTATTATCCTGCTCAATGGTAGTCATTAAATTAGAGATAGCCTTCCCGGTATCCCCGCTTTCTCTATAAATATTACCCTTTAAAAAATAGGCCTGAGCCAGATTCGTATTAATTTTCAAAGCTTTGTTGGTATGATCTATTGCTGCTTGATAATCCTTCACTAAAAAATAAAGTTCTGCCAATTTTAATTGCGCATCCTCATTTTCCGGAAATTTGACTTCAATGATTTCCAAAGTTTCTTTGGCTAATTTCGTTTTGTTTTGCGCAAAATAAATATCGGCTAAATCAGCATAATAATTTACTTGGGTGCTATCCAATCGAATGGAGCGAATAGCGTCTGCTGTCGCTTCAATTAACTGATTCAATTTCCAATAAATTTTAGCTCTTTGATTATACAAATTAGGGTTGGAAGGATCAGATAGAATGTCAGCATTTAGTTTTTTTAATTCCGGTGAATTAAGTTTTAAACTTAAACTATCGCTTTTATGCTGATCTTGTTCAGATTGAGAATTAGAATTCTCACAAGCATTATTGATTAGTAAAACACTAAACCAGAATAAACAATGGTATAATTTTTTAAAGGTCATTCGCCTGAGCAATTAATTCTGCAACATCTAAAACACGGGTTTTCGATTCCTTATTAAAATGTTTTACTCCATCCGTCATCATAGTATTACAAAACGGACAGGCCACAGCAATGATATCCGGATTTTCGGCCAAAGCTTCTTCCGTTCTTTCCACATGAACTTCTTTCTTTCCCGGCTCAGCTTCTTTAAACATTTGTGCCCCACCAGCCCCACAACAAAGTCCTTTGGCTCTACTCCGTTTCATTTCATGTAATTCTGCATCTAAGCTTTGAATCACATTTCTTGGTGCTTCATAAACATCATTAGCCCTACCTAAATAACAAGGATCGTGAAAAACTATTTTCTTGCCTTTAAATGTACCGCCATTTACTTTTAATTTACCCTCATTAATTAATTGCTGCACCAATTCGGTGTGATGTATAACCTCGTAATTTCCACCCAATGCCGGATATTCATTTTTAAGTGTATTGTAACAATGCGGACAACCGGTAACAATTTTTTTTATGCTATAGCCATTCATTACTGTGATGTTTTGCATAGCTTGCATCTGAAATAAAAATTCATTTCCGGCGCGTTTAGCCGGATCGCCACTACAACTTTCTTCCATTCCCAAAATGGCGAATTTTAATTTTACTTGATCTAAAATGCGAATAATTGCCTTCGTTATTTTCTTTGCTCTATCGTCAAAGCTACCACTACAACCAACCCAAAATAATATTTCAGGCACTTCACCTTTGGCAATCATTTCTGCCATAGTAGGCACATGTATTTGTGAATTGCTCATTTATTAATTTTCATTTATCCAGTTTGCTCTATCCGATTGTGCAAATTGCCAAGGAGCTCCGTTATTTTCCACATTCGAAAACATAGTGTTTAATTCATTCGGGCTTTGACTCTCTTCCATCACTAAATACCTTCTCAATTCAATGATTATAGCTAACGGATCGATATTCACCGGACACTCTTGTACACAAGCGTTGCAGGTATTACAGGCCCAAATTTCTTCCTTGCTAATTAAATCTAATAGTGATTTTCCGTCATCCACAAAAACGCCTTTATTTTTATCTATATTTTTTCCAACCTCTTCCACCCTGTCTCTCGTATCCATCATGATCTTTCGTGGAGATAATTTCTTACCCGTTTGATTTTGCGGACAAGCACTTGTACACCTACCGCATTCCGTGCAAGTATAGGCATCTAATAAGTTTTTCCAAGTTAAATCCTGCACATCTTTCGCTCCAAAACGGATTGGATTATTTGGATCTGTTTTAGGGACATAAGATGGATCAAAATTAGGGGCCACCACATCGGTTACACTTTCCAACGTTGTGAATTTTCCTTTCTTATTTAAATTAGAATAATACGTATTCGGAAAACCTAATAATATATGCAGATGTTTTGAAAAAGGCAGATAATTCAAAAAGGCCAAAACCATAACAAGATGTCCCCACCATCCAATCCTTTCTATGCTATGCAATGCAGAATCAGACATGCCGCCAAATAATGCAGGACCAATATTTGAGCTTATTATAAATCCCGTATCTGATTTTACAGAATCTGCTCCATTCATCATAAAAATAAAGCAAATCAAAGTAATTTCTCCAAACAAAATAAAATTGGCATCCTTAAAAGGCCAGCCTTTCATTTCCGGACTTTGAAAACGCGCAAGCTTAACAATATTTCTGCGAAAAAGAAAAGCAATGGTTCCGATAAAAGCCAAAACAGACAAAATCTCAATAAAACTGATCACAAATGTGTAAAATCCTCCTAATGAAGAACTGAAAAAACGATGAGAGCCACTCACCCCATCAACAATAATTTCAATTAATTCGATTTGGGTAATAACAAAAGCTACGTATAAAAATAAATGCAGAATAGCCGGGATTGGTCGGCTAAACATTTTTTGTTGCCCAAATGCAACTAAAATCATTGTTTTTAATCGCTCTCCGGCAGGGCCATCCACTTTATACGATCTACCCAACATCACATTTCTCCTGATTTTTCGCATGTTAAGGCCGAATAAAATAAAGCCGCCTAAAAAGAGAATAATAAACAAGAGTACTGCGATCATAAATACTTTTAATCTTTTGGTTTATCTTTTCGTTTTTCCTTTCTACCGAAAACAGAGAAGTGAATATAACGTTCAGGGTTTACTCGAAGATCTTTTAATAATTTATCCAGATCAACAGTAGATTTATTTAAGTTATAGTACAATGTATCATTTTTGGCTAATTTACCAATGGTTCCTTCCCCTTGATTGATTTTGGTAATCATAATATTTAATTGTTTCAAGGACTTATCCGCCTCGTCAATTGCAGATTTCAATTGCGCTTTGGCTAAACTATCACTCACATTATTTAAATTGGAAATGATGTTTTTAATTTTATCCCCGCTTTTATTCAAATCAGCAGCAACACCATTTAAATTAGTTAAAATCGATGAAATTTTTGCTTTTTCGGTACCAATCAAATCATCCAACTTATAAGCTGTTTGTTCTAAAGATAAAATGGCTTTGCGCACACCTTCAATTGACTTATCGAGATTATCACGAGTTTTTGCATTTAGAATGGAGCTTACTACATTAATTACACTATCCATGGCCCCAATTAAACTTTCGGCTTTTGCCTGAATAGGCGCAATACGTTTATCCAACTCTTGCTTGAATCCGGGTTCTAAAGCTGCGAATAATGTATCACCTGACTTTACATATCCCTTCTCCGAGCTAAAAACTATTTCAACCGCCTTTGAACCTAATAAATCGGCGCTAACTGAACGGGCTGTAGATTTTACAGGAATTTGCACATCGGAAGTAATTAAAAATTTAACCAACACTTTATTGGTATCATTTATTCTTAAAAGTGAAATTTCACTTACTTGTCCAACTTTAAATCCATTGATTAAAATGGGACTTGCTTCAATCAATCCGTCAATTTTTGGATAAAGTGCATACAGGTAATTCTTTTTAGAAAAAATATTAGATCCTTTCAAAAAATTCACGCCCCAAATAAATGCAACAAGGGCGCACACCACAACGATACCTATCTTAAACTCTTTACTTATTTTCACAAAATATGGAACAATTTAAAGGATAAATATAAGTATTTTTATTGATTCAAATGGAACAAGAATGAACGAAAAATTAAAGAATGAAGAGTTAAACAGGATTGATTTAAATGAATTCAAAAAAACAGATAAAAACAAACTTATTGTTGTTTTGGATAATGTCCGCAGTTTAAATAATGTAGGCTCAGCATTCAGAACTTGTGATGCTTTTTTAATTGAAAAAATAATACTTTGCGGAATAACCGGCACTCCGCCGAATAAAGAAATTGAAAAAACAGCTTTGGGCGCAACTGAAAGTATGGAGTGGCAATATTTTAAAACAACTCAGGAAGCTATAGAGCAACTGAAAGCGAGCAATTATAGTGTATTTGCAGTAGAACAAGCTAAAAACAGTATTAATTTAAAAAATCACAAAGCATCTGAAAATAATATTGCAGTTGTTTTTGGCAATGAAGTTTATGGTGTTGAACAAGAAGTCATCAATGCGTGTGATGGGGTAATTGAAATACCTCAGGCCGGCACCAAACATTCGCTTAATATTGCTGTAAGTGTGGGGATTGTTTTATGGGAAATATTAAAAAATAAATTACCTTAATTCATTAATCCAATACCTTATTGTGCGCCAAAACAAACTTTATTTCTGAATAGGTTACACTTTCTGGTAACTGTTCTTTTATAGACTTCAAACCTAAAGTTTTATTAAAATAAGGTAATTTTTTAGTTATTTTATCTTGAATTTTTTTTGAAACCAAGTCGTTGATATTAATTTCTCCTTCTATCACATATTTTAATAAATGCGTTTCTATTGTACTTGTAGCCATTCCCCTTTTTTTTGCTACTTCACTTACACTTCCCAATTCTTTAAAATAGTCAAAGCTGATTTTTTTTGTGTCTACTTTTACGCCGGTTAATTCTTCTTCTGTTCCTGCTTTTGTTTTTTTGCTTTTGCCTTTCTTTTTCGTTGAAATCATATTATTCATATTTCCCGAAAGATTATTTTTCTTTAAATACGAATTAATGCGTTTCAAAAACCGATCACCAAATGATTCAACTTTGGCATTTCCAAAACCTGAAATTTCTAAAAGTTCGGTTTGGTTCACCGGTAAAAATTCGGCCATTTGTTTTAAACTTTCATTTTTCAAAACCATGTAAATTGGCAGTTGTTCATCATTGCAAATTTCGTCTCGCAAAAACAATAATTCCCGATATAACTCCGGATGTTTTACATCAGCACCAATTTTTGTATTTCGGGCACTACTGTAAATATTGACTTGAATTTCGGGAATTTTCATTTTTAATTTCGCGCTAATTAAATCCGATAGGTTAAAGCCTTTGCTACAAGCCTGTATCTTCATGCATTTTACATGCATCATCTCTAGCATGGTGTTTAAAAAAGGATTTAAATCATCTGCTGCCTCTTTACTTTGTGTTCGTACCGGAATATCTTTCCAATTATTTTTTAAAGCATTCAATTGAACATTAAAATATTCTGCGGCTTTAACTATTCTCTCCTTCAAATCAACATCCTGTTCTACATCTGTAATTACTACCAACATTTTTTCAAGTTGAACTTGGAACTTCACACTCACTTCATATAATTCATCAATTTTTGCTAAATTTTTACTCAACCAATCTACTCCCTCCTTATTGAGTTTTGATTTATGAAGAATGAATGATCCGCTTAATTCACTTTTTTCACGGTACATTTCTTCCATGGAAAACACATCAAACAAAGCTTTTACCGTGAATTTTCTCCGCGCTTGGTTAAATTCATCATTCACTTGTTTGTGACTATGCTTGGTGTCAGCAAATTCAAGAATTTTACTGTCGTTTATGATTGAAGAAATATTTAATTTAGAACTTAGTATTAAACCATTTAAACTTCTGCATCTACTGAGCGCCACATAAACCTGACCACTGCTAAAAGCCTCTTCAGCATCAATAATTAAATGATCAAAAGTTAATCCTTGCGATTTATGAATGGTAATAGCCCAGGCTTGCCTTAATGGAAATTGTTTAAATGTTCCCAATACATTTTCTTCGATTTGTGTTGTTTGATTGTTTACCTGATAGGAAACATTGTTCCATGTTTCTACCGGCACTTCAATTTCATATTTATCTTCATCACATTTAACTTTAATTTCATCTTCTCCTAAAAAAGTAACTATTCCGGTTTTGCCGTTATAAAAATTTTTTTCCGAATTATTTTTCAAAAACATGACTCTTGCCCCTTTTTTTAATTTTAAGATTTCGTCGGCCGGATAACTCTTTTCCTGAAAAATACCTTCCACCTTGGCCTTATACGAAAACTCCTTTTCTTTAATTTTCGACATAGAATTCGAATTAATTTCTTCCGCTTTCTTATTATGCGTGGTTAAGGTGATATATGTTAATCTTTCTTCATCACTTATTTCCTTTTTATACTTCTCATTCAACTCTCCTAAATCTTTTAAACCTAAACGATTGTTTCTTACTTTATTTAGTAATTCGATAAAATTGGATTCTTTTTGACGAAATATCTTTTCCAGCTCTATGTAAACAGGCGGTTCTTTTTGTATGATTAAACTATTGAAAAAATAAAATCCTTTATAAACGCTTTTTAAAATATTTTGCTCTTCCGAATTAATAACAGGAGCTAACTGAAACATATCACCTATTAATAGTACTTGCACTCCGCCAAACGGCAAATCCCACTTTTTTCTTGTAAACTTTAAACAGGCGTCGATCTGATCCATCATATCTGCTCTTACCATACTCACCTCGTCAATAACCAATACATCTAAATTTCTGAAAATAGATAATCGTTGTTTGGTGTATTTTTGTGTGAATACAGAAGTAACATTTTTTTTATAGGTTCCATCATCATTAAACTGTGGAATAAAAGGTGTAAACGGAAATTGAAAAAAGGAATGAATAGTGCTGCCCCCTGCATTAATAGCCGCAACACCTGTTGGTGCCACAATAGCCATGTTTTTGTAAGTGTTACTCTTAATATATTTTAAGAGCGTTGTTTTACCCGTTCCGGCTTTTCCGGTTAAAAAAACCGACTTGGACGTTTGATTGATAAATCCGAGTACTTGTTCAAACTGAATATTAAATTCCAACTTTTCCACAATTCCTAAAGTAAAACAAATTTAATAATTTAGTGCGCAGATGAACGAATATAAAATTTATTGTGGAGGAGAATTTATCAGCAGTTCTGATACCCTGCCGGTTACCAACAAATATACGGGTGAAGTTATTGCCCAAACCTACCTTGCCGATACCAACATTTTAAACAAGGCCATTAATTCAGCCGTATTGGTTAAAGCAGCTTGTTTTCATTTATCGTCTTTTCAGAAAGAAAAAATATTATTAAGCATTACGCAAAAATTAGAAAATAATATTAATGTAATTTCAGAATTACTTTGCATGGAAAGTGGTAAACCAATTCGTTTGGCTACCGCTGAAGTGAAACGTTCCATTCAAACTTTTAAAATTGCTTCGGAAGAGTGTAAGAGAATACCCCATGAATTGCTGGATTTAGATTGGACTGAGAATGGGAAAAATAAAACAGGTATTGTTAAACATTTTCCGATAGGTATTGTTGCCGGAATTTCTCCTTTCAATTTTCCGTTAAACTTAGCGGTGCACAAAATTGCCCCGGCCATAGCTGCAGGCTGTCCTATAATTTTAAAACCCGCAAGCAACACCCCGCTTTCAACACTTTTTTTAGCTAAACTTATTAATGAAACCGAATTGCCTAAGGGTGCTGTATCAATCATACCTATGAACAGAATAACCGGTAGTTTATTGGTGGATGACGAACGAATAAATTTGTTGAGTTTCACTGGTTCACCTGAAGTAGGTTGGGACTTAAAATCAAAATGCGGAAAGAAAAAAGTGGTTTTAGAATTGGGTGGAAATGCAGGCGTAATTATTAGTCAAAAAGTAGATGTTGATGCAATAATAAATAAATGTATTAATGGTGCTTTTGCATATAGCGGGCAAATTTGCATTCATGCGCAACGATTTATAGTTCATGAATCAAATTATGATGCCTTTATATTGGAAATGAAAAAAGCGGCAATGAATTTAAAAACCGGCGACCCTTTGAACTCCGAAACAGACTTAGGTCCGATGATTGATGAAACCCAAGCAAAACGTGTTGAATTATGGGTGAATGAAAGTATAAAACAAGGCGCAACATTGATTTACGGAGGAAAAAGAACAAATACATTTTATGAACCAACAATTCTCACGAATACGACTATAAAAATGAAAGTGAATGCTGAAGAGATTTTTGGGCCTGTGATTTGTATTGAAAAGTATTCGGGTGAAATTGATGAAGCCATCCGTCAATTAAATGATACAAAATTCGGATTACAGTGCGGAATTTTCACAGATTCGATAGAAGAATTGGAGAAAGTTTTTAAAAATGCGCTAGTTGGTGGTGTAATTCACAACGATGTTCCTACCTTGCGCTTCGATCACATGCCTTATGGTGGGATAAAAGAAAGCGGGTTGGGCAGAGAAGGCGTGAAATATGCGATGATGGATATGTTGGAAACAAAAATTTTAGTAAAATAATAATTATGGAATACAGGAGATTAGGAAAATCAGGTTTACAGGTAAGTGTACTTTCATTTGGAAGTTGGGTAACTTTTGGAAAGCAAATAGATACTAGCGTTGCCGATGAACTTTTAAGTATAGCTTACGAAAACGGAGTTAATTTTTTTGATAATGCCGAAATCTATGCCCGCGGAAAATCAGAACAGGTAATGGGCGAAATTTTAAAGAAAAAAAACTGGGCCAGAAGTTCATATACTGTAAGTAGTAAAGTGTTTTTCGGGTATGAGGAATCTAAACCTAACCAAACAGGTCTTTCCAGAAAGCATATAATAGAGGGTTGTCATGCCGCTTTAAAGCGTTTGCAGGTTGAATATATTGATTTGTTTTTTTGTCACCGACCCGATAAAAATTCGCCTATTGAAGAAACCGTTTGGACTATGAACGATTTAATCCGTCAAGGAAAAATATTTTATTGGGGAACCAGTGAGTGGAGTAACGATGAAATTATGCAGGCTTTTGTTTTTGCCGAAAAAAATCATCTGATTGGTCCTACCATGGAGCAGCCCCAATATAATATGTTTGAAAGAACCAAAATGGAGAAAGATTATTTATTACTTTTCAGAGATTTTGGATTGGGTACTACCATCTGGAGCCCGTTATGCAGTGGTTTATTAACCGGGAAATATAATAACGGAATTCCAACCGATAATAGATTACATATTGAAGGCATGGATTGGTTGAAGGAAAGAACTTTAGGTGATCAATCCAAAATTAAAAAAACAATTGCATTAGGTAAATTAGCAGAAGAATGCGGCTTATCTTTAACGCAAATGGCCATTGCCTGGTGCATAAAAAATCCAAATGTGAGCACAGCCATATTAGGTGCAAGTAAACCTCAGCAATTAAAAGAAAATTTAGGGGCACTTGATAAAGTAGCATTATTAAGTCCGGAAATTTTGGAAAAAATAGAGCTTATTCTTCAAAACAAACCGATTCAAGCCCTTTATTAAAATTTCTAAAAATTTAGACCGATCATTCAAATAGGTTTTAAACCTTTCATGCGGTTATTTTTAGCCTTTGTCGATTATTGCAAATTCTTTTCAATTTTAAAGAAGTCTATATTGACAATATGTGTTTTTTGAACTAAATTCGGTGTAGTTAAAAAAACAAATATGAAAAAATTTTTACTTTCAATTGGAATCTTATCATTATCAATATCGGGAAATGCACAGGAGTATTGGGAAATTATGCAAGACCCAAACGGAAATTTTTATAATGCCCAGCAAAAATTTGAGGACTATTATGCAGGAAAAGATATCAATGAAAAAGGAAAGGGATATAAAATTTTTAAAAGATGGGAAAGTTTTGTTGAGCAAAGAGTTTACCCTACCGGAGATTTATCTTTATTAGCACAAACAGCTCCCAATTACCAGGCTTGGTTAGATAATTATAATGCACAGCAAGGAAATAATGGCGGTGGAAAATACGGACAAATTGGTGGAAATAATATTGTTGCAGCAGCAACTTGGTCGCCGGTGGGTCCAATGGGTCCAATTGCCGGAACAGGTAATGGTCAGTTTTTAAAATCAGGTAGAATCAATGGCTTTGTTGCGCATCCTACCAATACGAATATTGTTTACGCTTGCGCGCCGGCTGGAGGATTCTGGAGATCATATAATGCCGGCACAACCTGGGTAACTACAACTGATAATATGCCGAATACCGGATGCAGTGATGCTGCTGTTGACCCTTCAAATACCAATATAATTTATCTGGCAACCGGTGATGGAGATGCAGGTGATAATCCGAGTATTGGTGTTTATAAATCATTTGATGCGGGTGTAACATTTACGCCTACCGGATTAACTTATACATTTAGCGCCGGAGCAAGAATCAGAAGAATTATTGTAAATCCAAACACGCCTTCTGTTGTTATTGCAGCAACCAACGGAGGCATAAGAAGAAATACCAATGGAGGAGCAGGTGCTTGGGCAACTGCAGATGGAAATAACTGTTATGATTTAGAATTTCAACCCGGTAATCCAAATATTGTTTATTCAGCCGGAACCAGTTTTAGACGCTCTACCAATGGAGGCGCAAGTTTTACGCAAATAACAAATGGAATTCCAACTACAGGAATAAGCAGAATGGCTATTGCCGTTACACCGGCAAATCCACAAGTGGTTTATGTATTGGCTTCTTTAAGTTCTAATAACGGTTTCCAAGGGTTATACAGATCTGTGGATGGTGGAGTTACTTTCACACAAATGTCAAATTCACCAAATCTTTTAGGATGGTCTAATACAGGTGGAGATACCGGAGGACAAGGATGGTATGACTTATGTATAGCCGCTTCACCAACAAACTCCAATGAAATTGTTACCGGCGGTGTAAATGTTTGGCGCAGTACAACAGGTGGTGCAACCGGTGGTTGGTCACTTTATGGACACTGGACCGGATCTGGAGCTCCATTTACACATGCTGATCATCACGATTTAGAATATGATATTGTAGGTAATTTATACAACGCTAACGACGGAACTGTTTACAGAAGAAACGGTGGCAGTTGGCTAGAGGTATCCGGTCAAATGAATTTATCTCAGATTTATAAACTAGGAACTTCTTCGCAAACAGCTAACTTCTGGATTACAGGTCATCAAGATAATGGAACCAGTATTTGGACCGGAACAACATACAGTGCTCAATTAGGTGGTGATGGTATGGATTGTTTTATTGACAGAACTACTAACGCCAATAAATTTGCCGAATATTATAACGGAGCATTTAGAAGATCAATTGGCGGAGGACCTTGGAGTACATGCACAACCGGAATGACCGGTGCCGCACCTTGGGTAACCATTTGGAAACAGGATCCTACCAACAACACCAGATTACATGCAGGAAGACAAGAAATGTTTGTTTCCAATAATCTGGCCGGAAGCTGGACGCAAAACGGAACTATGCCAGTTACCGGATCAATTAGAGAGTTTGCAATTGCACCTTCTAACAATCAGGTAATTTATGTTTTAAAAAGTAACGCGATTATTAAAACCACAAATGGGGGTACAAACTGGACCAACGTAACCAATGGGGCACCAATTGGAAGTGCTGCACCTGACTTTGTTGTGGTTCATCCAACCAATCCAAATATAGCTTGGGTAATGCTTAGCGGATACTCTGCAGCAAATAAAGTACTTAAAACAACGAATGGAGGAACCAGTTGGACTAACATCACCGGAAATTTACCAAACATTCCTGCAACATGTGGTGTATTTCAATTAGGAAGCAATGACAGAATTTACATTGGAATGGATATTGGAGTATATTATATCGATAATGGTTTAGCAAATTGGGTTCCTTACCAATATAACTTGCCTAATATTCCAGTATCAGATCTAGAAATTTCTCCTGCAGATCCCGGTAAATTAATTGCTTCTACTTATGGAAGAGGTACCTGGAAAGTGGATGTAATTGCAGCTGCCGCACCGGTTACCGCATTATCTTATACAGGTTCATTATGTACAGGCGTTCCAAAACCATTTAATGATTTTTCTGCAAATGCACCTACAGTATGGAGTTGGAGTGTTGCCCCAATGGGAGGCGTTAGTATATCAAGCTCAACCGTTGCTAATCCTATAATAACATTCGCAAATCCCGGAACATATACTGTTTCCTTGTTTACCAGCAACATTTATGGCCCGGGCACTACAGCTTCTCAGGTAGTTTCAGTAACTGCTATGCCAAATGTTTTAATAAGCAATCCTTCTCAAACCATTTGTAACGGCAGCAGCGCAATTTTAAATGCATCCGGCGCAATGACCTATAGTTGGAGCAACGGTATCAATTCTCAATCTATTTCAGTTACTCCAACCGCATCAACAATTTATAATGTTGTTGGCGGAGTGAACGGATGTAACGGCTCTGCTAATGCCACCATAACAGTTGGTGGTGGTTCATTAACCATTAGTGCAAACAGTCCGAGTATTTGTAATGGAAATTCAGCGGTGCTCAGTGCCAGCGGTGCAATTTCCTATACCTGGAGTACAGGATCATTAACTTCTACAACTTCCGTTTCACCCGGTTTAACCAGCACTTACACAGTTACGGGTAGTAGCGGAGGAGGATGCACAGGAGTTTATATTTCAACTGTTACGGTAAATAATAATCCTACGGTTACAGCTTCCAATGCCAATATTTGCAGTGGTGCCTCAACAGTACTAACAGCTAGCGGTGCTTCTACTTACTCTTGGAGTAATGGTGCGTTAACAAACACAACATCCGTTTCTCCGGGCTCGACAACAGTTTATACGGTTACCGGATCTAATGGTAATTGTAACAATGTGCAAACCGTTACTGTAAATGTAACTACAAGTCCTACTGTCGTAATTGCAAATAACACACAATCTGTTTGTTCCGGTAATTCAGTAGTTATTTCAGCAAGTGGAGCTGCTTCATACTTATGGAATACGGGTTCAAGCAACCCATCCATTAGCGTGTCTCCTTCAGTTACCTCTGTTTATACGGTTACCGGTTTAACAGGAGGATGTACCAATGTAAAAACAGCAACTGTTAATGTAACTCAAACGCCAACTGTAACAGTAAATGGTGCCGTAATTTGTGTAGGTGCCACTACTACATTAAATGCAAGTGGAGCTGTAACTTATTCATGGAATACCGGATCAAACAATGCAAGCATAGCGGTTTCTCCAACTACAACAACTGTTTATAATGTTACGGGATATAATGGAAACTGCAATTCAGTTTCAAATGCAACAATTACAGTGAATCAGTTACCTAATATCACCATCAATAGTAGTGGAACGCTAGTTTGTCTTGGAAACACACTAAACTTAAGTGCGGTAGGTGCTACTTCATACACTTGGCAACCCGGTAATTTAAATGGCCCATCGCAAACTTACTCTCCTTCCGCTAATCAAACCTATACCGTTTATGGTACCGATGGAAATAATTGTAATAACACACAAATTATTGCAATTGTGGTAACACCATGTACAGGTATTTTAAAGAATTCAAATGGAGAAATGTACTTTGCAGTATATCCGAATCCGGCAAGCGAAAATGTAATTGTATCTTATCCTAGCACACTTGATTCGGAAATATTTATAGAAGTGATTGATGCAGGTGGAAAATTAATTAAGACCACTTCACATATCTTCAACTTGTCAAATCCAAATTATTCAATCGGCATCAGCGAAGTTGCTAATGGCGTTTATTTCTTAAACTTGAAAGTGAAAGACGGAGAAAGTACCTTGTTGAAATTAATCAAAGAATAATTTTTCTTAATTATTTAAAAGTCCGATAGCTACTATCGGACTTTTTTTATGATTAAAAACAGGTTTTAAATCGTTGTAAATAAAATTTGAGGTGTTATTGACGGATAATAATTCCATACATTTATCCATTAAAAAACATATGAAAAAAATTTACCTTCTTTTAATTTTTATTATCACACGGCAATATGCTAACTCGCAAGTGGTAAGTTCGGTTTCAAATGGCAATTGGACAAATCCCGCCACTTGGAATTGCACCTGTGTGCCTGTTGACGGCGCATCGGTAACCATTAATCATAGTGTAACATTAAATACCAGCATGCTTTTTAATACCGGGGGCATTTCTATTAATAACAGCGGATCTTTAATACAAGATGCTGCACGGGATATCCTAATTAATGGCGGATATTTTTATAATAATGGAACGGCTAACTTTCGATTTTTTAATTTAGCTTCCGGCACCGGATCCAATTCGGGTTCTTTTTCATTAACCGCAAGCTCTAATTCTGTGGCGATGATTAATAACGGATCTATTTATATGGACAGTATGTATGTGGCCGGAAATTTTACCAATACTCCAAGCGGAACAATTAATGGAAATAGAATTGCATTTGTTGCTCCAACCATTAATAATGGTAGAATTACCGTTTCTCTTTCAATCAATAATTCAACTCTAACCAATAACAATTATCATGGAGGTTATGCATTTACGAATGATGGCCTATATCTCAATAATGATTCTATTGTTTTAACTTACAGTTTATGGAATAAAATCAAATTCAATAATAATCCGGGTTCATTAATTCGACTTACCAAGAACTTTCATAATTACGTACCGGGAAACACGGCTTCTTTTACGAATAATGGAAACGTTATTATATTAGATAGTTTTTATAATACAGATACCATTAAAGGAAGTAATACCGGAACATTTACGGTAGCTGATTCTTCATCGAATAGTGGCCGAATGATTGGTACTTATAAATTTTGTGATCAAACTCCTCCCGGTTCAGCACCATACATCGATTACAATAGTGGCTTTGTTGGAGGCGGAATAACCTGGTGTACAATAAACGGCATTCAGGAAAATAAATTAACCGGCTCATTTTATGTTTATCCTAATCCTTCATCCGGACAAGTAACTGTTCAAGGATTGAAAGAAGAAAAGTTAACACTGGTTGATGTAACAGGAAAAACAATTACAATAATAAACCTCAATTCAATTAATCAGTATAGTTTTGAAATACATAATTTAAAACCCGGTATTTATTTTCTGAAAGGGGTTCAACTCCATAAAAAACTATTAATTCTGGATTAATTCATTCACAAAAAAACCGACAATTTTTTGTCGGTTTTTTTATAACTTATTTTTCTTTCTTTTTAAATCCAATACTAACTCCATTTACACAATACCGAAGCCCGCTTTGTGTTGGTCCATCATCAAAAATATGTCCTAAATGTCCGCCGCATTTAGCACAAACAATTTCTGTACGCACCATGCCATGCGACAGATCGCGGATTTTTTTAACCCTATCCCCTCCTCCTATTTCGCCATCAAAGCTAGGCCAGCCACAATGTCCGTCAAACTTTTGAGTGCTAGTAAATAGCTCAGTACCGCATCCTGCGCAAACATAAGTGCCTTCTTCAAATAAATCATTTAGTGCGCTGGAATGAGGCCTTTCTGTGCCTTTCTTTCTTAGTATTTGATATTGTTCCGGAGTCAGAATTTTTTTCCACTCTTCGTCGGTTTTTTGATAACTTGTATCCATAACTTTTTTGGGATTATTTATTTCACTTTTTTTTGATTCAACATTTTGACAACTCGCTAACATAGTCAAAGAAGTCATTCCGATTATTAAAATTATTCTATTCATACTATTTCAGACGAGGTCATATTATATTCCTTACCGGATTTTACGAATTTTAACGTTTGCTTCTTAATTTAACTTCCTCTAAAAGTTCTTCTTCATTTTTACGTCCCTTTATTTTGATATATGAACCTTCACTGGCCTGTGCTATTTCTTTTAAATTTTTTAAAGCACTTTTATCATTTCCAAAAGCAACAGTTGTTAGTACAATTTTTTTATTTGCATTCCTGTTTTTCCAATCTAGTTTATCCTTATCGTAAAAATAAAACATACCATCTGTAGCTAAAAATATTTGATTATTCCCTTCTGTTATAAAATGTTTCTCGGCAACCTCTCGTGCTTTAAAAATTGCTTTTCTTCCTTTCGTATATCCATGACCGTTTAATCCATTAACATAAGTATTCAATACCGTTTTTGCCGAACCCGGAATCGATTCAGCCAACACATGAACAGAATCAGCATAGGTTATAAATGTTATCTTGTCCACATCTCTAAGTGCTTTTATCAAAACATACAAAGCCTCTTTCATCAAAGGCAGTTTTAAAGAATCTTTCATTGAACTACTTACATCCACCAAAAAAACAATATTATTAGGTTTATAAAGTATACCTGATAATTCCATTTCATTTTCCACAGGAACTATTTTTTCATGATTTGAAATTTTAGAATCTTCTTTTATACTTTTGCCATTTACTGTAAATGTGCCGGCATAATCCGGAATACGATTGCTGTTATCTCGTACTTGAAATGTGTCACGCGAGGCAATAAAAATTTCTTTCGTTTCAGTTTTATTTTTTCTTTTGCTCCCAAAATAATAACAGGCCTGTTGATTGTTTTTTAATTTACTTTTCAAATCCCCACTCATTTCTAATATATTAGGAGTTGCCTTATCACTACTGATTAGTTTTATTTTTTTATTGAATTTACCTTCATGCTCTGGAATAAAAGAGATAATCAGCAAACAGGTGTCGCCGGGCAATATAGTTTTTTTTGAAGCCAATATTTTCACTCCATTATCCGCATCAGCTCTTAATAAATAAATTTTTTTATCGGCTGTGTTTTTTAAAATTAAGTCACCACTGATTTCAAAAGCCTCTTTAATTTCTCCCAGTTTAAGATGAGATGCATTAAAAGCAAGTTGCGCGTTTAAGCGAATACCAATCAATAAAAAAATATGAATCCAACTCTTCACCCCCATAAATTACAAAATTAGTGCCGATTTAATTTTATAAACGAGTTTCAGCCTTTTTAGGCACAAAAAATAAGCCAACAAATCCTAAAATAAAGAATCCGATGAGTGCCAAAACGGAAGGTCGCATGCCGCCCATAATTTCGCTTATCATTCCAAAACAAATAGTACCAATAATCATTCCTCCCTTTTCCATTACATCATAAAAACTGAAAAAGCTGGTGAGGTCTTCGGTTACCGGAATAAACTTACTGTAAGTGCTTCTTGATAAAGATTGAATACCTCCCATAACAAAACCAACTAAAAAAGCAACTATGTAAAAATGCACAGGCAGGCGAACAATGGCATAGGTGAAAACGCAAATAAATATCCAAATAGAAATGGCAAACATTAATGATTTAATATTTCCGATGGCGGCCGACATTTTTGAAAAAACAAATGACCCCAAAATACCCACAAATTGAATAATTAAAATACTTACAATTAAGGAAGTAGTTTTTGCTTTTTCAGCATCCTCTCCAACACCCCAATCAATTTCATTTCTGGCAAAAAGTACGGCCATAACCAAAACCGTTTGCACCCCCATGTTGTAAAAAAAGTAACTGAACAAAAAACGTTTTAAGGCCTTCATTCCTTTTATTTGACGCGCAACACCCCTCAACTCCCTGAATCCTTTGGTGATTAATCCTTTTTTATCGCTGATATCGTTAGCATGACTTTTATTAGGTAATGCCCTAAATGTAATTTGAGCAAAGCCCATCCACCATAAACCCACTAACAAAAAACTATACTTAGCCGGAACTTTAAGCACCATAATCATCACTAAACAAAGAATTAACAATAATGAACTTCCAAAATATCCTAATGAAAAACCTTTTGCACTTACGCTATCTTGATTTTCTTCTGAAGCAATTTCAGGAAGGTAGGAATTATAGTAAACCAAGCTGCCCCAAAACCCAATTGTTGCGGTAATGAAAGGGATAAAACTCAACTCTAAGCTTGTTCGTGAAAAAAAGAACAAACACATACAGGAAATAGAGCCTAGGTAACAAAATATCTGCAAAAATCTTTTTTTATTTCCTAAATAATCGGCTATTCCACTTAAAATTGGCGCTAACAAAACCACCATAAATAGTGCGAATGAATAAACAAATGAATAAATATTCTGATTCTCAAAATGCATTCCGAAAAATGAAACCGTATGGCCAATAAAATTTTTAGCCTCATCATGCGTGGTCACATAATCGTAATAATTAGGAAAAATAGCCGAAGTGATCACTAATGGAAAAACCGAATTTGCCCAATCATAAAACGCCCACGCACGAATTGTTTTAGGATCATTTTTTTTTATTAATTGCATCCTTTATTTTTTAATTATTTCAAATTCAACTCTTCGGTTAAGTGCTTTCCCTTCATCGGTGTCATTCGAAGCAACAGGCTGAGAACTTCCAAAACCTTTAAAATACATTCTGTTTTGAACTCCTTTTTTAATTAAATATTCAAACACTTCACGCGCTCTAAGTTCACTCATTTTTTGATTCTTAAAATTCAATCCACTGTTATCGCTATGGCCATTAATTTGAATTTGTATACTCGGATTTTTCATTAGATACTTCACCAGTTTATTTAATTCAACATAAGACTCAGGCAATAAATAATACTTACCATGATCGAAAATAATATTTTTTAAAGCTACTTTCTCTCCAACCTGAATATCGTTTTTAACCACAAGCGTTGAGTCTTCTTCCTTTATTGTTGGGCCAACAATCACCACTTCTACTTCTTCCTTATCTTCTTTATGTACTTTTAAATTTACATCGTCAATAAAATAATAAGCTTCCTTAAATCCCATTTTTAAAATATTCATGCGCATCATATCCTTTTTTACATCAGGCGCAAAATTGCCAAGCGTTAAATATTTTTCTCCACCATCCGCTTTATAATAACCTCTTACCGTAAACCATTGGAAACCCTGCATCAATCCTTTTTTCTTAGCCATAGTGTCCACCATATTCCCACGCACCGCATCGGCTTGTTTATGGTAACCGCCTTTGCTTAACAAAAAACCGAAAGATTTTAAGGTGGCATTACTCCAATAGGCTAAACGAACTTGCATAGAAACTTCATAAATTGTACCCCGGTGTAAGGATTCAACCAACTTCACCTCCATAAATTCTTTATATTTTTTTTGAAAACGTAAACCACAGTAGGCATTACCATCATAAGCGCCTTTATGGGCTGTGGTGTCTTTTTCAACCGGTTTATGGTAATAATCCACAGATGCCATGGGTTTCCAGGGAATAGCCATTCGCAAATTATTAATGGGTTTACGGCAGTTCTCAAAACTGCCGTTCGGAACCAGGTTTTTAGCGGGTTTTAATGGGTTTTGCCCATATGCCATTATACTCGAAATAAGGAAGGCTATTGAGCTTAAAAACCGCATATCTTACAAAATTAGAGCATTTTACGGGTTTTTTGCATTTTGTTTTTAACACTTGGATATTCGAAAAATTTAGTATATTTGCCTTCCCAAAATTGGGAAAAAATTTTAGAGATTATACAATGGCAAACCACAAATCAGCAATCAAGCGCATTCGTTCAAACAACGCTAAACGTTTATCTAACCGTTATTATGCTAAAACAGCACGCGGCGCGGTTAAAAAATTAAGAGGAACAAGTGATGAAAAAGAAGCAAAGGAATTATTACCTAAAGTTTCGAGCATGCTTGATAAATTGGCAAAAAAGAATGTGATTCATAAGAATAAAGCAGCAAACCTAAAGTCAAAACTATCTAAGAAAGTTGCCTCTTTAAAGAAATAATTTTCAATTGAAATAATTATTCAAAAACCCTGCTTTTGAGCGGGGTTTTTTTATTCTATCATTCGATTAATCTTCCAAAAACTCAAGAATTAATTTCTCGGCTTTTTCGCAAGCAATTTCCAGCGTCTCATTTAAAATAAAAACATCAAACAACTCAGCGGTTTTTAGTTCTTTTTCGGCTTTGGCAATTCTTCTGGCAATGCTATCGGGTGTGTCGGTTTGCCTACTTCTTAATCGCTCTTCTAATATTTTAATACTCGGCGGCATCACAAATACAGCAAGCGAATTTTGTTTAAACTGGGATTTTAAATTTAATCCTCCCTCAACATCAATATCAAAAATTACAGCTTTTCCCTCATTCCAAATTCGTTCTACTTCCGATTTTAGTGTACCGTAATAATAACCGGAATAAACTTCTTCCCACTCTAAAAACTCATTATTTTTTACTCGCTTTTTAAACTCAGCTTCGCTTAAAAAATGATAATCTTTTCCATCCACTTCTTCTCCTCTTTTAGCTCTGGATGTGGCAGAAATAGAAAATGCAATTTTTTCCGGAAATTTGCTTAATAAATGGCGAACTATGGTTGTTTTTCCGGATCCGGATGGTGCAGAAAATATAATTAGCTTACCGCCTTTCATACGCAAAGATAAGAATATTCAGTAAGTAAAGTATTTTATAACGTGGTTTGGGGGATTTGCCGAAATCAATCGTTAAATATCATTAACAATAACAAAATGCCTGTATATTTATTGAGCAAGTAAGTTTATTTTTACCATCGATTTGAAACTTTTACAATTGAAAAATATTTATTACTTACTCATTTTGAGTTTTATTCCTAAAATGGGCTTTTCACAATTTCCTGGCGGGAATAATAAAGATATGGCAAAAGCGATGTCAAGCATTAAAGGCAGAGTGTATGGCAGATTATTTGATGCTACCACAAAAAAACCATTAGAGTATGCATCCGTGGTTGTACTTTGGTTTAACAAGGATAGTATATTAGGCGGTTCTTTAACTAAAGAGAATGGGGAATTTAGTATAGATGGTTTGCCTGCTATGGGCGGCTTTAGATTTAAGGCCACACAAATTGGTTACAAAAATTTAGAAACAAAGTTTTTTCTGCAAATGCCCAATAAACTTGAAGTTGATTTGGGTGATTTAAAATTAGGTTTGGATGAAAAATTATTAGGTGAAGTTGAAATAGTTGCCGAAAAAAACACAGTGGAAATGTCGATTGACAGGCGCACTTACAACGTGGATAAAGATATTTCCGTTAGAGGTGGTTCTGCAGTAGATGTGATGAAAAATGTACCCGGTGTAACGGTAGATGCTGATGGTAATGCACAATTAAGAAATCAAAGCCCTACAATTTTTGTAGACGGCCGTCCTTCAAATCTCACATTACAACAAATTCCGGCAGATCAGATAGACCGTATTGAAGTAATCACAAACCCTTCGGTTAAATACGATGCCAGTGCCAGCGGCGGGATATTAAATATTGTAATGAAAAAGAATTTAAAACCCGGATATAACGGAATGATTATGGCCTATGCTGGAACGGGCGACCGATATGGCGGTATGGCCAATATTAATGTAAAGGAAGGAAAGTGGAATTATTCGTTGATGTATAACTACAATCAATCTATTAATTTAACGCAGGGCTTCACCAATCGTCAACAATTTGATTCTTCCGGAAATTCAACCGGGTACTTTAATCAAAACAACGATGCTAACTTCCGTATGATTTTTAATTTTGGTCGTTTAGGGATCGACTATAGTATTAATAACCGCAATACTTTAACTTTTTCAGGCATGTTGATGTCAGGTGATTTCAGAACAATTGATCATCAGAATTTTGATATCCTTGACGCATCGCAATCTAGTTTACTTTATGGTAACCGCATTAACTTACAAAATGCAACTTTTCAAAATTACAACGGACAAATCATGCATAAAAAAACTTGGCCAAAAGCCGGAAAAGAAATTACAACCGATTTAAGTCTGAACCACACGAACTCCGGCAATAATTATCATTTTTCTTCTTATAATTATCTTTCATCCGGCACCTTAAACATACCTACAACTTTTCAAAAAAATAATGCCACCAATTATGCCGATCAATATAATTTTCAAATAGATTATGTTGACCCCTTAAATGAAACCAGTAAATTGGAAATTGGTATGAAATCCACCGCAAAAAGATCCGTTGCCAGCAATACCACAAGCAGCGCTGTGAATACAGAAGATATTTATACTTTTGATAGTATCATGAGCAATGATTACAGAATTGATGATATGGTGAATGCGGCCTACGTAAATTTAAACGGTAAAGTAACCGGTTCACTTTTTTATCAGGCCGGTTTGCGTTTTGAATCCTCTTATTATTCCGGAACTATAGCCAATAAAAATCAATCATTCTCATACAATTATCCTTCCTCAGGAAATGATCTCTTAAATTCAATTTTCCCAGGCATATATTTTTCTAAGAAAATGACAAAAGGAAATGAATGGCAATTAAATTTTAGTCGGAAAATTCAAAGACCAAACTTTTTTCAGTTAATGCCGGTAGTGATGTTTGCCGATCGTTTGAATTACAGAATTGGAAATCCGGAGTTAAAACCCGAATTCAGAAATATTTCAGAACTAAACTACAATAAAATATTTGGCAAAGGGAGTTATTTAGGCTCCGGTTATTTCAGATACGAAGAACAACCTATAACGGATGTGGCTTACCCTTCACTTTCTGATCCAAATGTTTTGGTGAATACTACAGTGAATGGTGATAATAGTATTAAATACGGAATGGAACATACTGTGAAATACACCTTAGTTAAAAACTTAGACTTTATGTTGAATGCTAATATTTATTATATTTTCCTTAAAGGTAAAGTAGTTGCTACAGAGCCTGAAGTAACCACTGAAGGTTATGCATACAATGCTAAAAGCACTATCTCGTACAAATTCCCAAAACAAATCACTTTACAAGTAAACGGAAGTTATGAATCACCGCGAATAATATTGTTGGGAGCAAGTAATCAAGTTTATGGATTTGATGTTTCGGTAAATAAAATGTTTGGATTTAAATGGATACTAAACGCTACTGTGAGCGATGTGATGAACACGCGTGCTATGGGTGCACATTACGAAACACCATACTACATTCAGGATTTGTCCAGAAGAAGAGAGTCGCGTTTCTTTAAATTTACTGTTACTTACATTTTTGGTAAAATGGATGCCTCAATTTTCAAAAAAGCCAAACAAATGAAGGGAATGGATAATAATCAGGGTAACCAAGACGGACTTGATTTCGGAAAGTAATGCAACACAAAATAAATATTGAAGGAATAAGGCTGTACGCTTTCCACGGTTGCTTACCGGAAGAAGAAAAAATTGGCTGTGATTATATTATACATGTAAGTTTTGAAACAGACTTTACACAAGCTGCAGAAAGCGATGATTTAAAAAAAACCATAGATTATTGTGAAGTATTTGAAATATGTAAGGCCGAAATGGCTATTCGTAGCAAATTAATTGAGCATGTGGGTTTGCGGATTTTTAAATCGCTTCGCAAAAAATTTCCGGAAGCCAAAAAAATTCATCTTAAATTAGCTAAACTATTACCACCGGTTAACGGTGCTGTAGATTCATCCAGCATAGAAATTATTGATTAATGGAATTTGAAAACACCAACAGAACAGAATTATCGCAATTAGGCGAATTCGGACTTATTGAGCATCTCACTAAAAATATTAAATTACATCATGCGTCAACCGTAAAAGGCGTTGGAGATGATGCCGCGGTAATTGATCATAACGGTTTTCAAACTATAGTAACCACCGACTTGTTAACCGAAGGCGTTCATTTTGATTTAACTTATGTACCATTAAAACACTTGGGTTATAAAGCCATTGTGGTGAATTTAAGTGATGTTTATGCCATGAATGCAGAGCCGAAACAGATTACCGTTTCGTTCGCAATCTCCAATCGTTTTAGTTTAGAGGCTGTTGAAGAATTATATGCCGGCATGTTATTAGCTTGTGAAAAATATAATGTTGATTTGATAGGCGGAGATACTACAAGCAGCGTTAGTGGATTAACAATAAGTATAACCGCAATAGGCACCGCAAAAAAAGAAGAAATCACCTATAGAAACGGAGCGCTTGAAAAAAATTTATTATGTGTGAGTGGAGATTTGGGAGGAGCATACATGGGTTTACAAATATTAGAAAGAGAGAAAGCGGTTTTTAAAGATAGTCCGGGTGTGCAACCCGACCTAAGCGGTAAAGATTATATTTTAGAAAGACAGTTGAAGCCGGAAGCCAGAAAAGATATTGTTGCTTTACTGAAACAGTTAAATATTAAACCAACGGCAATGATTGATATCAGCGATGGCTTGTCGTCTGAAATTCTTCATTTATGTACTCAATCCAATTGCGGTGTGGAATTGTACGAAGAAAAAATTCCAATCGACCCCCAAACCTATGATACCGCCCGTGAATTTAATTTAGACCCAACGGTTTGCGCATTAAGTGGAGGCGAAGATTATGAATTGCTTTTCACCATTGACATGCAAGAATATGATAAAATAAAAAATTTACCGGATTTTACCATAATTGGGCATATTACCAATAAAGAAAAGGGTATGCTAATGGTGGCCAAAGACGGAAGCGTACATGAACTTAAAGCACAAGGTTGGAATGCATTATTAAATAAGTAATTGCTCTTGCATTTTATTTACTTTTTTATATCTTTGGTATAAATCTTTATACCATGAAAAAATATTTACTTTCTCTTTTTATTTTAGTATCAATTGCCGGAATGTCTCAAGCACCTTTTTGGACAGAAACTTTTGGCACCGGATGTAATCAAGGACAAATGGCCAATGGATTCAATCCATCGGGATTAGGAAGTTGGTCTGTAGTAACAACAGGCTCATTAGGCTTGGTTCCTAATGAATGGTACATCAGTGCCGCGGAAGCCGGGATGGGCATTGGAAATTGCGGTGATGGATGCGTTGGTACCCCAAGTTTAACCAACCGATCTCTACACGTAAGTACAGGCGTTACCGATGGGGGTGCAATATATCTGGCATCCTTTGGTGAAACCAATAAAAGAGCACAATCGCCAACTATAAATTGCAGTAGCCAATATACCATTAGTCTTTCATTTAAATACTTACTAAGAGGTGTAGTTAACTCTGATTATATCGATGTGCAATATTCAGCCAACGGCGGAGCAACTTGGACTAACATCGCCACGCCGCCACAAACAGCACTTACCTGTTCACCGCAAGGTGTTTGGACAGGATATACTATAGCCTTACCGGCCTCTGCCAATAATAATCCAAATGTAAAAATAGGATTCAGATGGCAGAATGATGATCCTACCGGCGCTGATCCAAGTGTAGCCATTGATGATGTAACTTTATCCGGAACTTCTGTATTTGCAGCAACTTTTACTATGCAACCAACAATTTGTCTCGGCAATTCGCTAACCGTTACTGCCAATACCGGTTCTTTTGTGGTGAGCGGATATACCTGGACATCCATTCCTCCCGGCCCTGTATTTGCTACTCCAAATAATTCTTCTACAGCGATTACTTTTACTAATGCAGGACCTTATAGCATTTCATTAACCGCTGTATCAAACGGAAGCGTAGCTTCAAGTAATAATATGATTCAAGTGTTATCATTGCCTATTATCACTCCTTCTGCATCGCCAAGTGGAATTTGTTCAGGAGCCAGCTCCACATTATCAGCAACCGGAGGCACCGCTTATGTGTGGAATCCGGGTGCTATTACAGGAAGCGCTACTGTTGTTTCACCTACCGTTAACACCATTTATAGTGTCACCGGAACCGGAGCAAACGGATGTAGCAATACAAATACAGTTTCAGTAAATATTAATACAGTAAATATAAGCTCAAGCGCATCTTCTGCAACTATTTGTGATGGATCAACCGCCACTTTAACAGCAAACGGAGGCACAGCCTATACTTGGAACCCCGGAAGTTTGAGTGGAGCCACTGTTGCTGTTACACCAACCATTACCACCACTTACACAGCCATCGGAACAGGAAGTAATGGCTGTACCGGAAATAGTGCAGTTACCATCACTGTTGTCATCTGTAATGGATTAAATTCTTTAGTTTTAAATGATTTACCTTTCAGAATATTTCCTAATCCGGTAAATGATAAACTTACCATTCAGTATAGCACAACTAAAAATACTCAAACTCAAATTATAGTGAGTGATGCTTTGGGTAAAGTTGTGAAAAACCTGAATCATGAATTTTCAGTTGATAAACAAGAATTACAAATTGATTTAAAAAATTACGAAGCCGGTATTTATTTAGTTAAAATAAGCACAGGTACAGATTCAAAAATTATTCGAATAGTAAAAGAATAATAAAATTAATTAATAATTGAAATGAAGGCTCGAGAAATCGGGCCTTTATTTTTTGGGCTTACTTTTCACAATTTCAAATCCTAAATCCATCATAAAAGGCAATGGATCTTCGCGCATGCCCTGCACAAATTGAAACTTGTATTTACCGGCTTGCGGAAAACGAATTTCCTTTTTTACCGGCACTTCAAAATCAAAAATATCTCCTGCCCCGCTTCCCATCCACTCTCCTCTATTGTTTGCTAAAACAATTTCCATAGTATCAGTTAAAACCTTTCCGTCCGGATAAGAGGTAGTCACAAATAAAAATATATTGTTGTATGGGTAAGCATCGGCATGACGAATTTTGAAATAAATGTCGTTTAAACTTTCAGTATCCCTAACATCCATTTCAAATTCCACTTTATCGGAAATATTCCACTCATTATTGGCAAAAGTGTGATATTTACTGTAAACTACTTCTCTTCCGCATGAAGAAAATACAACCAATGCCGCAAAAAAAGCTATTCCTATAATCGATTTATTTATCACCTGATTCATTTTTTCCGGATTGATTATTTGGTTTATTAGGTTGTCTTTTTGGATTAGGCTGACCTCCTTGTTTATTACCTTGTGTACGGTTTTTATTTTGAGGCTTATTTTGATTACCCGTGTTATGTTTTGGCTGAGGTTTAGTTCCTAACCCGGGGCCTTTATTCGATTTATTTTTATTATGAAAAGACTTCTGATTTTTATTTCTTGCCCCCTGTTTATTCTTTGAAGATTTATCAAATCGGGTTAAACTATCTTGTCCTACCACATTTTCAAAGCTATGCTCTATCACTTTTGCCTTAACTGTTTTATTTTCCTCAGATATTAAATCATCCGGCTGTTCATTTTTCGCATTTAATTCCAAAACCAATTTTACATTTTCCACTTTCATAGGTATAAACACACTGGTGTCGTGCTTGTAACTAAACCACATCATGCGTTTAAAAATATCTGTTTTTTGAAGAAAAGCTTCTCCCTTTTTAGTAATTAATCTTTTATTTTCAACATCCGGAAAATCCTTTAAGGCATCCTGATAACTATCTAATTCATAATTTAAACAACATTTTAATTTCCCGCATTGCCCGGCTAATTTTAATGGATTTAATGAAAGTTGCTGGTAACGTGCTGCACTGGTTGTTACTGTTCTAAAATCGGTTAACCAGGTGCTGCAGCAAAGTTCCCGACCACAAGCACCAATCCCTCCTAAGCGTGAAGCTTCCTGTCTGGCTCCAATTTGCTTCATTTCTATTCTCACTTTAAATTCATCAGCCAGTACTTTAATCAATTCTCTGAAATCCACACGTGCATCTGCTGTATAGTAGAAAATCGCTTTTGATTTATCTCCTTGAAACTCTACATCACTCAGCTTCATTTCCAAACCCAATTTAAGGGCAATGGTTCGCGCTCGGTACATGGTATCTACTTCCAGACTTTGCGCTTCTTTCCACTTATCAATGTCGGCTTGTTTGGCTTTTCTGTAAACTTTTTTTATTTCTTCACTTTCGTAATTTACATTTCTCTTCTTCAGCTGTAAATGCACCAATTCTCCGGTTAAGGAAATTACGCCAATGTCATGTCCTGAAGAAGCTTCTACCGCAATTACATCGCCGGTGTTTAAAGACAAATTATTTACATTTCTATAAAACTCTTTTCTGGAATTCTTAAAACGCACCTCCACTACATCACAGGCTTTTTGTCCTTCGGGTGGGCGCATATTACTTAACCAATCAAAAATATTCAGTTTGTTGCAGCCTCCGGTTGCACAAGATCCGTTACTTCCACAACCCGCAGGCACTCCATTTATATCATTGCCGCAACCTCTGTTGCTGCTACATCCGCTATTACTCATTATGTGTCAAAGATAGCTTAATATCCAAGCTTTTGCAATAGCATTAATTTGTAAATTTGATAAGTGAAAAGCCTCATTACCCTATATCTGCTACTTCAAACTGCTTTAAGTTGTGCCCAAGACAAATTATACCTCTTAAACGGCACTAAAATTACCTGTACTGTTAGCGGTATTTTGCCGGAACATATTGAATATAATACAGAGAAAGGGAAAAGTAACATCATTAGCAAATTTGATGTGTTAATGATAGCCTATCACAACAACACTTTTGAACAATACAACCAACCCAATGAAGACATTAATATTAATGCCGAGAACACTGATATAACTGATCAAAAAAACAACCATACCGTCCAAAACCCACAAAGTTTTTTATCCATTAATTCTATTGCAATAACTAATGCTGATTTTGCTTTAAATTACGAATACTTAAGTAAAAATGAGAAGGTAGGTGCTGGCATTTCGGGGTCTTATAATTTCAATATTCGAGTAACCGCATTAAATATTTATTTTGCTAATTTACCCAACAGCAAAAAAAATTACGATGCCGGAATTTTTGTAAACCGATACTTCGGGAAAAAAGAAACTCAAAAAATGCAGTATTCTTTAGGCTTAATGATGAAGTATCTTGATTTTACATTTGACGTTGTGAGAATAGACTCCGTGAACAATGCAGGCGCTAAAACACAAGTAGTTAATTATTCCAAAACAAACGCCATGCAATTAGCAACAATGGCCACTTTCGGAGGAAAAATTTGTTTTAAAAACAATTTCTATGTGCAATTTCTTAGCGGTATTGGCGGATTTAACTTAAGAGGTAAATACAGAGAAGAGTTTAACAAGAACATGAATAAAAACTTAAAACCGGGGGAAGCCTATCAAAGTTATACCTTTTTACCTAAAATAATATTAAGCTTAAATACCGGATTCTACTTTTGAAAAACTTTGTTTTAATATTCTCTTCTTTTTTTCTTTCATTATGCCTGAAAGGACAAACAGATGTGCTATATCTGAAAAATGGAAAAATTTTAAACGGACAATTAAAGACCATAGCAAAGGACCGGATTTTTTTTAAAAGCAACGATAGTTTATCCGCTGTTCAGTATTATCCAAAAAACGAGGTGGTTTTAATTGAAAAATACAATGGGGATATTTTAGCCTTTGCGCCTGTTGAGCAAAAAATGGATACTGTTCAATTTCAGTTTAAAAAAAACAACATCAGCATTCAGCCTTTTAGTTTTTTATTGGGAAGAATTACGGCTAATTATGAATATATATTGAAAAACGGAAAAATGGGTGTGATGATTCCTTTTTCATTAACTTTTGATCCGGTGGGTATTATTTACAAATCTAACGACGACAGTACTTCTACCACCTCCAATCAACACCGCAGCGGCGTTAATTTTATTACCGGATTAGATCTGAATTTTTATTGTAGAAGCGGAAATTTAAAGGGCTTTTTTATAGGTCCACGTTTCAGATATGGTTATGACATGCTATTGCGGAATATTGAAGGGGCGAGTTTACAAACGCAAATAGGATATCAAGCTCAAAATTATAAGGGGAATGCATTTCAAAGCTTGAGCTTGGGTTTTGGTTTTGTGCGGATTTTATCTTCCCCTGCCGGAAACCTGATTAATCCCAAGGAAACTTTTATGTGGGGAAGTCTTAATTACAAAATTGGTTTTGGCTGGTAAATATTAAGACAGGCGGTATCTTTTTTCAAATGCCGCATTGCCCTGCTGGCCACCACTGTGAATTACTAAAATCTTTTTGTTCAATAAAATATCTTTCTTTTTAATTAAATCACTTACTGCATAAAAAAGTTTAGCGGTGTAAACATGATCGAGAGGGATATTGAATTTTTCTTCAAATTCTTTTTTAAAATGGAATAAATCGGGAGAAAAAGTTGCGTATCCATTCAGCGCATACGTGTTTATAATAGTAGACGAATTAAGGCATTCATCCGAATTTATTTTTTCTTGTCCAAAGTAACTTAGCCATTTATTCGCCGAATCAATTAAAGTATTTTCGCCTTTGAGCACCGAAACACCAATAATTTTTTGATGAGGCGCCGCTGAAATTTTTATTCCTGAATAAGTAGCTCCAGTACCGCTAGCGCAAAACACATAATCATACTTCTTTAATTCATCATTCATTATTTCCATACAACCTTTTACACCTTCGGCATTATTTCCGCCTTCGGGCACCAGATAAAAATCACCAAATTTTTCTTTTAATTGTTGGATAAAATCCGCTTGATCTTTATTTTGGAAATCGGCGTTACTCACAAAATGAAATTGCATTCCGTTTTGCCGGGCGCTTACAAGTGTGGGCGAATTTTCAAGTTCCGCTTCCCTGCCTCTGATTACACCAATACAATCCAATTCTTGATCCTTACAATAAGCAGCACTTGAAAAAATATGATTAGAATGCGCACCTCCAAAAGTTAATACTTTTTTAAAAACCGCTTCTTTAGCTTTTAAAATATTGTATTTGAGTTTAAAAATTTTATTGCCTCCGTATTTGGGATGAATTAAATCAAGCCGGAGGACTGATATTTCTTGCCCATTTAAATTTAATGTGTTAATATAATTTACTTGTTTCAAAATTTTAAATAAAAGTAAGTTTTTTTATTTGGAATTACACTTCGTAATTCCTCCAATTATCCTTTCACAAAAAAGGTATAGGAGTCTAAGTATAATAAACCAAAATTTTTAACCACATAATTTCATAGTTTTTTTTGAGTGGAAATGTAAAAGTAGATTTACATAGAAAATTATTGAAATAATTTTTAAGTATGCGAACTTCTCTGTCGGAAAGCATATAGTTTAAATATTAAAACCATAAAAGGAATAAAAGATCTTAAAAGAGTAGTTAGGTACAAGTTTTTTGTCGTAGGATTATACCACCTTCACTTCTCGATACGCTTCATTTCATTGCGCTCCTCGAACTGACAGCGCCATTGTCACTTCGAGTAGCCGATTATGGAAATGGTTATCGGCGTATCGAGAAGGGATACGTTAGTAAGTTCTCAATACAAGTTCGCCTCGATACAATTTTTGCAAGAGGCAGGCAAAAATCACTCGGCGTGACACTTCCTTCACTTTATTACGCTAATCGAACTGACAGAAAGTGAAACAGCAGTAAACAATTTCAATTAATCCTTAAGATTTCTCTTCCCAAATATTTACCAAATGCACTATGGTTTCGGTAGCTTTTTGCATATCGTGTACACTCACCCACTCTTGCTTGCTGTGAAATGCATGTTCTCCAGCATAAATATTCGGACAAGGCAATCCCATAAATGAAAGTCTGGACCCGTCCGTTCCTCCGCGTATACTGGAGGTAACAGGTGTAATTCCGGTTCTACGAATGGCTTCTTCAGCATAAGCAACAACTTGCGGACATTTACTTAAAACTTCCTTCATGTTGCGGTATTGTTCCGTTACCTTAAACTCATAACTGCATTTTGTATATGGAGTTAATACTTTTACCGTGATGTTTCTTAACTCTTCTTCTAGCGCCAATAAAGTTGGCGTATCAAATGCACGAATAATAAATTTAATTTCTACTTCTTCCAATCCACCTTGAATAGCTGTTGGATGCATAAACGGTTGTTTTTTCTCGGTGGTTTCGGGTGTTTTATCTTTGGGAATAAGATTTATTATTTCTGCCGCAATTTTGATGGCGTGTTGCATTTTATCCTTTGCAAAACCGGGGTGAGTTGGAAAGCCCTTCACTTTTATACTTACTGCATCCGCACTAAATGTTTCATCTTCGATATGTCCTAAAGTTTCACCATCCATGGTATATCCAAAATCGGCGCCCAATTTTTTAATATTTACTTTATCAGCACCTCTGCCAATTTCTTCATCCGGAGTAAATAGTAAACGAATTTTTCCATGTTTAACTTCGGGATGTGTCATTAAAAAATTAGCCGCATCCATAATTTCTGCTAATCCCGCTTTATTATCCGCACCTAAAAGTGTTGTTCCGTCGGCTGTTACAATATCGTTGCCTATTTGATCGGCTAATGCCGGATGTTCACTTGCTTTAATTATTTGCGTTTTATCATGGGGTAATATAATATCCTTTCCATCATAAATTTTATGAATAACCGGATTTACATTAGTGCCGCTGCAATCAGGGGAAGTATCCATGTGCGAACAAAAACAAATAACTGGTACATTTTTGCTCGTGTTGCTTTCGATTGTGGCATACACATAACCATGTTCATCCATTTCAGCATCATTAATGCCCATTGCTTTTAATTCTTCTACTAAAACTTTAGCCAAATTTTTTTGTTTTTCGGTGCTCGGGCAGCTTGGAGAATTGGGATCGGATTGCGTATCAATTTTTGCATACTTCACAAAGCGATCGGTTACGGTGAACTTGTAATTTGAGAAATTCATAGGCTATAAATTTAAGGAAAGAAAAATATAATAGGCCAAATCAAACTTATTTGTTTTAGTATCTTAATTTTAAGTTATTGATTATCTGAATCTTATGTGATAATAAATAAATATCCCAACAAATTGTTCCAACTTAACGTGTATAAGGATAGAACAGTTAAAAGTTCGAGTTAATTATAGAAATCAATGATTCAATATTAGAATCATGTAAAAAACATGACCGTATGGCTCAGCATGAGCTCTACAAGCTTTGCTATTCATTTTTAATGAGTATTTGCACACGTTATGAAAAAAATAAAGACGATGCTGAATCTTTACTTAATCAAAGTTTTTTGAAAATTTTAATGGGGATGGATAAATACAAAAAAGAAATTCCATTTAAACTTTGGATAAGAAAAATTACAATTAACACTATCATTGATGATTTTCGGAAAAACAATAAATTAAAAAAACTTACCGTGTTAAAAGATTTTCAAAATGAATATGATCACGAAGGCAATTATGATATTAACGAATACATTAAAAAAATAAATGCCGCAGAAATTTACAACTTAATAACTAAACTACCTGACATGAATCAAAAAGTCTTCAATCTTTTTGTGGTAGACGGATTTAGTCATAAAGAAATATCTGAACTATTAAATATTCCGTCGGGAACATCAAGATGGTTATTAAACAGCGCAAAAGAAGAATTAAAAATAAATATTTTAAAGCCTACAAATAAATCACAAAAAACTATTGCATAATGAATTACGAAGAAGAGTATAATAAAAGCATTCAAGACAAATTAGATTCGAGAGAATTTAGTGTGGATGAAGAAAAATGGAATGTTGCTTTACAATTAATTAGTATTCAAGAATCAAAGAGAAAAAGAAAATTTTTATTGTGGTTATTATTTCCAATTCTATTTGCATTTACAGGTATTGGCATGTTTGTTTTTCTTACAGAAACTGATAACACAAACCTTGCTAAAGTTAAAGAAGAAACAAAGATAGAATCTAATAAAGTAAATGCAGAAATAAATACAGAAAAAGTTTTTAAAAGTGAAAGCATTCTTTTACACGTAACAAAAGAAGAAAATTTAAATACTAGCGTTACTAATTCTACAAAAATTGATTCGATTTCCAACAAATCAAAAAAAATAGAAACAAAAACAATTTCAGAAAATAAATTAAGAGAAAACCATAAGTCGAAACAAAAAATAACAACAAAAAATATTAGTCCTCAAAAAAATAACAATACAAATTTAAACTTGGCGAATATTCTCAATTCTAATAGCAACAAACATCAAGACGTATTACCTTATAAAATAGATAAGACCGAAAAGCAATCAGAGAATACAAAATCAATTGATTCAAGTCCAAAAATAAATAGTGATACAACTTCTGTTATTACTGAACGATTAAACAACAAAGCATTAACTAGTATGGAATTGCCTCTAGTTGATTCTCTAAAACCTGATAGTAGTTTGGTTCTGAAATATGAAATTTTGCCAGTTCCAACAGCATCCGTTAATGCAAACACACTCCTTGATGTAGAACAAAATAAAAATAACCTTTTTGAAATTCATTCGTTTATTGGGGGTGCATTCACTCCTGGCTATTCTACAAAGCCCACTTTACTAAAAGGTATAAATCCGGTTGGTGGAATTATATTAATTTTTTCGTCAAGTAAAAATGTAGGTCTTTTATTTGGTTGCAATTACATGTCGTATGGTAATGCTGATGTTAATCCTAAAACATACGTAAGTACCTATCAAGAATTTGGATACAAAAATGAAATAACTGAGATATACACTGATAAATTACATTATTTTAAATTTCCATTATTAATAAATTACACTAAACAAAAAAACAGTTTATCATTAGGAATCCAGTATTCAAGATTAATTGGAGCCTCTTCAACGATTAAAACATACAGCGAATTTTATGGTGCAAAAACGGATGCTAATATTATTCGAAAATACGGTTATGTTAATGGGATAAAAAATCACGATTTTTCTGCCATGTTCTCCTTTAGAAGAAAACTTAAAAACAATTTTGGGTTCGGCGTAAATGTAGATTATGGTTTTATAGATGTTCAGGATAATTCTTTTTTTAATTTGAATCATTTTGATAGAAATATTTCAATACAATTATTAATCTCTTATAAACTATTTAAGTAATATGAAAAATATTGTAACTCTCCCTTTAACACTCTTAATTATTCTACTAACTAATTCCTGTAAAAAACAAGTAGAACCAGCTGTTGTTAATGAAAATCCGGTTTTTAGTTTTAGTGCTAAAATTAATGGTGGCTTAACGGAATATTATTCTGGCAAATACAATTATTACATGTATTCATCTACTAATATTGATGCAAATAATGTGAAAGAATTTATTGGCGAATTAAAGGACAAGAATTGTCCTACTAATTGTGTTAACTCATTAAAAATAAGGATTAAGGACTATCGTGATTTAAGTTCAACTATTACAGATATAGACACATCATTAAGTGTAGCTTATTATAGTTACGCCAGTTCGACTGGAGAAGCTAACACATATAGTGTAATTTTTGTCCCTCAATTATTTGGAGGCACAGCACAAAATCACACTTGGAGTTTTAGCGATGGTAGTAGTTCAAATTCCACTAACCCAATAAAGTTTTTAAAAATTGGTAAATACAATGCATGTGTTTCGATTCAATCAACTTCGTCATGTACGAGTTCATTATGTAATGATTTTTCAATTGGCCAAACCGGAAGTGATTTAGAAGCTTCATTTTCAAATTCAACTCCAATGGGAAACGTAATAAGTTTTTCTGCACAACCGAGTCTTGGTACTCCACCCTATACTTATAATTGGAATTTTGGTGACGGAAACACATCAACATTGGCTAACCCATCCCATACTTTTATTTCAGCTGGAGTATATTTAGTTAGTTTAACAATAAGTGATAGTAAAAATACACTATCTACTTATCAAAATAATGTAGCTACACAAAACCCTGGTACTTGCCTCACTAAATTTAGTTATCAAAAAACTGCAATATCAAATCCATTTAATTTATCGAATGTTATTGTTGAATGGACAAATTCAAATGGTGACGTATACAGTTCTGTCGGAAATTCGCAGCCCATTACAAGTAGTTTTAAAATTATTAGTGTTGAGGAATATTTAAAAAATGATAATGGGAAAAACACAAAAAAAGTATGGGCTAAAATTAATTGCAAACTGTATAATGGCACAAACACTATAGATTTAGAAAATGGTGAATTTGTTTTTGCCTTTGCTTATTAATTTTAATTGTGTTCATTTTCAAACAGTTGTGTAAATTTTCCAACATTTGATTAAAATTAATCGTGTATAAAGTTAAAATCAAATGTTATGAAAATAAAAATTACAACATCAGCTTTACTAGTTCTTTTTACTTGTTTTGAATTTTTTTCGCAAACAGGAATAAATGCAACTCTTAACACCTACAAAAGAAAAACGCCAATTATTGGATTTAACGGAAATGCTTTTCGATGCACCTCAACCTGGACTGTTAATACCTGGTTAGATACAGTGAAAACATTAAATTCCGCAATGTTTCGTTATCCTGGTGGAACTAACGCCAATCATTTTGACTGGCAAACTGGTTATTGGCAAGTGGCACAAACCACTCCAACTTGGGTTGCAAATTTAACTTGTACTGCTTCTGTAAAAGCTGATGAACTTTTAATTGGATTAAACGCTTGTCAAGCAAAAGCTTTAATGATATTAAATTTTCAGCACTCTAATGTTACTTATCAAATTCAAGGGTTAAATTATGCCTTAAGTAAAGGGATAGCAATTGAACACATTGAATTAGGTAATGAACACAATATTCCAATTGATACACAGCAATATATCCCCGCAACTACATATGCAACAAATGCAAAAATTTGGGCCGACAGTTTAAAAACACATTTTCCAAATTCAAAAATATGTTTGGTTGGTGGTGCTAGTACTAATACCGGTAGTGTAATTCATGGTTGGCATGATAGTATTTTTATTAAAAACCCAAATATTGATGCCTTATCATTTCATTTATACATGGGTTGTGGAAATAGTGATAATTTGTTTAACACAAAAAGGGCGCTCAGCATTCCATTTCATTCCAGCTTGGGTGTTGCAAATAGATTTTTACAAGGAAAATTCACGCAGTCTGTTGTTCCATCAAATATTGAAATATGGGTTACTGAATACAATATGAGTGAACCTTTGTTTGGAACACCTATGCAACATGCAGGAACTTGGACGCACGGTTTATACATTTCTGCATTAAGTCATTTATTATTAAAAGAAAATAAAATTACTATGCTAATTGATCATAATGTAACTGCGGGAACAGAATTTGCAGCAGTTGACGTTAATAGTAACATTACTTCAAGTGGAGTTGCAATGAGTATATTAGGTTCAGCTTCAAAAGGACAGGATAGCACTGCTTTAATTGATTTTAACAGTCAGCCTTCAATTACGTGGTCTGCCACAACCTACCCATCATTATTAGGTTGGAAATTCTGGAAAAACAGTAATGAAAACGCATGGATGGTGAATCTTTCAAATACTACAATAAAAGTTTCTGCTAATCAAATTATTAACGGTTCTTATAATTACGACACTTATTATGGAGATTCGGCCTTAGTAGTTACAAGTTACAAAAGTTTAAATCACAATTCTGGAACTTCATTAGATAGTATTACACTACCTCCATTTTCTATTAGTGTACTGAAAAATCAAAACGGAACAGGTATTCAAGAAATTACCAAAAACAAAACAATTCATATATTTCCTAATCCCGCAAACAACACAATTTCATTTTCAGAACCTTTGAATAATATAATAGTATATAATATTGCTGGAGAGAAAATCGTAGAAATTAACGGTCAAAGTAAATCGCTATCCGTGCAAGATTTGGAGGATGGGATTTACATTCTACAATCAAATAATAATTCAATGAAATTTATAGTGAAGCATTAATACTCTTGTTATGAATAAATTTAACTTACATAAAACAAGTGTTTTAACGTTGCTTTTAATAAACTTAATTGCACAACCAAATTTTAGTCAAATCACATATTCAATTGCGATTACATCAACGCAAGTTATCAATCCCGCTGCGCAAAAATTAACTGGTATAAGTTTTGACGCTCGGTCGAGTGGCGTTTATACTATTGGATCAAACTCATTTACTGTTGGATACTATAGTCCAACCTCCGGAACGTTATTAACCGGTGTGCAATCCGCTTTTAATAGAATTATTATGAATGGAGTTAGGTATCCGGGTAATCCTGAAATTTACAATTGGAATTGGCGTTATTCAATTGGTCCAGTTGCTAGTCGCACTCCCCAAATTTTAGGACCAGGTATGCCAAGTCAAACTTTAGCTTTTGGTTTTGATGAATTTATGAATATGGTTCAGGCGAAAGGATTATCTAAAAGTGAAGTTCAAATTATGGTAAATCTTTATGCCAGTAACGGCGAACCTAATCCCGCCTTATTAGCAGCTGATTGGGTTGAATATTGTAATGCAGCAAATGATGGTTCCAATCCTAGAGGAGGAGTTGATTGGGCCGCAGTAAGAGCAGCGAATGGATATTCGACACCGTATGGCGTGAAAATTTGGAATATTGGAAATGAACCTTGGCAACCGGGTGAACTTGGAAACACTTCTGCTGGGGCAAGTTCGTATACGTCATTAGCATTACCAATTATTGATTCGATGCTCATAGTAGACCCAACAATTCAAATTACTTTAGCAGCGCTTGGCGCTAGCAATTCAGCTTGGAATGGTGTAATTTTAGGATCAGCATTGGTAGGTAAGGTATGGGGACTTTCACCACACAATTTTTATGATGAAGTAATTAGCACACCACAACCTAGTATATTTCAATGTGAAGGACAATTAAAAAGCATTGCAGCAGGCGCAAAGGCTAAGGGGTTGAAAATAATTGTTGGTGACCACGCACATGACTGTCCGTTTAACGACCAAGATCGAGGTATGAGATGGCGAGGAACGTTAGCAACAGCAGATTGGTTATTAATGGCAAGTCAACTTGATAATATTGATCGTGCAAATTATTGGATTTATGGGGCTCCAAAAAACACTTGGCATCCAATAAGATTAAATGGAAATGGCACGTATACTTTTATGGGACTTGCACAACTATATGAAACTTTTGGGACTAAGTTTCTTGACAAATGCGTACTTACATCAGTAGTAGATACAAGTGGGGCTGCAACAACTTTAGCAAGAGGGGCAGCTTTTTTTTCAAACAACAATGCAAATGCGAATGTAATTATTGTTAATACAGACACACTAATAAATAAAAAAGTTGAAGCGCCTAGCATACCTGGATTCAATCTTCAAAAGGTAAGTTTAATTACTGCTCCAACTTTAGATACCGATACATCAACAACAACAATCCTTAATCCATTGTATACTTCAAAATATTCATTACCAATAGCAAGTGTGTTACTTTTTGAATATCAAAATATAACAACAAATATTACTGCCAACAAAACCTTAGCAAATGAATTTACTTTATACCCAAACCCGACTAATACTACACTCTATTTATCGAAGGCAATTGACAATGTTTCTATATACAATTTATTAGGTGAGAAAGTTTTTGAAAATAAAGGTATAAATACTTCTATTTCTGTAGCAGAATTTGATGATGGCATTTACGTTCTTCGATCAAACAATTACCCTTTAAAATTTATTGTGAATCATTAAAACTAATTCCATGAAAACTAAATCAATAGCACTTTTAATAGTTCTAATTTCATTAAAAACTACCAAAGCACAAATATCAAATCTGTACCCTAATGATATTGGAATACAAACAAACTCAAATGTTATATTTACCGAAATGTTTGAAGAATCTTCTGTTTCAACATTAACTTTAAGTGGAAATTGGGATCAAGCTACCACGGTAACCAATAACATTGTTTTTGATTCGTCTGTTCCTGCAACTAGCACTGGAAGTCAATCGTTAAGATTAAGAACAGTTGACGATGGTACTAATTTAAATGAAAATACATTTATTTATAAAAAAATACAACCCGATATTTTGGACTCGGTTTTTGTTCGGTTTTACATCAAATATGACAATGCAACGGTGTATCATCACTCGGGAGTTTATATTGGAGGTAAAAACCCGCCATCATCAACGGCCGGTCTTGTAGGTGGTGTCCTTGTACAAGGGAATCAGGAATTTCATGTTGGGGCAGAGATTAGGGGTTTGGCCAATAACACAGCTACAAATACAAGTACGTTTGGTTTTTATAATTATTGGATGAATATGAAACCTAGCGCAATAACCAATACGTTAACAAATCAACCTTTTTACTATGGGAATCAATTTTTAAATAGTACTACTAGTGACGATATAAATATGAGTACCTGGAATTGCATTGAAGTTATGGTAAAACTGAATAATCCGGTAACATCTTATAACGGTGAACAAGCACTTTGGGTGAATGGAATAAAAATAAATCACTATGGTTATAATTTTCCTACAGGAACCTGGAATTATGGGAATTTTACAGAAGGTACCGGAAATCCCTTCGAAGGATTTCAATGGAGAAATGACATGGCTTTAAATTTAAATTATATTTGGCTAAAGAATTTTAACGATAATAATGGCCCAGGACATGTTGGAAATATTTATTTTGATCATCTGGTAGTTGCTAAAAGTTATATAGGTCCAATTGCTGTTCCAAATGGAATTCAAATGAATTCAGAAGAAAATCAACGACTTAAAATATTCCCAATCCCATCAAGTGAATTAATAAACTTTTCTGAAAAGGTTAATGCTTTTGATATTTACAACGTTTACGGTGAAAAAATATTTACACAGTCCATTCCTTCGGGTAGTTTTTCAACGGCAAATTTAAAGGATGGTATTTACTTTATGCGTGCTTCTAATTCTATTCAAAAATTTGTTGTGAAACATTAATTTAAAAATAAGTAGAATTATTGTTCAATTACTTTGAATGGTGTTGAATTGAGAAATCGGAATTAATTATTATTTAAGCCACATGCAAATGACTCAACTTGGCTGATTTTAATTTATCCAGCGCATAATCTAAGGTCACTGTAAACTTTTTAGGTTGTTTCTCATCACTTGGCAAAGAATACATAATGTCGGTCATAATCGCCTCGCAAATTCCACGTAAACCTCTTGCTCCCAATTTAAATTCAATAGCTTTATCTACAATAAGGTTCAGTACTTCATCTTCAAACTCCAATGCAGTACCTTCCATTTTAAATAAATGGATGTATTGTTTAATTAAAGCATTTTTAGGTTCGGTTAATATTTGACGTAAAGCATCTTTATCCAGCGGTTTTAAATATGTTAATACCGGAAGACGTCCTATTAATTCGGGAATAAGTCCGAATGCTTTAAGATCCTGGGGCGAAATATATTGCAAAAGATTGGCTCTGTCTACTTTTTCCAGATTAACGCTGGCACTATACCCTACAGCTCTGGTGTTTAATCGGTTTGCAATTTTCTTTTCTATTCCATCAAAAGCGCCGCCACAGATGAATAAAATATTTTTAGTGTTCACGGCAATCATTTTTGCATCGGGGTGTTTTCTTCCTCCTTGCGGGGGCACATTTACTACGGTTCCCTCCAACAATTTTAGCATAGCTTGTTGCACACCTTCACCACTAACATCACGGGTAATACTTGGGTTATCACTTTTACGCGCAATTTTATCTACCTCATCAATAAAAACAATTCCTTTTTCAGCAGCTGTCACGTCATAATCTGCAGCTTGTAATAAACGCGTTAAAATACTTTCCACATCTTCACCCACATAACCGGCTTCGGTTAATACGGTAGCATCAGCAATACAAAACGGAACATTTAAAAGTTTAGCAATGGTTCTGGCCAATAATGTTTTTCCGGTACCGGTTTCACCAACCAAAATTAAATTGCTTTTATCAATTTCAATTTCCTCTTTATTATCTTTAGCTGCATGAGCAATTCTTTTAAAGTGATTGTAAACCGCAACGCTTAATACTTTTTTGGCATCATCCTGTCCAATCACATATTCATCCAATTTTTGTTTAATGACATTTGGCTTTAATAAATTTAAGGATTGTTGAATGTGTTGTTTTTGCTCTCCATTATTTTCTTCCTTAATTAAATTATAGGCTTGGGTGATACAATTATCACAAACATGACCATTAATACCCGCAATAAGAATTTTTACTTCTTTTTTATCGCGATTACAAAGTGAACATTTTAATGCCGTTTCTTTTGCCATGGATTTGTAATTAATTTTCGAAATACTTTTTCATGTAATTAAAGTAATGTTCTTTCCAACCCTTTTTATATTGCTCTCCTTGTCCATCCGGAATATTGCTATGTGTAAGAGCCACTAAAGTATGATCATCTTTCTGTGTAAAATTTATTTCTAATAAGGAATCAGCATCCGACTCATCAAATTCGGTAGTGCGCCATTTCTGTACAATTTTTTTGTGCGGAAATATTTCTACGTTTTGTCCGCTAATATATCCATCCCACGCGGTAAAATTTCCTCCCTCCGACGTACTGATTTTAGCCTTGGCTCCGCCGGTAAATTCTGAATGTATTTTATTATCCAGCCAACCTTTAAACACTTCTTTAGCCGTACAATTTAATTTAACGGTAATTTTAAATTTTTCCATTTTTATTAAGCTCTCTTAATTTTTGGTTCTTTTTTTTGTTTTACTTTTTTAAGAATAGATTCTTTAATTTTTTCTGGAGAAAAACCACACTCATCATACAATTCCGATTGCTCTCCGTGCTCAATCCACTTATCCGGAATTCCTAAACGGGTTACTTCTGCTGAATAATTATGATCGGCCATAAATTCCAACACCGCAGATCCCATTCCTCCCATAATACTTCCATCTTCAATTGTGATAACTTTATTAAATTTAGAAAAAACTTCGTGCAATAAATCCTCATCAATAGGTTTCACAAATCGCATGTCGTAATGAGCTACATTTAAATCATCGCCTATTAAATCAATAGCTTTTGTAACCAAATTACCGGCATGACCAATAGACAATACCGCAATATCTTTACCTTCTTTAATTTTTCTTCCTTTCCCGATGGTGATTTTTTTAAATGGCTTTTTCCAATCCACCATCACACCATTACCTCTTGGGTATCTTATGCTAAATGGCCCGTTAACCTCATCCAACTGTGCGGTAAACATTAAATTTCTTAATTCTTCTTCATCCATTGGCGCACTCACAATCATATTAGGAATACATCTGAAATAAGCCAAATCAAAAGCACCGTGATGTGTTGGTCCGTCTGCCCCTGCCAATCCACCTCTATCTAAACAAAAAATTACTTTTAAATTTTGTAAAGCCACATCATGTATAACCTGATCATAGGCGCGTTGCATGAATGAAGAATAAATATTACAAAAAGGAACCATGCCCTGCGTAGCTAACCCTGCACTAAAAGTAACTGCATGCTGTTCCGCAATTCCCACATCAATGGCTCTTTCAGGCATCACTTTCATCATGATGTTTAAAGAACAACCGGATGGCATTGCCGGAGTGATACCAAATATTTTTTTATTCTTTTCCGCTAATTCCACAATGGTATGTCCAAACACATCTTGGTATTTTGGTGGTTGCGGACTTTTAGGAACTACCTTAATTATTTCGCCGGTATCTTTATTAAATAATCCGGGTGAGTGCCAAATTGTTTCATTACCCTCTTCACTGTACTTATAACCTTTCCCTTTTTTAGTAAGCACGTGTAATAATTTGGGGCCGGGAATATCTTTCAAATCGGCAAGCACTTTAGATAATCGAACCACATCATGCCCATCAACCGGTCCGAAATATCTCAAATTTAAAGCTTCAAATAAATTAGATTGTTTTAGTAAACCGGTTTTAATTGAATTTTCAACTTTACTGGCAATTTCCTGAGCGTTTGGTCCAAATTTGCTGATTTTACCTAACAATTCCCAAACTTTATCTTTCGCTTTGTTGTAAGTGTGTGAAGTAGTGATGTCGGTTAAATATTCTCGAAGGGCTCCAACATTGGGATCAATACTCATGCAATTATCATTTAAAATCACCAATAAATTTGCATTTTCTACACCTGCATGATTTAAACCTTCAAAGGCCAAACCCGCTGTCATTGAGCCATCACCAATTACTGCGATGTGTTGTTTGTTTTTATCATTTTCGTATTTACTGGCTACTGCCATGCCTAATGCAGCACTGATTGACGTAGAAGAATGCCCTACACCAAATGTATCATATTCACTTTCGCTTCGTTTTGGAAAACCGCTGATTCCTTTATAAACTCGGTTAGTATGAAAAATATCTCTTCGGCCGGTTAAAATTTTATGACCGTAGGCTTGATGGCCCACATCCCAAACCAATTGATCAACGGGTGTATTAAAAACATAGTGCAAAGCAACCGTTAACTCAACTACGCCTAAAGAAGCACCAAAGTGACCTCCCTTTACCGAAACCAAATCAACAATGTACTGTCGCAATTCGTTTGACAACTGAATTAACTGATCTTCCTTAAGTTTTTTTAAATCTTTTGGTGAGTTAATTTGGGCTAATAATTCTCCGGGAATAAAGCCGGTTCCGCTAACAATTTTCATTGCTACAAATATAAGTTATTTTGGTCTTTTAACAGTTAAATTTTGCGAAATGAGCGCTATGATACACTAGCTATTTTTAAGAAACGAATCATTAATTTACATTCGCCTTCATTTTTATCGTTTTTTAACGACTATTTGTGATGGTATTTTTCACCTCCAATGATGGTATAGGCCCTATATAATTGTTCGGCAAAGAAAAGACGAATCATTTGATGTGAAAATGTTAATTTGGAAAGCGATAATTTAAAGTTAGCCCGCTTATAAATTTCTTCGCTGAATCCATAAGGCCCACCAATAATAAAAACTAAATTTTTAATTGAGGCATTTTGTTTATTTTGAATAAATGCGGCAAAACCTTCGGAGGTATATTCTACTCCTTTATCATCTAATAAAATCACAACATTATCTTTACTTAACTCGGGCAATATTTTTTTTCCTTCCTCAATTTTTTGCTCTTCAAAACTCTTTTGCCTAACATTTTTTGGCATACTTATTGTTTTTACTTCAAAAACGGTATAATTTTTTAGCCTTTTATGAAACACTTCAAGCCCACTTTCCAAATAAGAATCCTGCGTTTTATCGATTTGAATTAAGGTAATTTTCATTCCTTAGAATTATGCTTAAAGAATTGGTTATGGGTAAACTTGTTAGGCATAAAAGTGCGAAAAAATTCATTAACTTTGTAATATTACATTGAAAACAAGTTTATATATACTTTATCTTTTCTTTACCATACTTTTATCCCCAACTGATATTAGTGAAGAGATTGTTGCTGCAATAAAATCAGGCAAATCTTCTGAGTTGGTTAAATATTTTGATGAAAAAATCTCAATTAAAATTATCAATCAGGAAGATGTATTAAGTAAATCACAAGCAGAAGCTAACTTAAATTATTTTTTCAGTAAACACAGTGTAAAGTCTTATACTTCCAGTCAAAGCGGTAATAGTGTTAACAGTAGCGCACAATATATTACGGGAATTTTAGACACTTCAAACGGAAAGTTTAAAATTTCCATTTTAATCAAACGAAATCTCATTACCCAATTACGCATAGAGCCTTATAATGAGTAGTTATCTACAATTACATCGTAAACATTTCGACCTTCAACATTTTGTAACGCTTGCTTTAAAGGAAGATATACAAGATGGCGACCACACTGCTTTAGCCACACTACCCAAAAAGCGAAAAGGTAAAATGGAACTTAAAATAAAGGAAGATGGCGTGTTGGCCGGTGTTGAGGCGGCAAAAAAAATATACGCAATCATTGATCCAAAAATTTCATTTAAAAAAATTATAAATGATGGTGAGTCGGTAAAAAAAGGACAAATTGCCTTTAGGGTTTCAGGAAATACCCGAACGCTACTAAGTACCGAAAGATTAATTCTAAACATCATGCAGCGCATGAGTGGAATAGCAACTAAAACCAAAATGTTGCAAAATCTTTGTACCGGAACATCTACTCGCGTTATAGATACTCGCAAAACAACACCAAATTTCAGATTCTTTGAAAAATGGGCAGTGGTTTGTGGCGGAGGAGCTAATCATCGTTTTGGTTTATATGATATGATTTTAATTAAAGACAATCATATCGATTTTTGTGGTGGTATAACCAACGCAATTGATTCGGTAAATAAGTACTTAAATAAGAAAAATTTGAAGTTAAAAATTGAAATAGAAGCTAGAAGTATTGCAGATGTAAAAGAAATTTTAAAACACGGCAAGGTTCACCGTATTATGCTAGATAATTTTACTCCCGTACAAACTAAAACGGCTGTTCAATTAATAAATAAACGCTTTGAAACCGAATCATCAGGAGGAATTACTGAAAAAAATATCCGCAACTATGCTTTGTGCGGAGTTGATTTTATATCTATTGGGGCATTAACACACCATGTAAAAAGTTTAGATCTTAGTTTGAAAACTATTAGCCGTTAACTGTTTCTTTGTACGGATTTCTGGGTGTCCAATCACCCGGTTGTAAAAAGCTCACCAAGGTTTTCATTAGCATACGGGATATGGTGTTTTGCGGTTTAGCATAACAGAGCAATTCAACCGGCTTGGCCCCTACGGTAGTTTTAATTTCCGCAGCTGTTCTCCCTAAATTTACCTGCGAACAATTGTATTTAATTCCTTGTTTAATGTTCTCATACAATATATTCTGATACAACTCCAAATTTTTATTGTGTTCGTAATCAAATCCAATATAATGGGCTTCTAATGTTTTATCGCTTAGATTAAAAAAACTCGTAAAGGCAATTAATTGTTCGTTATGGAAAAATCCAACAATGTGGAAAAAGTCAGAGTACTGCTTTTTAACTTCAGAAAAATAATTTAAAGGCAGCTTCAATAGCTTAAATTTTGCATGTTCAAAAACCTGAGAGTACAAATTATAAATTTCTTTTTCATGCAAACACACTTCCTTTAAACTTAATTCTCTTTTCTCAAGTACCTCGCCGGTTTTTAATATAGTCTTTGCCCTATTTCGGTATTTTTTGGAGAATTGTCCAATATACGATTCCAAATCGTTCATCTCTTTTTTTAAATCGATAATCAAATTGGGTTCTACACTAAATCGAATATAATTTTCATCGTTTAGTAATTTCTCATAAGGGAGTTTATTTTCAAAATCTTTGATGAGTATAGAAGAAATTCCGCTTCGCATTTTTTCTTCTCTAGCTATTAAATCGGTAATTCCTTTTAATAATTCAATTCCTTTTCTTTGAGTAACAGAATCATCAAACATAAAACCATGCTGCCCGCTAATTAAATTGTTTCCAACGGTAAATAGGCGTAACAAGGTTTCTTCTTTATTAGCTTCAATGTAATTTTTAAAAAGTGAATGATTTGAAATATCACTGTCGCTATCAAACAAATTTTTGAAAACTCCAGCTTTAAAATCTACAACCTGAAAATAAAAAATAGCGCATGGTTTACCCTTTAGATAAATCAATAAGTACCGGGGCTTTAAAAGACTATGACTACATTGCTCAATTATTTTTAAGTACGCTCTGTCTAAAAATAGATTACGACCCTTTAATATTTCATCCCAATCTTCTCCTTTTATATTATCGGCACTGTCAAAAAGAGTAAAACTGCAGGTATCATTTAACTTGCGATTCGGTTGAAATCTCTTTTTGGTAGATATAGGTTTACAAAAAATAAACAATGTTTAAATGTAAGCTTAATTTAAAAGATGGGAGCCTAACAATTACTAAAAAAACTTAAAGTAGTCTATTTTCGATTTCACTATTTTAAGTATCTTTAAATCATAATTAAAACAAATTCATATATTGATAAAAGTCCTGCTATTGATCAGGTGGGAATTGAGGAACGTGTGGCACGCTTCAATTGCAGAAGTCTTAAAAAGGACACTAAGCTTTCCGGATTAAAACTTGCTCTGAACATGATTGACTTAACCACCTTAGAAGGAAAAGATACGGAAGGTAAAGTGAAACAAATGTGTCAGAAAGCTTTACATTTATTTGAAACCATTCCTGATTTGCCCCCCGTTGCGGCCGTATGCGTTTATCCCACTCATGTTAAAACCGCAAAATTAATTTTAAAAAATAGTCCGGTTAAAGTGGCATCGGTTGCTACCGCTTTCCCTAGTGGAAACTCAACACCTGAAATTAAAATTGCCGATACAAAATATGCCGTGGCTGAGGGAGCTGATGAAGTGGACATGGTGATAAGCCGAGGAGAGTTTTTAAAAGGAAATTATGATTTTGTTGGAGATGAAATAAGCGCAATAAAAGAGGCCTGTGGCTCTGCCCGATTAAAAGTAATATTAGAAACCGGAGAATTAAGCACGCTTGATAATATTAGAAAAGCCAGTGACATTGCCATACATGCCGGTGCAGATTTTATAAAAACTTCCACCGGTAAAATTCAACCTGCAGCTACCATGCCCGTAACTTTGGTGATGCTGGAAGCTATTAAGGATCATTATTTGAAAACCGGAAAAATGGTTGGCATGAAACCAGCGGGTGGAATCTCAACTGCAAAAAACGCACTGCAATATTTGGTTATGCTGTATGAAACTTTAGGACCAAAGTGGATGACTAACCAATGGTTTCGCTTTGGAGCTAGTTCATTAGCCAACGATATATTATTACAGCTAGGTAAAGAAAAATACGGAGTTTACTATAGTAAAGATTACATAAGCATTGATTAATAGCATTTGAAATTTAAAACTCAGCATGACAAGTCAAGATTTTAACTGGGCCTACGCCCCTGCCCCTGAATCCAAAGAACATATTCAAATAAAAAATCGTTATGATTTATTTATTAATGGCAAATGGGTGAAACCATCAAGTGGCAAATATTACGACACTATTAATCCCGCAACCGAAGAAAAAATAAGTAGCGTAGCCGAGGCCAATGAGAAGGATGTACATCTTGCAGTGGCAGCCGCTCGAAAAGCTTACGACACAGTTTGGAAAAAAATGTCGGGAGCAGATCGCGGAAAATATATTTACCGAATAGCCAGAATTATTCAAGAGAGATCGCGTGAATTAGCTGTTATTGAAAGTATGAATGGAGGCAAACCTATTCGCGAAAGCAGAGATTTTGATATCCCCACTGCAGCCAATCATTTTTTCTATTACGCCGGCTGGGCCGATAAGTTGGATTATGCATTTCCGGGCAAAAAACCAAAATCAATTGGCGTTGCTGCACAAATTATTCCTTGGAATTTTCCATTATTAATGGCGGCCTGGAAAATTGCTCCAGCTTTAGCAGCCGGAAATACTTTGGTTTTAAAACCAGCCGAATCAACTCCTCTCACTGCATTAAAACTTGCAGAGATTATAGAAGAAAGCGGATTACCTCCGGGAGTAGTAAATATCATAACCGGATTTGGTAATACCGGTGCCGCAATGGTTAATCATCCTAACGTGGATAAAATAGCATTTACCGGTAGCACTGATGTGGGGAAAATAATTCAAAAAACCATATCAGGAACTTCCAAAAAGGCCACTTTGGAGTTGGGCGGAAAAGCTGCCAATATTGTTTTTGACGACGCGCCCATTAACCAAGCCGTTGAAGGAATTGTAAATGGTATATTTTTTAACCAAGGTCACGTTTGTTGCGCCGGATCTCGTTTATTTGTACAGGAGAATGTGGCAGAAGAAGTGATTTCTAAATTAAAATCAAGAATGGACACCTTGATTGTTGGAGATCCTTTAGACAAAAATACTGACATTGGGGCCATTAACAGTAAAGAACAGTTGGATAAAATTAAATCATACCTTAAAATTGGTTTGGATGAAGGATTGGAATTGTTTCAATCATCTTGTACTGTTCCCAACAAAGGATTTTTTTGCAAGCCAACACTTTTTATTGGAGCTTCACAAAGCAACCGGGTTGTTCAGGAAGAAATTTTCGGACCCGTGTTGACTATTCAAACATTCAGAACAATTGAAGAAGTAATTGAAAAAGCAAACAATATCCCATACGGATTAAGTGCCGGAGTTTGGACCGACAAAGGTTCTAAAATATTTAATCTCACCAATCAATTAAAAGCCGGTGTGGTTTGGGCTAACACCTATAATAAATTTGATCCAAGCTCTCCATTTGGCGGATACAAGGAAAGTGGATTTGGCAGAGAAGGCGGACTACATGGTCTTGCAGCTTATTTAAATCTTTGAACCTTTCGTCTATACTAAATTTTGGACGTTTAAAAATATTAATCGTCTTAGTGTTTACCATCATTAGTTGGGTAAATATTAATCATTCTCGTTGGCAGAAAAATGATGTGTTGGATCATGATGTAGGTTTTTACTACAGTTATTTACCGGCACATTTTTATTTTCATGATTTAAGTTTAAACTTTATACATAAACCGGAATACAAACATTATTACAAATTATTTTCATACCCGCATGTAACTCCGCAACGGAATTATGTTATAAAGTCAACCATGGGAATGAGTATTACTTATCTTCCCTTTTTTATAACCGGGCACTATTTTGCAAAATTACTCGGTTATCCTATGACCGGTTATTCCACTCCTTATCAAATCGCCATACAATTCTCCTCCCTATTTTGGTTGTTAGTAGGATTAATTTATTTGTACAAAAGTCTGATTCAATTTTTTTCGGAAAAAGAAACGGGTATAGCTATTTTCGTTTTCATTTTTGGAACTAATGTTTTTTATTATACCACCATAGGAGCAGGTATGACACACATTACAGATTTCGGAATTGCATCGGCATTTATTTACTTTTGTCTTCAATGGCACCGTAGTCCAACTTTCAAATATGCACTACTCATTGGGTTAACCATAGGCCTTTTAACATTAATTCGTCCCATCAATATTATTTTTGTTCTATTCTTTTTACTTTTTTCGCACTCTGCAAAAGAAAGTATTCAACTTAAACTCAAAAGGTTTTGGCTTCATAAAGAAAAGTTAGCACTTATAGCTTTTATGGGCATATTAGTTTTTTTACCTCAATTACTTTATTGGAAAAAGCAAACCGGGCACTACTTTTTTAACTCGTACATAGGCGAACCCTTTTATTTTGCTAATCCGGAAATAATAAACGGACTATTTAGTTTCAGAAAGGGCTGGTTAATATATACTCCAATGTTATTTTTTGCGCTAGGTGGATTTTATGTGCTCTATAAAAATGGCAAATCCCTATTCTATCCTATTTTATTAATTACCGGCATTTACATATATGTTGTGTTCTCTTGGTGGTGTTGGTGGTATGGCGGTTCTTTCGGACAAAGAGCTTTAATTGAGATTTATCCATTTTTAATTTTTCCGTTTTGTATGTTTATTTCGAAAATGCACGCTTTTCAAAAAGGAGCAAAACTTATTTCAATTAGTTTAATTCTCTTTTTTCTTATTCTGAATTTATTTCAAAGCATGCAAGCTAAATGGAACATTATTCATTTCGACAGCATGACTAAAGAAGCATATTGGGATGCTTTTTTCAGAATAGAAGAAAATCCGGGTAGAGAAAAATATTTGGATCATCCTGATTATGAAAAAGCCAGATTAAGAGAAACAGATTAATTTACCAGTCTTATTAGATAATTGTTAAATCTTTAAAAAAGATAATACTTGTTTTTTCATTAGTTATCTTAGTAAAACTATTTAATCTAACATGCAACTAAAAAGAAGAGGATTTCTATCGCAGCTTTCGCTATTGATCACTACAGCTGTCATGGCACCGATTAAAGGAGTGTCCAAAAATTATAACGAACTATTAGATAATCACACTATGGCAAACGATCCTATATTAAAAATAAAAGAAATGGGTTTTCAGTGGGAAACGCAAGATCCTTTTTTATTCTGCGTTCATCATGAAGATAAATTCCCTAAAGGCAACGAACACATGGGGCCCGAAGCTTCCTATTTGCAAGGCCGACATATTGGTGATGATTTTATCATTAAATCGGGTTTCCGAATGTATCACGGTAAAACAGTTCCGGGTTTTCCGGGACATCCTCATCGAGGTTTTGAAACTGTAACTGTAGTAAGAGAAGGTATAGTAGATCACGCGGATAGTATGGGTGCTTCAGGGCGTTATGGTAACGGTGATGTACAATGGATGACCGCAGGAAAAGGCGTTCAGCATTCAGAAATGTTTCCGCTAATTCATTCAGATAAAGAAAATCCAATGGAACTTTTTCAGATCTGGCTTAATCTTCCTAAAAAAAACAAAATGGTTGAGCCTCATTTTAAAATGTTATGGCAAGAAACCATTCCGGTTATTAATTATAAAGATGCCTATGGAAATGAAACTAAAATAGAAGTAATAGCAGGCAACTTACAAGGCACTAAAGCCAATAATCCACCACCTAATTCTTGGGCCAATGAACCTGCACATGAAGTGGGAATTTGGAATATTAAAATGAAAAGCAATGCGGTTTGGACATTACCAAAAGCCTCTGTGGGTATTAACCGCACCTTATACTTTTACGAAGGCGAAATACTTTCGTTGAATGGAAAAAAATTAACCAAGTATCACTGTGTTGAGTTAAAACCCGAATTTGATGTTGAAATAATTAACGGAAATCACGAAACCAGTATACTTATTTTGCAAGGAAAGCCAATACAGGAACCGGTTATACAATACGGTCCTTTTGTGATGAACACCAAAGAAGAAATAAATCGCGCTTTTGAAGATTATCACGCTACACAATTTGGTGGCTGGCCCTGGCCAAGATACGATCAGGTGCATCCTAAAACATTAAAACGTTTTGCCAAGCACGCTGACGGTAAAGAAGAAATAAAAGAATCGTAAACACATCATGCGTTTTATTCAGTTATTCGCTTTACTTTTTATTTATCAAATCACATTTGGTCAAAAAACCCCTACTATTCAACCTCGCAAATACACTAGTGCGAAAAAAGAAAAAAAACAGGACCTAAATGATTTTGTGTGTGTGCTTCATGAAGAAAGCATCAACAAAGTACTTACTGCTATTGGCGACATTAAGGGAAGCAGTGATTATGAAATCATGCTCATTAAAGGCCAGTATCATTGGACAATAAAAGATGCAAAAATTAACATCAGGCCCGACAGCAGTTCATTTACTTGTGTTGCTCACGTTAATGTTGGTCCGTTTAATTATAAAACAGATGTGGTAGGAGATGTTAAAATAAATTACGACAATGATACCAATCTTATTTACATCCGAATAAGCCGAGCTATTTTTGAATTGTACACAGTGGTATTTGGTAAAAAAATTCATTTAAAAGATATTCATTTGGAGGATCATTTTAAGGACCCATTCACTTTTGAAGGTCCCAGAACCATGGCCACCGAAATGGAATTTACTATGCCGGATAGCACAAAAAAGAAAATATTTCTGGTTCCAATCGAATGCAATATGAAACTCAAATTCAAAGAAATTTGTACGGCCTGCGAAATTGCAGCCGCTGAGGTAAGAACCTTAAGTCCCATAAAACTCAGCCCACCTATTGAAGCGGTGAAATCATCAACCCAACACCCTTCACAACCGGATAAAAAATAGTAATTTTACATTGAATGTATAATTTATTCAAATTATTCTGGCAATACAATTTACCAAGGTGGTCAATACTTTTTATTGATACCCTAATCTGCGCCTTTGCTTTAAGCCTGTCTTTTTTTATTCGGTTTTATTTTGAAAAAGACAGCATGTCGGCAGAAGATAAAAATAATTTACCCTATGATTTTGTTATTGTTCTTGGCGTTCGTTTTATTTCTTTTTTTCTATCCAAAACTTATAAAGGTGTGGTTCGTTACACCAGTTCAAAAGACACCCTGCGCATTTTTGCCGTAGTATTAATCGGAAGTTTTCTCATCATGGCTATGAATTTGATCAGCAGATTTTTCATAACCGGAATATATTTTATACCTACTTCGGTGCTTATTATTGATGCATTGGTAACACTGTTTTTAATGATTACTTCTCGCTTAGCTGTTAAAGCCTTATACTTTGAAAGTAAAAATCCCAATAAAGAAAAAATTAATGTACTCATTTATGGCGCAGGTGAAGCCGGAATTATTACAAAAAGAACATTAGATCGCGATGCGGCAATAAAATACAAAGTAGCCGGATTTATAGACGATGATAAAGAAAAATTAGGGAGAAGTTTGGAAGGTGTTTTTATTTATCCTCTTAAGCAAATAGCCCAACTCATTGCAGAAAATAGTATTGAAATAGTTATTATTTCGATTCAAAATCTTAACCCGGTTAAAAAAAACGAAATAACAGATTTATGTTTACAAGAAGGCGTGAAAGTACTTCACGTTCCGCCTCCCACAAAATGGATTAACGGTGAATTAAGCTTTAATCAAATTAAAAGCATAAACATTGTTGATTTACTCGAGCGCGAACCCATTAAACTGGACAATGAAATCATAGCTAAACAAATAAATGATAAGATAATTTTAATTACCGGCGCAGCGGGAAGTATAGGAAGTGAATTAGCAAGACAATGCGCTAAATTCAAACCAAAAAAACTTTTTTTGTTAGATCAGGCTGAGAGTCCGTTGCATGAACTGGAATTGGAATTTAATGATCAATTTAAAAACTTAGCTTGTGAAGTTGTAATTGCTGATGTAAGAAATAAAGAGAGATTGCAGAATGTATTTGTAACTTTTAAACCCAATATTGTATTTCATGCTGCCGCATACAAGCACGTTCCTATGATGGAAAATAATCCATCAGAATCTATATTAACTAATATTTTGGGAACGAAAAATTGCGCTGACTTAGCTAATGAGAATCAGGTTGAAAGATTTGTAATGGTAAGTACAGATAAAGCTGTTAATCCAACCAGTGTAATGGGCGCCAGTAAACGAATTGCAGAAATTTATATTCAGAGTTTAGGTAAGCATTCTAACACAAAATTTATTACCACCCGATTCGGTAATGTTTTGGGCTCTAACGGTTCTGTTATTCCCAGATTTAAAAAACAAATTGAAGCAGGAGGCCCTGTTACCATAACTCACCCCGAAATCACGCGATACTTTATGACTATACCGGAAGCTAGTCAATTGGTATTGGAAGCCGCAGTAATGGGTAAAGGAGGAGAAATTTACGTTTTCAACATGGGCAAATCCGTCAAAATTCTGGAATTAGCCAAGAAAATGATACTGCTGTCCGGCCTGAAAGAAGGAAAAGATATTAAAATTGAATTTACAGGACTCCGACCCGGAGAAAAGTTATTTGAAGAATTACTTGCAGATAGTGAAAACACATTGCCCACGCATCATCCGCAGATATTAATTGGCAAAGTTAGAGAATACGAATATGAAACCGTAAAAAAAATAATTGAACAATTGATTGAATCGTTCAAAACTCAAAATAATGTTTTAATAGTTCAAAACATGAAAGATTTAGTGCCAGAATTTAAAAGTAATAATTCCGTATTTCAAACCTTAGATTAACCTGATGAATAAAATAATTTTTCTTCTAATTCAAATCATAGCAATTGCCGGCTTTTCTCAAAACAAACCCGCTAACGCGGAAAGTAAACCTAAACTAATTGTTGCCATTGTAGTTGATCAAATGCGTAATGATTTTATTTACAGATACTGGGATAGATTTGGAAACGGCGGATTTAAAAAATTAGTAAACAATGGGTTTTATTTTAAAAACGCCCACTTCAATTACATTCCAACTTTTACAGGGCCAGGTCATAGTTCTATATTTACCGGTACCACACCAAAATATCACGGCATTATTGCTAATGAATGGTTCGAAAAACAAAGTGGTAAAATGATTTATTGCGTTCAGGACGATCAGGCAAAAAGTATTGGTACCAAAAGTAAAAATGGTAAAAAATCACCACGCAATCAATTGAGCACTACAATTGGTGACGAAATGAAATTAAGCAACACCAAATCAAAAGTATTTGCGGTTTCTATTAAAGACCGAAGTGCCGTTTTACCTGCCGGTCACGCTGCTGACGGAGCTTTTTGGTTTGATGATGCAAGCGCTGATTTTATAAGTTCAGATTTTTATATGCAACAATTACCAACCTGGCTGAATGAATTTAATGAAAAAAAATTAACGCAAAATTATTTAAATGGCATTTGGTCTACTCTTTATCCAATAGGATCTTATACCAATTCATTAGCCGACGATAATGAATATGAAAATCCATTTCCGGGAAGTGAAAAACCGGTTTTTCCTTATCCCTTAAAAGACTTTATCACGGAAAAAAAATGGGGTGTAATTAAATCAACTCCTTTTGGAAACAGCTTAACAAAAGACCTGGCCTTAGCTTGCCTTCAAAACGAAGGATTGGGGAAAGATGATTACACCGATTTTTTTAGCGTGAGTTTCTCCTGTACGGATATTATTGCACATGCTTTCGGTCCCCGCTCGATAGAAGTGGAAGACACCTATCTTCGACTTGATAAAGACTTGGAACAAATTATTGATTATTTAGATAAAAATGTAGGCAAAGATAATTACACCCTTTTTCTTACAGCTGATCATGGCGCTTCTGATGTTCCTGCTCATTTAATTAATAATAAAATTCCCGCAGGAAACATTAATTCCGACCTTATTCATAAGCAAATTCTAAATTTTTGTCATGAAAATTATGGAGACAGCACGATAATTGAAAATGTAAGTAATGAACAAATTTTCTTGAAAGAGGTTAAACTAAAAGAATTGAAAATCAATAAAGATGAAATTGAAAATAAAATCAGCAATTATATAATCGGTTTAAATGGAATTGCAGAAGCATATTCGTCAGCCAGATTAAAAAACACTGAAGCAGTAAAAAACAAAATGCTAGCCTTATTAAGCAATGGTTACAACCATAAGCGAAGCGGGAATGTAGCATTTACTTATCAACCCGGATGGATGGATCATCCTTCAAAAGGAACCACACATGGCACGGGTTATAATTACGATACACACGTACCCGTATTGTTTTATGGTAAAGGAATAAAAAATGGAAATTATACAGGATACATAGATATCACACAAATTGCTCCTACCATTTGTGAATTGATTAAAGTGAATAGCCCAAGTGCTACTTTCAGTGAATCACTGAATCAATACTTAAAATAAATTTAAACTGCGTCGTAATCCACTACCACTTTTTCAGTTAATGGATGAGCTTGACAAGTTAAAACATAACCATCGGCAACTTCCGAATCGGTTAATGCAAAATTCGCATCCATTTTCACTTTTCCTTCCAAAACTTTAGCGCGGCAAGTACAACAAACAGCGCCTTTGCAGCTGAACGGAGCGTCCACACCGGCATCAATGGCAGCATCTAAAATACTACTTCCGTTTGTTTCTAAATCAAATTTGGTTTCAATTCCATATTGTAATATGGTAATTTTACTTTTCACATGGGCACCTGAATCCGACTGTTCTGCTTTCTGAACGGCTTCAGCAACTGCAGTGAAATATTCAATATGAATTTTTTCTTTTGACATCTTTAACGCCTCTAACGCTAATTTGGCATTTTCCATCATTGGACCAGGACCACATATGAAATATTCATCAGCGGCAGTACAATTAAAATTTTTAAGTAAGGCTGTTGCCTTTTCTTGTGTAATAATACCGGTTTGCAAATCTGATATCTTCGTTTCAGGCGTTTCAAAAACATAAATTACATGGAGTTGTTTATGCTGCGCCTGAAGAGAGTCAATTTCCTTTTTAAAGATTGTGCTCGCTTCATTTTTATTAGCATAAATTAACGTTATGCTACTTTGTTTTTCCACGTACAAAATACTCTTTAAAATGCTAGCCATCGGAGTAATTCCACTTCCTCCGGCAAATAAAACATAATTCTTTTTTGAGCTTCCGTTTAAGGGTGTGTAAAAATTTCCCATTGGAGTCATAACCTCAACCGCATCACCAACTTTTAATTGAGAATTTAAATAGCTTGAAACTCTGCCGTCTTTCACTGCTTTAACCGCCACTCTTAATTCATTCTCACTATAAGGTGAAGTACAAATACTATAACTTCGGCGTAACTCTTCACCGTTTATATTCATTTTTAAAGTAATATACTGCCCGTGCTTATATTGATAAGGGATCTGTAAAACCGGAGGAACATCAAATAATATTGAAACCGCATCGGCAGTTTCTCGTCTTATTTCTTTAATTTTTAATGTGTTAAATTTTGACATAACTAAATATTAGCGGCAAAAATAAGAATTAATTACTAAAACCTGCTAAAGGTCATTTTATAAGCCATTTTGAATTATTATGTTTGGTAAAATATATCGAAGGACTATATTTGTATTATGGAAAATCAGAAACCGGAAGAATTATTTGAAGATAAATTATCTAAGAATGATGTGATAGAACCAAAAGATTGGATGCCAGAAAATTATCGTAAACATCTGATCCGTCAAATCTCTCAGCATGCACACAGTGAAGTTGTGGGTATGTTACCTGAAGGAAATTGGATAACGCGTGCGCCCAGTTTAAGAGCAAAACTAGTTTTATTGGCTAAAGTGCAGGATGAAGGAGGCCACGGTTTATACCTGTATACTGCAGCTGAAAGTTTGGGTGTTAGCCGAGATGAATTATTGGAAGCATTACATACAGGTAAAGCTAAATATTCTTCTATTTTTAATTATCCAACGCTTACTTGGGCTGATATTGGCGCTGTAGGATGGTTAGTAGATGGAGCCGCAATCATGAATCAGGTTATGTTGCAACGAACAAGTTATGGACCTTATGCCAGAGCTATGGTTAGAATTTGTAAAGAGGAAAGTTTTCATCAAAGACAAGGTTATGAAATTATGACCCGTATGTCTTTCGGTACGCCGGAACAAAAAGCAATGGCCCAGGACGCAATTAACAGATGGTGGTTTCCTACATTAATGATGTTTGGACCTCCTGATTCTGAAAGTCCGAATAGTGAAAATGCTTTAAAATGGAGAATTAAGAGAGAATCCAACGATCAATTGCGTCAACGATTTGTAAATCAAACGGTGGAACAGGCGGAATATTTAGGGCTAACCATTCCGGATAAAAATTTAAAATGGAATGAGAGCAAACAAGGTTATGATTTTTCAGAGCCTGATTGGAGCGAATTTAAAAATGTTATAAAAGGTAATGGCCCTTGTAATAAAGAAAGATTGGCCGCCCGAAATAAAGCGCATGATGATGGAGCTTGGGTAAGAGCCGCCGCCGCCGCTTACGGTAAAAAACAAATGGAAGAATTTATTGCAGCATAAAATTTTAAAAATTAATAAGTATGAGTGATAGTCAAGGCCCATTATGGGAAGTATTTGTACAAAAAAAAGCAGGGCAACCTTTTGTTCACTGCGGAAATATACATGCCTTTGATAAAGAAATGGCATTACAAAATGCACGTGATACCTATACCCGCAGAGGAGAAGGAATGGCTTTGTGGGTAGTTCCTACGAATTGTATAGTGGCATCAAGCCCT
>JADJXI010000019.1 GCA_016715905.1 Sphingobacteriaceae bacterium | reverse complement strand
AACTCCTTACAAGAGCATCCCAACATCATGTGGCATCTCATAGTTTTTCTATATAAACACTAGATATTGTGAACTATATTATATTGAAAGTTGGAACCCCATATCTCTATCCACTGTTTAGCTAATTTCACTCACCACCTCCATATAATCAACTTAGAAAAAATTTTTTTTTTTCTACATATAAGCTGCCCCTGTTTTTATAGGCCATGGTAAATCTTTTCTATAGATGGATGAGAGAGATGCACGATCTTCATACCACGCTCACCATTCTCTATTTCTACAACATTTGCCATTTATCAAAAATTGATCAGAACGAGAGCTCTATTCTCATTAGAGACTCAAATTTACTATGAGAGAATTATTTTTAACGTACCCCAGACCAATTCAATTCCAGTGAGTTGAGAGCTTCGAGATACACATGCCATTAATCGTAATTGGCAGATGGCGAACACCATTCTGGTAATCTAATGGATGTTTCAGGCTTCTCGAGCTTACGTACTCAGAATATATCATCCTATAAAAGGCGGCAAAGGGTAAAACCTCAAGTACCATGCCCATAAAGGTCAACATGATTTGAAACATTCTAATTTCCATTAGTTTTACCAACATCACTAGTTCTACAAAGATTAGTGACTCAGGTCGATCGAAAAAGAATTGGTCATGTCATTTTCGTATGCGAGGACTTATTCAACTATTATAAGTGGCCTATCAAACTTAAAATAAACTGTTAATGATAGGTATTGCCATGAAAATAAGGCCAAAGAAAGTTGGGATGTAAAGAAGCAACTCTATATAGGCCAAAAGTGCGCTTAGCAAAATAACGAGACCTTACAGCTACCGACTAGAGTTGAAACTAACTCAAAAATTTTTTCAACAGTAGGGGCCTCTGAAGTGATGCTGAGTGCTGGAGAAAGTTGGAATTGAAAGGAGTGAATACTCAGCAAGAGGGTCAGAGTTTCACAAAAATTAAGTATATAGTGCTTTTGGAAAAAAAAAAGTGCAAAATTTTATTTCATCAACGAGTTGCCTGTCGGGATCCTAGTATTTTTCGATTCTGAGCAGCTTTCACCCATAAACATGGTTGTAGGCCACAGATCCAAGGTAAGGTGAAAGCACCCCCATATAAGGGTACACATGTGAAAACTGCACCATACCAGGTGCTTTGTTTAAAAAAAAGCGTGAATAGCATGGGGTAGAGCTATCTAGGGGTCAGATTGATGACTAAGAATCCAGCAATTTTATTTGATCCTAGTAGGGTAAGTCGACCGTTGCAAGTTCACTGTTAAATTTTAACCGTGAAACAGGAGAATGTAAAGATCGAAAGTAAAGCCAAAACCAATTTCAAATGATGCTTGCTAGTAGAGGTAGGCATTCACTTATTGAAAGAATTTTTTTGATCTATAATGGGTCCCGTTAAACGAGATCCTCTATATGGCACATGGCGAATGACATGACCACACGTAAAATCGATCGACCTGGAGTCACCAATCCTTTGTAGAACTAGTGATGCTGGTAAAACTAATGGAAATTAGAATGTCTCGCCTCTTACTGATCTTGGCGGGCAAGGGTTTGGGTGTTCCAATTTTGCCTTGCCTTTTTATAGGATGATATATCTCTGAGTACGTAAGCTCGAGAAGCCTACAAACATCCGTGCCGTTAGGGGAATGGTGTCTGCCATCCATAATTACGATTAATGGCATGTGCATCTCCAAGCTCTCAACTCACTGGAATTGAATTGGTCTGAGGCATGTTAAAAAAATAATTCTCCTCATATAAATTTGAGTCTCTAATGAGAATAGAGCTCGTTCTGATCAATTTTTGATAAATAGCAATGTTGTAGAATATAGAGAATGGTGAGTCTTTTTATGAAGATCGCATCTCTCTATCATCTACCTATAGAAAGATTTACTGTGAAGCTTTGAAAAAAAAGAGGCAACTCATCCCAAGAGCATCCCAACATCATGGGACATCTCCATAGTTTCTATATAAACACTAGAATATTGTGTGCTATATTATATTGAAAGTTGGAACCCCATATCTCTATCCACTGTTTAGCTAATTTCACCACCACCTCCATATAATCAACAGAAAAAATTTTTTTTCAACATATAAACAACTTTATTTTTATAGGTGACATTAAATCTTTCTATAGGTAGATGATGGGAGATGCGATCTTCATAAAAGACTCACCATTCTCTATTCTACAACATTGCCATTTATCAAAAATTGATCAGAACGAGCTCTATTCTCACTAGAGACTCAAATTTATATGAGGAGAATTATTTTTAACATGCCCCAGACCAATTCAATTCCAGTGAGTTGAGAGCTTCGAGATACATATGCCATTAATCGTAATTGGCAGATGGCAGAAGACACACCATTCTGGTAATCTAATGGATGTTTCAGGCTTCTCGAGCTTACGTACTCAGAGATATATCGTGACATCCTCTCTATAAAAGGCGGCAGAATTGAAACCCTCAAACCCTTGCCCATAAAGAGCAGCATGATTTGAAACATTCTAATTTCCATTAGTTTTACCAGCATCACTAGTTCTACAAAAGATTAGTGACTCAGGTCGATCGAAAAAAGAAATTGGTCATGTCATTTTTCTGTTATACGGTGGGAACCTTCCAAATATTATAGAATTTAGCCTATCAAACTTAAAATAAATACATTAATGGTAGGTATTGCCATGAAAATGAGACTTAAAGAAAGTTGGGATGTAAAGAAGCAACGGCATGGGTCAAAGTGCGCTTAGCAAAATAACGAGACCAAAGCTATCGACTAGAGTTAGAAACTAACTCAAAAGATTTTTCAACGGTAGGGGCCTCTAGTGATGCTAAGAGTGCTGGAGAAAGTTGGAATTAGAAAGAAGTAAATATACTCAGCAAAGAGGTCCAAAATTTCACAAAAAATTAAGTATATAGTGCTGGAAAAAAAAAAAAGATGCAAAATTTTGTTTCATCGAGAGGTTGCCCTGTCAGGGATCCCTGTAGTACACATTTTTCGATTCTGAGCAGCTTTCACCCATAAACATGGACCCGTAGGCCACGGATCAAGGTAGGTGAACACTCCACTCCATATAAAATTTTGCATGAAAACTGCACCATACCAGGTGCTTTTGTTTTAAAAGCGTGAATAGCATGGGGTAGAGCTATCCTAGGGGGTCCAGATTGATGATAGAATCAACAATTTTATTTGATCTAGTAGGGTAAGTCGACCGTTGCAAGTTCCTGTTAAATTTTAACCGTGAAACAGGAGAATGCAGAGATCGAAAATCAAGCCAAAACCAATTTCAAAATGATGCTAGTAAGAGGTAGGCATTCACTTATTGAAAAATTTTTGATCTATAATGGGTCCCGTTAAACGAGATCCTCGATATATGGCACATGGCGAATGACATGACCACGTAGAAATCGATTGACCTGAGTCACCAATCCTTTGTCCAGAACTGGCTGATGCAGGTAAAACTAATGGAAATTAGAATGTCTCAACTCTTTTTGATCTTGTCGGGCAAGGGTTTGGGTGTTTCCATTTGCCGCCTTTTATAGGATGATGTCTATCTCTGAGTACGTAAGCTCAGGAAGCCTGAAACATCCATTAGATTAGAATGGTGGTCTGCCATCTGCCAAGTACGATTAATGGCATGTGTGTCTCGAAGCCTCAACTCACTGGAAGAAGATTGGTCAGGGGCATATTAAACATCATTCTCCTCATATAAATTTGGAGTCTCTAATAGAGAATAGAGCTCAATTTCTGATCAATTTTTGATAAATAGCAATGTTGTAGAATAGAGAAATGGTGAGTCTTTTTTATGAAGATCATCTCTCTATCATCTACCTATAGAAAGATTTGCTATGTGGCTTAAAAAAAAAAAGGGCAACTCCTTACAAGAGCATCCCAACATCATGAGGCATCTCCATAGTTTCTATATAAACACTAGATGTTGTGCTATATTATATTGAAGGTTGGAACCCCATATCTCCTATCCACTGTTTAGCTAATTTCCTCACACACCTCCATATAATCAACTTAGAAAAAAGTTTTTTTTCAGCATATAAAACAACTTATTTTTATAGGTGACAGTAAATCTTTCTATAGGTAGATGATAGAGATGCGATCTTCATAAAAAGACTCACCATTCTCTATTCTGCAACATTGCCATTTGTCAAGGTCAAGAATCAGGGCACCCACCTATTCTCACTAGAGACTCAAATTTGTATGAAATTATTTTAACAATGCCCCAGACTGGGTCAATTCCAGTGAGTTGAGAGCTTCGAGATACATATCATTAATCGTAATTGGCGGATGACTTGAACACCATTCGGCAATCTAATGGATGTTTCAGGCTTCTCAGCTTACGTACTCAGAGACATATCATCCTATAAAAGGCGGCGAAAGTGAAACACTCTAATGCCCCTTAGCACCAAGCATGATTTGAAACATTCTAATTTCCTTGGTTTGCCAGCATCACTAGTTCTACAAAAAGATTGGTGACTCGGGTCGATCGAAAAAGGTGGTCATGTCATTTTTCAGTATACGGTGAGACCTTCCAGCTATTATAAGTGGCCTATCAAACTTAAAATAAATACATTAATGGTAGGTATTTGCCATAGCAATAAGGCCAAAGAAAGTTGGGATGTAAAGAAACAACTCTATAGGCCAAAAGTGCGCTTAGCAAAATAACGAGACCTTACAGCTATCGACTAGGTTGAAACTAACCAAAAAATTTTCAACGGTAGGGGCCTTCTAGTGATGCTGAGAGTGCTGGAGAAGTTGGAATTGAAGAAAAGTAAATATACTCAACAAGAGAGGTCCAGAGTTTCACAAAAATTAAGTATATAGTGCTTTTGGAAAAAAAAAAAAAAGTGCAAAATTTTGTTTCATCGAGTTGCCTGTCGGGATCCTAGTATTTTTCGATTCTGAGCAACTTCACTCACAAGCATGGACCCGTAGGCCACGGATCAAAGGTAGGTGAAAGCACTCCCCTCCCATATAAAATTTTTACTGTAGAAAACTGCACCATACCAGGTGTTTTTGTTTTAAAAGCGTGAATAGCATGGAATAGAGCTACCCTAGGAGGTCAGATTGATGATAAGTCAACAATTTTTATTTGATCCTAGTAGGGTAAGTCGACCTTCAAAGGTCACTGTTAAAATTTTAACCGTGAAGCAGAGCAATCCAAACACTTGATATGAAGCAGAGGTAATCTCAAATCATAGTGCTAGATGTATGGGGTTTACTTATTGAAGGAGTTTTTGATAAAAATATCGATTCCCGTTAAACGAGATTTTCCATATATAGTGCATAAAAAATTTTTTTTTTTTTTGGATGAACAACGATCGTCAATATATCAAGTTGAAGGTCATCCAATGAATAAATATCCTTATTTGATCTCAGGGTATGCTATTTGATAGAGATTTTCTTCTAATGTATCGTTATGAGACACTTGAAAGAAATCAAACGTCACTATTAATTTTAACCGTGAAACAGAGCAATCCAAACAATTGATATGAAGCAGAAGTAATCTCAAATCATAGTACTAGATGTAGGGTTTACTTATTGAATGAGTTTTTGATAAATATCAATTCCCGTTAAACGAGATTTTCCATTTATATAGTGCATAAAAAAATTTTTTTTTTTGGATGAACAACGATCGCCAATATATCAAGTTGAAGAAGGTCGTCAATGAATAAATATCACTTATTTGATCTCTGGGTATGCTATTTGATAAGTTATCGTCTAATGTATCGTTATGAGACACTGAAAGAAATCAAACATCACTGTTAAACTTTGAGCATAAAACAGAGCAATCCAAACAATTGATATGAAGCAGAAGAGTAATCTCAAATCGCGGGTGCTAGATGTGAGAGTTTTACTTATTGAATGAGTTTTGATAAATGTCGATTCCCGTTAAACGAGATTTTCCATATATAGTGCATAAAAAAATTTTTTTTTTTTTGGATGAACAGCGATCGCCAATATATCAAGTTGAAGAGGCCATCCAATGAATAAATATCGCTTATTTGATCTCTGGGTATGCTATTTGATAGATATTATCTTCTAATGTATCGTTATGAGACACTTGAAAGAAATCAAACATCACTATTAATTTTAACCGTGAAACAAGAGCAATCCAAACACTTGATATGAAGCAGAGAGTAATCTCAAATCATAGTGCTAGATGTAGGGGTTTACTTGTTGAATGAGTTTTTTGATAAATGTCGATTCCCGTTAAACAGATTTTCCATACTATAGTGCATAAAAAAAATTTTTTTTTTTTGGATGAACAGCGATCGCCAATATATCAAGTTGAAGAGGTCGTCCAATGAATAAATATCACTTATTTGATCTCTGGGTATGCTATTTGATAGATATTATCTTCTAATGTATCGTTATGAGACACTTGAAAGAAATCAAACGTCACTATTAATTTTTAACCGTGAAACAGAGCAATCCAAACAATTGATATGAAGCAGAGAGTAATCTCAAATCATAGTGCTAGATATAGGGGTTTACTTATTGAATGAGTTTTTGATAAATGTCGATTCCCGTTAAACGAGATTTTCCATATATAGTGCATAAAAAAATTTTTTTTTTTGGATGAACAACGATCAAAATATATCGGTTGAAGACAACTTTCAATGAATAAATATCCCTTATTTGATCTCTGGGTATGCTATTTGATAGAGATTATCTTCTAATGTATCGTTATGAGACACTTGAAGAAATCAAATGTCGCTATTAAACTTTGAGCATAAAACAGATCAATCCAAACACTTGATATGAAGCAGAGAGTAATCTCAAATCATAGTGCTAGATGTAGGGGTTTACTTATTGAATGAGTTTTTGATAAATATCAATTCCCGTTAAACGAGATTTTCCATATATAGTGCATAAAAATTTTTTTTTGGATGAACAGCGATCGCCAATATATCAAGTTGAAGAGGTCGTCCAATGAATAAATATCACTTATTTGATCTCTGGGTATGCTATTTGATAGAGATTATCTTCTAATGTATCGTTATGAGACACTTGAAAGAAATCAAACATCACTGTCAAATTTTAACCGTGAAACAGATCAATCCAAACACTTGATATGAGAGAGTAATCTCAAATCATAGTACTAGATGTAGGGGTTTACTTATTGAATGAGTTTTTGATAAATATCAATTCCCGTTAAACGAGATTTTCCATATATAGTGCATAAAAAAATTTTTTTTTTGGATGAACAGCGATCACCAATATATCGAGTTGAAGAGGTCTTCCAATGAATAAATATCACTTATTTGATCTCTGGGTATGCTATTTGATAGAGATTTTCTTCTAATGTATCGTTATGAGACACTTGAAAGAAATCAAACGTCACTGTCAAATTTTAACCGTGAAACAGATCAATCCAAACAATTGATATGAAGCAGAGAGTAATCTCAAATCATAGTGCTAGATGTAGGGGTTTACTTATTGAATGAGTTTTTGATAAATATCAATTCCCGTTAAACGAGATTTTCCATATATAGTGCATAAAAAAAATTTTTTTTTTTGGATGAACAGCGATCGCCAATATATCAAGTTGAAGAGGTCGTCCAATGAATAAATATCACTTATTTGATCTCTGGGTATGCTATTTGATAGAGATTATCTTCTAATGTATCGTTATGAGACACTTGAAAGAAATCAAACATCACTGTCAAATTTTAACCGTGAAACAGATCAATCCAAACACTTGATATGAAGCAGAGAGTAATCTCAAATCATAGTGCTAGATGTAGGGGTTTACTTATTGAATGAGTTTTTGATAAATATCAATTCCCGTTAAACGAGATTTTCCATATATAGTGCATAAAAAAAATTTTTTTTTTTGGATGAACAGCGATCGCCAATATATCAAGTTGAAGAGGTCGTCCAATGAATAAATATCACTTATTTGATCTCTGGGTATGCTATTTGATAGAGATTATCTTCTAATGTATCGTTATGAGACACTTGAAAGAAATCAAACGTCACGGTTAAACTTTGAGCATAAAACAGAGCAATCCAAACACTTGATATGAAGCAGAGAGTAATCTCAAATCATAGTACTAGATATAGGGGTTTACTTATTGAAGGAGTTTTGATAAATGTCGATTCCCGTTAAACGAGATTTTCCATATGTGAAAAATAATGAACCACCCGCTTTGGTAACGCGGCGGGGGATGGTAATACAGGCGTTCAGGAAGCGTAAAGAACAGGCGTTCAGGAAGCCTCTCCTGAAGAACGAGATTGATAGAATGATGCAACACCACCCATGAATTTTTACGCTTCCTGGACGCCGGTTCTTTTACGCTTTCAGGAGACGGTTTGATGAGGGCGCTATAACACCAATCTCCTTAGAATAAGCATTGAAATCCTCTCCCGAAAGAACGAGATTGATAGAATGACGCAACACTGCCGTGAAATTTTTACGCTTCCTGAACGCCGGTTCTTTTTTACGCTTTCAGGAGACGGTTTGATGAGGGCGCTATAACAACAATCTCCTTATAATAAGCATTGAAAGCATCACCCGAAAGAACGAGATTGATATAATGACGCAACACCACCCAGAATTTTTTACGCTTCCTGAACGCCGGTTCTTTTTTATGCTTCCAGGAGACGGTTTGATGAGGGCGCTATAACAACAATCTCCTTAGAATAAGCATTGAAAGCATCACCCGAAAGAACGAGATTGATATAATGATGCAACACCACCCATGAATTTTTTACGCTTCCTGAACGCCGGTTCTTTTTTACGCTTCCTGAACACCGGTTCTTTTTTACGCTTCCTGAACGCCTGTTCTTTTTTACGCTTCCTGAACGCCTGTTCTTTTTTACGCTTCCTGAACGCCTGTTCTTTTTTACGCATAAACTAACTGGTGTCCTGGAAGCGTAAAAAAGAACCGGTGTTCAGGAAGCGTAAAAAAGAACCGGCGTCCAGGAAGCGTAAAAAATTCATGGGTGGTGTTGCATCATTATATCAATCTCGTTCTTTCAGGAGAGGCTTTCAATGATTATTATAAGGAGATTGTTGTTATAGCGCCCTCATCAAACCGTCTCCTTAAAGCGTAAAAAAGAACCGGCGTCCAGGAAGCGTAAAAAATTCATGGGTGGTGTTGCATCATTCTATCAATCTCGTTCTTTCAGGAGAGGCTTTCAATAACATTGACTCCAGCTACCCTGAGAAATAATATGATAAATAATATGATAAATAATCGCTCCAATAATAAAAAAAATTTTTATGTGCGGAATGGATTCTATAAAACTCAAAATATATAAAAAAGTTATTTTTACGTTAAAATAAAAAAAGTCAACATTTTTTCCCGACTACGGTAAAAAAAATTTTTTATGTGCGGAATGGATTATATATAACTCAAAATATATAAAAAAGTTATTTTTACGTTAAAAGAACGAATTTAAAAAATTTTACCGTACTTTCTTAAATTGAATTAAAATTTAATTAAAAAAATTATTTTTTCGAACCGAAATTTTGAATTTCCGTTGACCAAAACTAAAATAATTTTTTGACGTGAATCTTATTCACATATTGTGTTTAATATATATATGTGAAAAAATTATATGATCGTCGTCTAATATAACTGTTTTTCTCGTTGAAATCGGTTAAAAAAAATTTTTTTGACGTGAATCTATAGATATGATAGTGGGCAATAATAGTGTATATGGTGTGGTTTTAAAATGACTGTGCATTGAGTGATTTTCGGTTGATTTATTAAATCGGAAAATTAAAATGATAAGAAATAACCGAAAATACTATATACGATTGATATATGTTGTGAGATAGCACTAGTGGCTAATATTGTTACGGTAATATTGATAATGAGTGTAATGAAATGGGGATGCTAAAAGAGCACTGGTGGTTTGGTTGGGTTGTGGTCTGTGGGTTGGGTTGGGTTAAAGTTGGGTTGGGTTGGGTTTGAGATTTTCTGTTTTCGGGCCCTAAAAACGCCTTGCATAATTTTTTTCCATCATTTCTGATGGGAACTGTTACAGATGTGTTTTTTTTTATACGTAACGCGTTATTTTAACAATGTTACTATATAAAGGACCGTCATTACGCTCGCGCGTCGCTGTATATTTTATAGCACGCGCACGCCCATGCGTATCACACCTGCTCGCGCGCCCGAGGGCTGTTATTTATATCAGTCGACGGTACGTTGGTGGATATGGGGTATGCATGGTCGTTGTCGCTCTATCGCGTGGGAGGCCGCTGTGTCTCGCGCCCGAGAGATGCTGTTGGGGTATCAGAACGACGGGGTGCTCGCTATACGAGACGCTGGCATATTTTATATGGCAGAACGACGGATAGCTGTATCCTCCTGAGACGCTGTTATTTTATCGGCATCATAACATTGGGCTGCAAAACGTTGGTGTGTCTCGCGCCTCATCACGCATGGGGAGGTGATCGCTATTGTTGGTTGACGCCGTATCTATATAGCATACGGTCGTCGCGCTGATATTCTTAATGCATGGTGGATGAAAGCTGTTAAGAGTATATGGTTCGGCGCTCGCTTCAGTGATGCATTGCCTTTTGATAGTACTGATAGTGCTGCTATCAATCATACAATGTGTTGCTGTCGGTTATAGGGTATGGGTATATATGTTATGCGTGTGTGTGTTGTACTGTTGTCAAATAACACTCTTAGGGCATGGTGGTAGAGCTAAACAAGAGGGTTTGATTGCAGTGCAACATGCAGTAATCGGTTGCCGCGTCAGGAGACGCTCAATCGTGATGCATATATTGAAAGCATGTTTCACGAGCGTGGACACCTTTATGTGGTGCATTGTGAGACTACTCCGTGTTTCGTATATCTGGTTAATCACTAGGCATATGCTCTACCACGTGAAAGCGTGCGGGAGGTATGCTATGGGTGAGACCGCCAGTTAATGGTGTATTGCAATCAAATCGCAGAAGGTGCTCATTAATATATGACACCATGTTGTTGTCACCATTTAGTGTGGAAAGCGTCAAGACGGGCTGTTTTACAGTCGCAGTGACGAACAAGCATTAGGTGGAGAGATTGGTTGTGTTATATAAATAATTATATTACTAGGTAGCCCTGTTTAATGCAACATTAAGCAGTTGGTATGTTGGTGTGTTATAATGGGTATAGGATTTCCACTAAGATGAAGCGTTGTAATCACTGCATTTTTTTTTTTTAAAAGATGTAATGTAGGTAAAGTATAAAGTACTGAATCTCTGTATATGGTAATACAGGGGTGAGGTATATGCAGTGTGAATAAAGTGGATAGTGGTGTTGTGTATCAGGATCGTTATTTAAAGCACATTTCTATTATACCGCGTCCTAGAAGCGTAAAAAATTCAATAATGGTGTTGAATGACTGTATGAAGGCCAATCCTTCGGGAGAGGCATTGAAATGCAGTGATTACAGCTATTATTGATAAATAATCGCCTATAGGTTCACCTATCATTAGGGGTGTGTGATAAAGACGGCCGTAAATGCATTGTGTGTGTTGCGTTGTTGTGCAATCCTCGCTTTTTCAGGAGGAGCTCTCAACCAACGCAAAGAAGGTTCTCTCATTATCTGTTATTGTTAATTGTATAACAGCGTTACACATGCAGTATACCTATTATTTCATACAGTGCCAATTGTGTTGTGTAGATAAATAACAATAGTAATATGATGAATCGTATAGCATGAGATATAAATCTCTTTAATGGCAGCCACATAGGGATAGTATAGGTGGGTAAATACATCAGCACTCGAATGGTTATCGTACATATACGGCGTACCTCTTTTGGCCCTGGCCATATGAAAATAACCATTCACAACGGTAATCCAGGTGGGATGAAACTGCTCATTGTCCAGCCTCCGGGACTTATACAGCTGGTCGCATCGACTATAAGATCGGTGTAAGATGATCTGTATCCGTTGTGGGTAAAGAAAGTAACGAGTGTACATATTGTTACGGTGGCATGTGTGGTATAAATGATTTTTTCAAAACGAAGCAACACTATCAAATTAGCTTCTAGTATGAAAAATGAAATGAGTACTGGTATATGTCACTTTTTCAATAAAGGTTTATAGTAACCCTAACAATAGTAGATGAAACGGGTATTTTAACACGGTACCTATACATGGTTTATTGAAAAATATAGACTATGCTCTCTCTACAAATGATTGGGTTTAAATAATGTTAATTGTTGCATCGATGATTCTTGTTTATCATCATGAGAAATCATGGTGATAAAAAAAATTTTTTTTAAATTCTATAGGATGTTTAGCTGCATTGTAAAATAGGTTAGCGTGAAATGGATAGTGATTTTTATCATGTAACCCATTCTATTTTATAGTGCTTCAGGCTATATTATCCTGTTTTTGGCTTAATCACGTAAATCTCATCGCAGCTGTACTTATAATACGGTGTTGACGCTCCCGAATGGGTAAATTGTCTTGGTAAAACATAACTGTGCTTGTTTTACTGGATGGTTGGTGGCAGGTGTATGAGATGATGTAGCCTAAAGATCTTTTATATTGTATTAAAAATTGTACTATTGTTCTCTAATGAATAAGAATGAACATATCATTCTTAATTGATATCGTATGCTTTATAAAACAGGTGATGCTGTATAAAGCAATTTATTGTTATTGAAAAGAATGGGTGCGTGTTATCAATTAGTTACTCTTTATATTTGAATAGAAATGTTCAAATATAAAGTGAACGACACTATTGTAGGCCACAAATGCTCACGCTTGTTTTTAAAGCGGTGTAGTTGGGACCGCCTATTATCATGAAAGATTTTTTTTTCATTGATTGATCATTGTTAAATAGTTGACAATATGTAAATATAAATAAAGAGACTATTGGTTGGTTATATAGTTGTATTTAAAAACAGTAATGATAGAGCAATCAAAAAAAGCTATATGATAACTATGAAGTAAAATAGTAGCGTCTCCCTTGCTTGGCATACCGCTTTTAATTATAGTGCAAAAGGTTTTACGAACTGGGTATTGAAAACGAGATCCTGTACTCCAGTTGCTGTGACTAATAGAGCTATAATTAATAGTGTGGATAGTCCGACCAATTTGCTGGATGCGAATACTGGAGTAGTGGCAATGCACATAGATCCATAAAACAGTATTGTCGTCAAAACCTTGCTATTGCGTATTATGTTTACTGACGTTCTCATATATTATTACTGTTGGAGAGTACCTGTTGTCTTTATTTATATAAACATGGGGTTTATGAATGTAACAATGTGATAAAGGTGTTAAAAATTTTTTTCACATATGGTGATAGGTTATGTGTATATATATATATATAATTTTCATAAGAGTGCTGTTGTATATTGAATATCATCACTTTGTTGATGTTATTCATTATGCATCTTCATTCATATAACTATATCTGGTTGATCCCGCCAGACATATATGCTTGTTTAAAGGATTAAGCCATGCAAATGTAAGTATAAGTAACACGTATGTACGAGACTGTGAACAGCTTATTAAAAAAGTTATAATTTATTTGAACGTGGAAACTTGAAACAGTTTCTCTGTTATGTGGATAACTGTGGGAAAGCTATAGATAATACATGCAAAAAGGGGAGACTGAGCAATCAGAATCCCTGCATTAACTGGAGGCTAAAGAGACGCAAAATTGAGATGAGACACAGTTTACTAAATAGCAGAGTGAGCGATCACCGCTTCATTCAAATTTCTTATCTATCAATTGTCGATGGTAATATAGTGGATTACCATGATTATAACGGGTAACAGAGAATAAGGGTTTTATTCTGGAGAGGGGGCCTAGAGAGATTGCCACCACTTCCAAGGAAGGCAGCAGGCGCGCAAATTACCCAATAACAACACGTTGAGGTAGTGACAAAAAATAACGACGGCATATAATGGGGAAACCTATTAGCCGATTGTAATGAGTACAATGTAAACAAATTAATTAGTATCAACTGGAGGGCAAGTCTGGTGCCAGCAGCCGCGGTAATTCCAGCTCCAGTAGCGTATATTTAAGTTGCTGTATTTAAAAAGCTCGTAGTTTAGGTGTGGCTAGAGGCGAGCTCCTGGGTGAAATAAATTCATCTTGGAGCTCACTCTGGTCCCTCCTGAGTAAGTAGCACTACACGTAATTGAAAGATTACGCGTTGACCGTTCTTACTCACATTACCATAAGTAAAATAGGGTGTTTAAAGCAGGACGTTTGTCCATTGAATAATAGAGTATGGGATAATAGAAGATGAAAGAGGTAAGATGCGTTTCACAGCAGTGGCAACATTGTTGTGTCTTGCCTTTTTAATGATTAAAAGGGACTATTGGGGCAATTAGTATTTCTACACGAGCGGTGAAATGCGTAGACTGTAGAAAGACTCACTAATGCGAAAGCACTTTGCAAGGGTGTTTTCATTAATCAAGAACGAAAGTTAAGGGATCGAAGATGATCAGATACCGTCGTAGTCTTAACCATAAACAATGTCGACAAAGGATAGGGAGGAGTGCATAAATATGCGCTCTTCATAAAAAAGGTACTTCGCATGAGTGTTACTAGCAATAGTAGCATTCATATAAGGTCTCTCCCTGAATTTCGTAAGAAATTAAAGTGATCGGACTTTGGGGGGAGTATGGTCGCAAGGCTGAAACTTAAAGGAATTGACGGAAGGGCACCACCAGGTGTGGAACTTGCGGTTTAATTTGACTCAACACGGGGAAACTCACCAGGTCAGGACATAATAAGGATTGACAGATTAGAGATCTTTCATGATTCTATGGGTGGTGGTGCATGGCCGATCTTAGTTCGTGATATGAATTGTCGGCTTAATTGCGTTAACGAACGAGACCTTTAGAGATAAATAGTGCTCTAGTGGCAATGTCAAATATAGTTGGTGTCTCTGGAAGAAGGGCATGTTCCCCTTTCAGATGTCATCGCCAGTTATAATTACCACTAGTGGCTGTTGTGAGGGTTTACTCTTGCAGCATGTGACTTCTTATTTCGACTATTGATGTTCAATCAATGTAAGTTAAAGGCAATATCAGGTCTGTGATGCCCTTAGATGTTCTGGGCGACACGCGTGTTACAATGGTAAAGTTCAGAGGGTCCTAGTTGTTTTGAAACAGAGCAATCTGTTGAGAGGCAGCAAAAGCTTGATAGAAATATCTGGCTAATCCTTAGTGAATCTTTTTAACCATATCTGGGATAGATGCTTGTAATTTTTCATCTTCAACTTGGAATACCTAGTAAGCACAGGTCAACAACCTGTGCTGATTACGTCCCTGCCCTTTGTACACACCGCCCGTCGCTCCTACCGATTGAATTGTCCGATGAGTTGCAAGGAGTCGCGGTCATCAGCAATGGTGATTGCTTCAAATTGCAACAAATCTTATAATTTAGAGGAAGGAGAAGTCGTAACAAGGTAACCGTAGGTGAACCTGCGGTTGGATCATTAATAATATATACACGACAAAAAAAAATCAAGCGCTACAGGTGGAGTATATATATAGCACTTTTTGTGTAAATATATATATGGATACCCATGCGTAAAGTGTGCTGAAAAGTATACTGATAGATGGCTAAATAGATACTTAATTGTATCTACAAGTCAACGGTGTTCAGAAATGGCACTGGTTTTTTTTCTTATATAGAACTCTTTTTATAATATATATGTAACAATTATGTACTCAACATTTTTTAAATGTACAGTCACTGGTCGAGGGATCATTTGGCTTGTAGGTTGATGAAGATCGTAGCGAAATACGTTAATTAATATGAGATGCGGTTATTCGTGATTCATCAAAATATCGAACGCACTTGGCAGTGTATCTTTCATGGATACACTAGCAACGGAAGAGAGGTTTAACAACATAATACGTTTTCAGTTATACTACCAATATTTTTTGCTAGTATCAATGTCTAAATAACCTCTTGTAAAATGGAGAGTATATATATATATAGAGAAGTATCATTTGTTTTACCTTAACAATGATAGATTCATCATCTTTTGACCTAAATTCAACTTGTTGTATCTAGGTTGATATGTTAAATCTAGTTGAGGTTACTATGAGCTTGTATTTTATATAAGTGCTTCTCTTTCCATATCAAATGGAAGCTCTTCTACTCTTTCAGACCATCTTCTCGTTGCAATTCACCCGGTAAACTTAAGCATATCATTCACCGGAGGAAAAGAAATCAAATGAGATGCCCTTAGTAACGGCGAGTGAAACGGGCATAGCGCAAAATTAAAATCTTGACTGGTGCAAGCTGGTCAAGAGTTGTAATTTATGGGAGTGTAGAGATAGCGATAGATGTATAACCTCAAGTTCGTTGGAAAACGGCACCATAGAGAGTGATAGTCTCGTAAGGTTATATTCTGTTGTTTCTTACTTTTCACTCTTAAGAGTAGTACAGCTTGGGATTGCTGTATGAAATTTATATAGGTGGTAAATGGCACCTAACGCTAAATATACCTACAAGACCGATAGCAAACAAGTACTGTGAAGGAAAATTGAAATAGAACTCTGAAAAGAGAGTTAAACATAAGAATGTGAAATTGATCAGTGAGAACCTAAAAAGCAGCGTCAAGCTAAAAAGGGGAGTTGTCTTGGTAGCAATACCAGCTCTCTCTTAATTAATGCGAAACAACATGCACAGTTGTCCCGGTGCAGAATCTCTCTAGAGGAAGCTTGTCGGTCTATCCTTGTGTTAGATTAGGTGAGTTGTTACTCGGGGAAGTATTGCCCGGTAGAGCTGTGTATTTGAGCCAATGCACTCTCTTAATCATTGTGATTGTAATATCTATATAATGCTCTTATTGATGTACTCTTAGAAGTGCATTGATAATGGGTGTTGTTTAGGTGCTGCAAGCTCAACATTTGAGTGAGTGATACGGTTGTTCCAAGCACTCTAATCAAGTGCTGGACGTGGCTTTTTTATCCCGTCTTGAAACACGGACCAAGGAGTATAACATGTGGGCAAGGATAAGGGTTTATTAAACCAATATCCGTAATGAAAGTAAGAGGGTAGAAACTCTCTCTCTTTATTGAGGGTGGCATACTCGAAGGCGTCAATTGTTAATCTTTACTTGGACGTCATTTGTAGTCTATATGTTGTGACCCGAAAGATGGTGAACTATACTTGTGTAGAATGAAGTCAGGGGAAACTCTGATGGAAGTTCGTAGCAATACTGACGTGCAAATCGTTTGTCAAATATGAGTATAGGGGCGAAAGACTAATCGAACCATCTAGTAGCTGGTTCAAGCTGAAATTTCTCTCAGGATAGCAGTAGAAAAACAGTTACATCTGGTAAAGATAATGATTAGGGGATTTGGGAGAGAAACTTTCTCAACTCATTGTCAAACTTTAAATGGGTGTGATAGGTGTAGTGGTCGTATAGCACTGCATCTTTGAATGATATTTTCTATTTGTGGACATTTTTTGGTAAGCAGAATATGTGATGCGGGATGAACCGAAAGTCATTTTAAATGTGCCTGATTGTACACTCATTATTAGATACCATAAAAAGTGTTGTTGTATTAAGACACCAGGACAGTGGCCATGGAAGTCGGAATCTGCTAAGGAATGTGTAACAACTCACCTGGCAAATGCAATAGCCTTGAAAATTAATGGCGCTGAAAGTGTATAACATATAAATGACACTAGCAGCAATAACAATTATGCTGCTAGTTGTAAGCTTGTGTGACGCATACTTTTTTTGAAGCGAAATGAAGGAGACAAGGAGTGATCCTGTCTTGATCATGCGTTAGTACAGATCTTGGTGGTAGTAGCAACTAGTCAAGTGAGAACCTTGACCGCCGATGTGAGGAAGGTTTTCCTGGCAATTGTATTAAGCCAGGAGTTAGTCGATCTTAAGAGCAGTCCGAAATGGTCAACAAGGAGAGATTCTTCTAGAGTCCCTCCTGGTGCTCGAAAAGGAAACAGGTTAATATTCCTGTACATGGTGAGGGTCATTCTGGTATAGCAATATATTGGTGTGGTTCGTCTGGATATGAAGAGGCGACTCAAATGAACGTCATAACGGCATTAGCGTTCCAATACAGAGTTATCTTTTCTGTATAAAGGCGTGTAGGGTGTGCTTTACTGCTAGCAATAGTAGTGTAGTTGCATTCTCCGAATAGTGTTGAGCTAGATTTGTTCTGAGATGCACTATTCATTTGCCTTAATAGGAGCTCATTTTTTATGATCTCCCTGTGAGGTGCTAGGTGTACTTTCATCGGTATGTTTATCACTTCCATGAACTGTGTATCGCTAATGTCCCTTGAAAAATGATGTCTTGTGGAACAATTCCATTCATTTTCAGACCATTTCGTACCCATAACCGCATCAGGTCCTCAAGGTTAATAGCCTCTGGCGAAGTAGCATAACGTAGGTAAGGGAAGTCGGCAAAATAGACCTGTAACTTAGGGAAAAGGGTTGGCTCAAATGAAAGGAGCGCATTAAGGAGGCTACCGCTTCATTTTAAGCGTAGCGAGTTGTAGGTGTTACTGGCAACGGTGATACTTGTAGCTCGTTATGTGTGGAGTGGAGTAAGGGGTCTCACTACTTGGTGCGTTCACTTACTTTTAATTTTGAACTGTTACTAACTAGGGGAATCCGACTGTTTAATAAAAACAAAGCATTGAGAACTTTTTGAGGATTGAAAATGTCTTTAACTCAATGTGATTTCTGCCCAGTGCTCTGAATGTCAATGTGAAGAGATTCGACCAAGCGCGGGTTAACGGCGGGAGTAACTATGACTCTCTTAAGGTAGCCAAATGCCTCGTCATCTAATTAGTGACGTGCATGAATGGATTAACGAGATTCCTACTGTCCCTATCTACACGCTAGTGAAACCACAGTCCGGGGAACGGGCCGGATAAAATAGACAGCGGGGAAAGAAGACCCTATTGAGCTTGACTCTAGTTTGTATTTGTGACGTGATATTAAGGGTGTAGCATAAGTGGGAGCTGCAAGGCGATAATGAAATACCACTACCGTAATCATTGCTTTACTAAGGAGATGGCAACGAGGGTGAACTGTGTAAGCAGTTCACATTGTGATGCACATATGCAAGTGCGATGAAGCTGTTAGTGACTTTTATTAGAGTTGTTCGAGAGTTCAAGGTGTGTGGAGATGCTCATTTAGCAATAACTGAGCAGCTCTTTTTCATACCACTCACGAGCTTTCTCTAGTGATAGCTAGCAGTCTCTCTCGCTCTTGATACCGAGTTTTCTTCAATATTTTCAGATGGGGAGTTTGGCTGGGGCGGCACATTTGTGAAATGATAGCGCAAGTGTCCAAAGGTGTACTCAAAAAGGACAGAAACCTTTTGTAGAGGAAAAGGCTAAACAGTACACTTGATTATGATGTTCAGTAAATGTAATAACTATGAAAGTATGGCCTATCGATCCTTTAGAGGGGTAAGGCAGCAATGCTGATATATAACCCTGTATATAACCATTTTTTTTATTCTAGAGGTGTCAGAAAAGTTACCATAGGGATAACTGGCTTGTGGCGGCCAAGAGTTCAGATCGACGTCGCTTTTTGATCCTTCGATGTCGGCTCTTCCTATCATTATCAAGCAGAATTGATAAAGCGTTGGATTGTTCACCCATTAAAAGGGAACGTGAGCTGGGTTTAGACCGTCGTGAGACAGGTTAGTTTTACCCTACTGCCGAGTCTAGTAATATAGAGCAGTTCTAATACTGTTCTAGAGATGCAAGTAGCTTTGATAGTAATTTAATTCAGTACGAGAGGAACCATTAATTCATATAATTGGTAATGCTTCTGGTTGACAAGCCAATGAAGCAACGCTAACATATGCCTGCTTATAGCTGAACGCCTCTAAGCTAGAAGCAGACCTAGAGAGAGAGCTATTTATTCTAATCAATGGGGAGAACAGTGTTAACAAGTGCAACCATAGAGAGATTTGTTCTGCTGTTGTGACCTAGCTCACAGCAGCTACTTTTCTCTAGAGAGCCTTTCATATTTCAACCATGAGACTCTGTTCTATATAGATCATATGCAGACGACTTAAATAGATATGGGGTACTGTAAGGTGTAGAGCAGCCTTGTTGTTGCGATCACCTGAGGTTCAGCCCGCTTACATATCACGATTTCTCTTTATATATATGTTTTTTAATAATGATTTTACCACCTTACTCTTCTCTTGAAATTTCTCTCCTTCTTCCTCTTTCATTTTCTCTCCCCTCCTCTCTTTGCATTTCTCCTCCTCTTTCATTTTCTCCCTCCTCTTTCACTTTTCTCCTCTTTCACTTGTTCCCTTCCCCCCCTTTTTTTTTTTTTCACTTGTTCCCTTCCCCCCCCTTTTTTTTCACCTGCTCTCTTTTCACTTGTTTTCACTCTCTCCCCCTTCTGTTTCTCCTCTCTCTCTTTTTTTTCACCTTTATCTCTTCACTTCTCTCTAGCTTGTTCTTTTCATTTCTTTCTCCCCTCCTCTTCTTTCCATGTTTTTACCATGTCATTTTTTTTCACCTTTATCTCTTTATCTCTCCACTCTCTCTCTCTCTCCACCTCTTTCTCTCTCCTCTTTCCCTTTCTTTTCTCTTTCCTTCTCTTTCTTTATTCTCCTTTCTTTCTCTCTCTCCCTTTCTCTCCCTTTCAACACTCTTCTCCTCTTTCCCCCCTTCCTCTTTTTGCTTCTCCTCCCGTCACTCTTCTTTTCTTTCTCTTCCTTTCCTTTTCTCATTCTATCTGTAATTTTTTTTTATACACCCTTTTTTTTTTTATTTTATACATTTACACTAACCCCCTTTCTTTTCATTATCTCCTCTCTTTATCACTTTTTCTCTTTCACAGCGATCTCTCCTTTCCCTTCTAGCTATTATTCAACTCTTCTACATCTTTTTCTCCTCCCTTCTTTTTTCTCTCATATCGCTATTCTCACTTATACTCTTTATTATTTTTTTTTCAACAAACTTTGATATTTAATTAAAAACCTTTTCAATTCACTTTCATTTTCAATTATTTTTTATCAATAACAACACTCTCTTGTTCTTTTTTTTTTTTTTTTTTGAGCAACCCCCTCCCTCTCATATATTTTAAATAACAATACATTTTTTTATTCATTACCAACTACCCTTATTTAACAATATCAAATACTTTCATAGTGAATCCTCTCTTTTATAAACCATACAAAAATATCTTCACTCTTATATATATTTTTTAATAGCTATAATCGCGCCCAAACCCCTTTTTTCAAGTAAATTCGAGTGTTACCATTCTAATGATACCAATTTTATTGATTTTAGACAATTATATTGCCTCCATTTTTCAAAAATGATTTTTTCAAAATCCAAAACTTTTCATAGGATTATATCTGTTACTACATGTTAATATCACATTATCACTACACTATAGAGGTTTACGGGTCACAAGCATGTGTATTTTTAAAAAATATTTATACATGAAATTAAGCGATTAAAAAATGACCTATTTTTTGGTAGCAATGGCCGCGCCTAAACCCCTTTTTTCAAGTTAATTAGAGTGTTGCCATCCTAATGATACCAATTTTATTGATTTTGGACAATTATATTGCCTCCATTTTTCAAAAATGATTTTTTCAAAATCCAAAACTTTTTATAGCGTCATAACTGGTGGTGCCGATTAATACTACATTATCACTAGACCATAGCGTTTTAGCTGTTAGCAGCATGTGCAAATTTAAAAATATTTATAGCAAAATATTGCATTTTCCGATAAAAATATTTTTCTGTTAGCAATGGCGGCGCCTAAACCAATTTATTCAAGTTAATTAGAGTGTTGCCATCCTAATGATACCAATTTTATTGATTTTAGACGATTATATTGCCTCCATTTTTCAAAAATGATTTTTTCAAAATCCAAAACTTTTTATAGGATTATATCTGTTACTACATGTTAATACTAGATTATCACTACACTATAGAGGTTTACGGGTCACAAGCATGTGTATTTTTAAAAAATATTTATACATGAAATTAAGCGATTAAAAAATGACCTATTTTTGGTAGCAATGGCGGCGCCTAAACCAATTTATTCAAGTTAATTAGAGTGTTGCCATCCTAATGGTACCAATTTTATTGATTTTGGACAATTATATTGCCTCCATTTTTCAAAAATGATTTTTTCAAAATCCAAAATTTTTTATAGCGTCATAACTGGTGGTGCCGATTAATACTACATTATCACTAGACCATAGCGTTTTAGCTGTTAGCAGCATGTGCAAATTTAAAAATATTTTTAGCAAAATATTGCATTTTCCAGTAAAAATATTTTTCTGTTAGCAATGGCGGCGCCTAAACCAATTTATTCAAGTTAATTAGAGTGTTGCCATCCTAATGGTACCAATTTTATTGATTTTAGACGATTATATTGCCTCCATTTTTCAAAAATGATTTTTTCAAAATCCAAAACTTTTCATAGGATTATATCTGTTACTACATGTTAATACTAGATTATCACTACACTATAGAGATTTACGGGTCACAAGCATGTATATTTTTAAAAAATATTTATACATGAAATTAAGCGATTAAAAAATGACCTATTTTTTGGTAGCAATGGCCGCGCCTAAACCAATTTATTCAAGTTAATTAGAGTGTTGCCATCCTAATGGTACCAATTTTATTGATTTTGGACAATTATATTGCCTCCATTTTTCAAAAATGATTTTTTCAAAATCCAAAACTTTTTATAGGATTATATCTGTTACTACATGTTAATACTAGATTATCACTACACTATAGAGGTTTACGGGTCACAAGCATGTGTATTTTTAAAAAAATATTTATACATGAAATTAAGCGAGTAAAAAATGACCTATTTTTTGGTAGCAATGGCGGCGCCTAAACCAATTTATTCAAGTTAATTAGAGTGTTGCCATCCTAATGATACCAATTTTATTGATTTTGGACGATTATATTGCCTCCATTTTTCAAAAATGATTTTTTCAAAATCCAAAATTTTTCATAGCGTCATAACTGGTGGTGCCGATTAATACTACATTATCACTAGACCATAGCGTTTTAGCTGTTATCAGCATGTGCAAATTTAAAAATATTTTTAGCAAAATATTGCATTTTCCGGTAAAAATATTTTTCTGTTAGCGATGGCGGCGCCTAAACCAATTTATTCAAGTTAATTAGAGTGTTGCCATCCTAATGATACCAATTTTATTGATTTTAGACGATTATATTGCCTCCATTTTTCAAAAATGATTTTTTCAAAATCCAAAACTTTTTATAGGATTATATCTGTTACTACATGTTAATACTAGATTATCACTACACTATAGGGGTTAACGGGTCACAAGCATGTGTATTTTTAAAAAATATTTATACATGAAATTAAGCGAGTAAAAAATGACCTATTTTTTGGTAGCAATGGCCGCGCCTAAACCAATTTATTCAAGTTAATTAGAGTGTTGCCATCCTAATGATACCAATTTTATTGATTTTGGACAATTATATTGCCTCCATTTTTCAAAAATGATTTTTTTCAAAATCCAAAATTTTTTATAGGATTATATCTGTTACTACATGTTAATATCACATTATCACTACACTATAGAGGTTTACGGGTCACAAGCATGTGTATTTTTAAAAAATATTTATACGTGAAATTAAGCGAGTAAAAAATGACCTATTTTTTGGTAGCAATGGCCGCGCCTAAACCAATTTATTCAAGTTAATTAGAGTGTTGGCATTCTAATGGTACCAATTTTATTGATTTTAGACAATTATATTGCCTCCATTTTTCAAAAATGATTTTTTCAAAATCCAAAACTTTTCATAGCGTCATAACTGGTGGTGCCGATTAATACCACATTATCACTAGACCATAGCGTTTTAGCTGTTAGCAGCATGTACAAATTTAAAAATATTTTTAGCAAAATATTGCATTTTCCGGTAAAAATATTTTTCTGTTAGCAATGGCGGCGCCTAAACCAATTTATTCAAGTCAATTAGAGTGTTGGCATCCTAATGATACCAATTTTATTGATTTTGGACAATTATATTGCCTCCATTTTTCAAAAATGATTTTTTCAAAATCCAAAACTTTTTATAGGATTATATCTGTTACTACATGTTAATACTAGATTATCACTACACTATAGAGGTTTACGGGTCACGAGCATGTGTATTTTTAAAAAATATTTATACATGAAATCAAGCGAGTAAAAAATGACCTATTTTTTGGTAGCAATGGCCGCGCCTAAACCAATTTATTCAAGTTAATTAGAGTGTTGCCATCCTAATGATACCAATTTTATTGATTTTGGACGATTATATTGCCTCCATTTTTCAAAAATGATTTTTTCAAAATCCAAAATTTTTCATAGCGTCATAACTGGTGCTACCAATTAATACCACATTATCACTAGACCATAGCGTTTTAGCTGTTAGCAGCATGTACAAATTTAAAAATATTTATAGTAAAATATAGCAATTTCCGGTAAAATTATTTTTCTGTTAGCAATGGCGGCGCCTAAACCAATTTATTCAAGTTAATTAGAGTGTTGCCATCCTAATGGTACCAATTTTATTGATTTTGGACAACTATATTACCTCCATTTTTCAAAAATGATTTTTTCAAAATCCAAAACTTTTTATAGGATTATATCTGTTACTACATGTTAATACTAGATTATCACTACACTATAGAGGTTTACGGGTCACAAGCATGTGTATTTTTAAAAAATATTTATACATGAAATCAAGCGAGTAAAAAATGACCTATTTTTTGGTAGCAATGGCCGCGCCTAAACCAATTTATTCAAGTTAATTAGAGTGTTGCCATCCTAATGATACCAATTTTATTGATTTTGGACGATTATATTGCCTCCATTTTTCAAAAATGATTTTTTCAAAATCCAAAATTTTTTATAGGATTATATCTGTTACTACATGTTAATATCACATTATCACTACACTATAGAGGTTTACGGGTCACAAGCATATATATTTTTAAAAAATATTTATACATGAAATTAAGCGATTAAAAAATGACCTATTTTTTGGTAGCAATGGCGGCGCCTAAACCAATTTATTCAAGTTAATTAGAGTGTTGCCATTCTAATGGTACCAATTTTATTGATTTTGGACAACTATATTACCTCCATTTTTCAAAAATGATTTTTTCAAAATCCAAAATTTTTTATAGCGTCATAACTGGTGGTGCCAATTAATACTACATTATCACTAGACCATAGCGTTTTAGCTGTTAGCAGCATGTGCAAATTTAAAAATATTTATAGCAAAATATAGCATTTTCCGGTAAAATTATTTTTCTGTTAGCGATGGCGGCGCCTAAACCAATTTATTCAAGTTAATTAGAGTGTTGGCATTCTAATGATACCAATTTTATTGATTTTGGACGATTATATTGCCTCCATTTTTCAAAAATGATTTTTTCAAAATCCAAAACTTTTCATAGGATTATATCTGTTACTACATGTTAATACTAGATTATCACTACACTATAGAGGTTTACGGGTCACAAGCATGTGTATTTTTAAAAAATATTTATACATGAAATTAAGCGATTAAAAAATGACCTATTTTTTGGTAGCAATGGCCGCGCCTAAACCAATTTATTCAAGTTAATTAGAGTGTTGGCATTCTAATGGTACCAATTTTATTGATTTTGGACGATTATATTGCCTCCATTTTTCAAAAATGATTTTTTCAAAATCCAAAACTTTTTATAGGATTATATCTGTTACTACATGTTAATACTAGATTATCACTACACTATAGAGGTTTACGGGTCACAAGCATGTGTATTTTTAAAAAATATTTATACATGAAATTAAGCGATTAAAAAATGACCTATTTTTTGGTAGCAATGGCCGCGCCTAAACCAATTTATTCAAGTTAATTAGAGTGTTGCCATCCTAATGATACCAATTTTATTGATTTTGGACGATTATATTGCCTCCATTTTTCAAAAATGATTTTTTCAAAATCCAAAACTTTTTATAGGATTATATCTGTTACTACATGTTAATATCACATTATCACTACACTATAGAGGTTTACGGGTCACAAGCATGTATATTTTTAAAAAATATTTATACATGAAATTAAGCGATTAAAAAATGACCTATTTTTTGGTAGCAATGGCGGCGCCTAAACCAATTTATTCAAGTTAATTAGAGTGTTGCCATTCTAATGGTACCAATTTTATTGATTTTGGACAACTATATTACCTCCATTTTTCAAAAATAATTTTTTCAAAATCCAAAATTTTTTATAGCGTCATAACTGGTGGTGCCAATTAATACCACATTATCACTAGACCATAGCGTTTTAGCTGTTAGCAGCATGTGCAAATTTAAAAATATTTATAGCAAAATATAGCATTTTCCGGTAAAAATATTTTTCTGTTAGCGATGGCGGCGCCTAAACCAATTTATTCAAGTCAATTAGAGTGTTGGCATTCTAATGATACCAATTTTATTGATTTTGGACAATTATATTGCCTCCATTTTTCAAAAATGATTTTTTCAAAATCCAAAACTTTTTATAGGATTATATCTGTTACTACATGTTAATACTAGATTATCACTACACTATAGAGGTTTACGGGTCACAAGCATGTGTATTTTTAAAAAATATTTATACATGAAATTAATCGAGTAAAAAATGACCTATTTTTTGGTAGCAATGGCCGCGCCTAAACCAATTTATTCAAGTTAATTAGAGTGTTGGCATTCTAATGATACCAATTTTATTGATTTTGGACGATTATATTGCCTCCATTTTTCAAAAAATGATTTTTTCAAAATCCAAAACTTTTCATAGGATTATATCTGTTACTACATGTTAATACTAGATTATCACTACACTATAGAGGTTTACGGGTCACAAGCATGTATATTTTTAAAAAATATTTATACATGAAATTAAGCGAGTAAAAAATGACCTATTTTTTGGTAGCAATGGCGGCGCCTAAACCAATTTATTCAAGTTAATTAGAGTGTTGCCATTCTAATGATACTAATTTTATTAATTTTGGACAACTATATTACCTCCATTTTTCAAAAATGATTTTTTCAAAATCCAAAACTTTTTATAGGATCATAACTGGTGGTGCCGATTAATACCACATTATCAATAGACCATAGCGTTTTAGCTGTTAGTAGCATATACAAATTTAAAAATATTTACAGCTAAAAATAACAATTCCAAAATGACCTATTTTTTGGTAGTAATGACAGTATGAAAACCAATTTATTCAAGTTAATTAGAGTGTTGGCATCCTAATGATACCAATTTTATTAATTTTGGACGATTATATTGCCTCCATTTTTTTTTAAAAAAATGAAGTTTAAAACTTTTCATGGAATTATCAAATGTTCAAACGATTTCAATATGTTGCGATTACTATTCTATCACTAATAAATATTAATTTTCATATTGATTATAGAAACATCCTCAATAGAAATTTTCAGCGATGTCTGACGCCTTCTATTTTACATTTTTAAAATATCCATAAAGTGAAAGCGCATGTTGTGGGCTTCAAGATAATGCTTTTTTTATAAGTTGTTTGCAATGATACACAAAAAAAATTGATTTATTTTGACAGTAAAAATATTGGGAGTTCTCAAAATTTAAAAACTACACTAGTGGTGAGTCTATAGAGTACCAGTATCATTGTGGCATAAAAATTTTTTTGATTAGATAAGGGTATACGATTTTTTTTCGCAAAAAATGAGTGCTTAAAACTTTTGATGGAATAATATATAATAAGTGTTATTATATCACAATTATTATCCTATCATTGAACTATTAAATCATAAATTTCATGTTGACAACACAATTATACAGCATAGCTATTGGCACTCCCGCTTCTCTCATATTTTTTGAATCGAAATCAAATATCTCTCAAATAAAAGTCCATTTTATGTGCGTCAGAATAATGAATTTTATATTCAATGTATATAAGTATACGCATACAAAATAATTGATTTATTTTAACAGTGAAAATTTATATGTATAAAAAATATACATATAATTTAAAAATCTACATAGCCAGTGAACCTATGATACTTGTGCATCATTTTAATAACAATAATTTTTTGATTTGGTAACGATATTCAAATTTTATACGGTAAAATTAGTGCTTAAAACTTTTCATGGAATTATCAAATGTTCAAACGATTTCAATATGTTGCGATTACTATTCTATCAATAATAAATATTAAATTTCATATTGATTATAGAAACATCATCATTAGAAATTTTCAGCGATGTCTGACGCCTTCTATTTTACATTTTTAAAATATCCATAAAGTGAAAGCGCATGTTGTGGGCTTCAAGATAATGCTTTTTTTATAAGTTGTTCGCAATGATACACATACAAAAAAAATTGATTTATTTTGACAGTAAAAATATTGGGAGTTGCCAAAATTTAAAAACTACACTAGTGGTGAGTCTATAGAGTACCAGTATCATTGTGGCATAAAAATTTTTTTGATTAGATAAGGCTATACGATTTTTTTTCGCAAAAAATGAGTGCTTAAAACTTTTGATGGAATAATATGTAATAACTGTTATTATATCACAATTATTACCCTATCATTGAACTATTAAATAATAAATTTCATGTTGACAACACAATTATACAGCATAGCTGTTGGAACTCCCGCTTCTCTCATATTTTTTGAATCGAAATCAAATATCGCTCAAATAAAAGTTCATTTTATGTGCGTCAGAATAATGAATTTTATATTCAATGTATATAAGTATACGCATACAAAATAATTGATTTATTTTAACAGTGAAAAATTATTACGTATAAAAATATACATATAATTTAAAAATCTACATAGCCAGTGAACCTATGATACTTGTGCATCATTTTAAAAACAACAATTTTTCGATTTGGTAACGATATTCAAATTTTATATGGCAAAAATTAGTGCTTAAAACTTTTCATGGAATTATCAAATGTTCAAACGATTTCAATATGTTGCGATTACTATTCTATCACTAATAAATATTAATTTTCATATTGATTATAGAAACATCCTCAATAGAAATTTTCAGCGATGTCTGACGCCTTCTATTTTACATTTTGAAATATCCATAAAGTGAAAGCGCATGTTGTGGGCTTCAAGATAATGCTTTTTTTATAAGTTGTTCGCAATGATACACATACAAAAAAATTGATTTATTTTGACAGTAAAAATATTGGGAGTTCTCAAAATTTAAAAACTACACTAGTGGTGAGCCTATAGAGTGTTGGCATCATTGTGGCATAAAAATTTTTTTGATTAGATAAGGCTACAAAATTTTTTTTCGCAAAAAATGAGTGCTTAAAACTTTTGATGGAATAATATATAATAACTGTTATTATATCACAACTATTATCCTATCATTGGACTATTAAATCATAAATTTCATGTTGACAACACAATTATACAGCATAGCTATTGGCACTCCCGCTTCTCTCATATTTTTTGAATCGAAATCAAATATCGCTCAAATAAAAGTTCATTTTATGTGCGTCAGAATAATGAATTTTATATTCAATGTATATAAGTATATAGATACAAAATAATTGATTTATTTTAACAGTGAAAATTTATATGTATAAAAAATATACATATAATTTAAAAATCTACATAGCCAGTGAACCTATAACACTTGTGCATCATTTTAACAACAACAATTTTTCGATTTGGTAACGATATTCAAATTTTATATGGTAAAAATTAGTGCTTAAAACTTTTCATGGAATTATCAAATGTTCAAACGATTTCAATATGTTGCGATTACTATTATATCACTAATAAATATTAAATTTCATATTGATTATAAAAACATCCTCATTAGAAATTTTCAGTGATGTCTGACGCCTTCTATTTTACATTTTTAAAATATCCATAAAGTGAAAGCGCATGTTGTGGGCTTCAAGATAATGCTTTTTTTATAAGTTGTTCGCAATGATACACATACAAAAAAATTGATTTATTTTGACAGTAAAAATATTGGGAGTTCTCAAAATTTAAAAACTACACTAGTGGTGAGTCTATAGAGTACCAGTATCATTGTGGCATAAAAATTTTTTTGATTAGATAAGGGTACACGATTTTTTTTCGCAAAAAATGAGTGCTTAAAACTTTTGATGGAATAATATATAATAACTGTTATTATATCACAATTATTATCCTATCATTGAACTAATAAATCATAAATTTCATGTTGACAACACAATTATACAGCATATCTATTGGCACTCCCGCTTCTCTCATATTTTTTGAATCGAAATCAAATATCTCTCAAATAAAAGTTCATTTTATGTGCGTCAGAATAATGAATTTTATATTCAATGTATATAAGTATACGCATACAAAATAATTGATTTATTTTAACAGTGAAAATTTATATGTATAAAAAATATACATATAATTTAAAAATCTACATAGCCAGTGAACCTATGACACTTGTGCATCATTTTAATAACAACAATTTTTTGATTTGAAGGTGCTATTCAAATTTTATATGGTAAAAATTAGTGCTTAAAACTTTTTATGGAATTATCAAATGTTCAAACGATTTCAATATGTTGCGATTACTATTCTATCACTAATAAATATTAATTTTCATATTGATTATAGAAACATCCTCAATAGAAATTTTCAGCGATGTCTGACGCCTTCTATTTTACATTTTTGAAATATCCATAAAGTGAAAGCGCATGTTGTGGGCTTCAAGATAATGCTTTTTTTATAAGTTGTTCGCAATGATACACATACAAAAAAATTGATTTATTTTGACAGTAAAAATATCGGGAGTTGCCAAAATTTAAAAACTACACTAGTGGTGGGTCTATAGAGTACCAGTATCATTGTGGCACAAAAATTTTTTTGATTAGATAAGGGTATACGATTTTTTTTCGCAAAAAATGAGTGCTTAAAACTTTTGGTAGAATAATATATAATAACTGTTATTATATCACAACTATTATCCTATCATTGAACTAATAAATCATAAATTTCATATTGACAACACAATTATACAGCATAGCTGTTGGAACCCCCGCTTGTCGCATATTTTTTGAATCGAAATCAAATATCTCTCAAATAAAAGTTCATTTTATGTGCGTCAGAATAATGAATTTTATATTCAATGTATATAAGTATACGCATACAAAATAATTGATTTATTTTGACAGTGAAAATTTATATGTATAAAAAATATACATATAATTTAAAAATCTACATAGCCAGTGAACCTATGACACTTGTGCATCATTTTAATAACAACAATTTTTTGATTTGGTAACGATATTCAAATTTTATATGGTAAAAATTAGTGCTTAAAACTTTTTATGGAATTATCAAATGTTCAAACGATTTCAATATGTTGCGATTACTATTCTATCACTAATAAATATTAAATTTCATATTGATTATAAAAACATCCTCAATAGAAATTTTCAGCGATGTCTGACGCCTTCTATTTTACATTTTTGAAATATCCATAAAGTGAAAGCGCATGTTGTGGGCTTCAAGATAATGCTTTTTTTATAAGTTGTTCGCAATGATACACATACAAAAAAATTGATTTATTTTGACAGTAAAAATATCGGGAGTTGCCAAAATTTAAAAACTACACTAGTGGTGAGCCTATATAGTACCAGTATCATTGTGGCATAAAAATTTTTTTGATTAGATAAGGGTATACGATTTTTTTTCGCAAAAAATGAGTGCTTAAAACTTTTGATGGAATAATATATAATAACTGTTATTATATCACAATTATTATCCTATCATTGAACTAATAAATAATAAATTTCATGTTGACAACACAATTATACAGCATAGTTGTTGGAACCCCCGCTTCTCTCATATTTTTTGAATCGAAATCAAATATCTCTCAAATAAAAGTTCATTTTATGTGCGTCAGAATAATGAATTTTATATTCAATGTATATAAGTATACGCATACAAAATAATTGATTTATTTTAACAGTGAAAATTTATATGTATAAAAAATATACATATAATTTAAAAATCTACATAGCCAGTGAACCTATGACACTTGTGCATCATTTTAATAACAATAATTTTTTGATTTGGTAACGATATTCAAATTTTATATGGTAAAAATTAGTGCTTAAAACTTTTCATGGAATTATCAAATGTTCAAACGATTTCAATATGTTGCGATTAATATTATATCAATAATAAATACCAAATTTCATATTGATTATAAAAACATCCTCATTAGAAATTTTCAGTGATGTCTGACGCCTTCTATTTTACATTTTTAAAATATCCATAAAGTGAAAGCGCATATTGTGGGCTTCAAGATAATGCTTTTTTATAAGTTGTTCGCAATGATACACATACAAAAAAATTGATTTATTTTGACAGTAAAAATATTGGGAGTTGCCAAAATTTAAAAACTACACTAGTGGTGAGCCTATATAGTACCAGTATCATTGTGGCATAAAATTTTTTTTGATTAGATAAGGGTATACGATTTTTTTTCGCAAAAAATGAGTGCTTAAAACTTTTGCTAGAATAATATATAATAACTGTTATTATATCACAACTATTATCCTATCATTAAACTATTAAATCATAAATTTCATGTTGACAACACAATTATCCTACATAGCTGTTGGCACTCCCGCTTCTCCCATATTTTTTGAATCGAAATCAAATATCGCTCAAATAAAAGTCCATTTTATGTGCGTCAGAATAATGAATTTTATATTCAATGTATATAAGTATACGCATACAAAATAATTGATTTATTTTAACAGTGAAAATTTATATGTATAAAAAATATACATATAATTTAAAAATCTACATAGCCAGTGAACTTATGACATTTGTGCATCATTTTAATAACAATAATTTTTCGATTTGGTAACGATATTCAAAATTTATATGGTAAAAATTAGTGCTTAAAACTTTTCATGGAATTATCAAATGTTCAAACGATTTCAATATGTTGCGATTAATATTATATCAATAATAAATATTAAATTTCATATTGATTATAGAAACATCCTCAATAGAAATTTTCAGCGATGTCTGACGCCTTCTATTTTACATTTTTAAAATATCCATAAAGTGAAAGCGCATGTTGTGGGCTTCAAGATAATGCTTTTTTATAAGTTGTTCGCAATGATACACATACAAAAAAATTGATTTATTTTGACAGTAAAAATATTGGGAGTTGCCAAAATTTAAAAACTACACTAGTGGTGAGCCTATATAGTACCAGTATCATTGTGGCATAAAAATTTTTTTGATTAGATAAGGCTACAAAATTTTTTTTCGCAAAAAATGAGTGCTTAAAACTTTTGATGGAATAATATATAATAACTGTTATTATATCACAATTATTATCCTATCATTGAACTAATAAATCATAAATTTCATGTTGACAACACAATTATACAGCATAGCTATTGGCACTCCCGCTTCTCTCATATTTTTTGAATCGAAATCAAATATCGCTCAAATAAAAGTTCATTTTATGTGCGTCAGAATAATGAATTTTATATTCAATGTATATAAGTATACGCATACAAAATAATTGATTTATTTTAACAGTGAAAATTTTATACGTATAAAAATATACATATAATTTAAAAATCTACATAGCCAGTGAACCTATGACACTTGTGCATCATTTTAATAACAACAATTTTTTGATTTGGTAACGATATTCAAATTTTATATGGTAAAAATTAGTGCTTAAAACTTTTCATGGAATTATCAAATGTTCAAACGATTTCAATATGTTGCGATTAATATTATATCAATAATAAATATCAAATTTCATATTGATTATAAAAACATCCTCATTAGAAATTTTCAGCGATGTCTGACGCCTTCTATTTTACATTTTTAAAATATCCATAAAGTGAAAGCGCATGTTGTGGGCTTCAAGATAATGCTTTTTTTATAAGTTGTTCGCAATGATACACATACAAAAAAATGATTAGATAAGGGTACACGATTTTTTCGCAAAAAATGAGTGCTTAAAACTTTTGATGGAATAATATATAATAACTGTTATTATATCACAACTATTATCCTATCATTAAACTAATAAATAATAAATTTCATGTTGACAACACAATTATCCTACATAGCTGTTGGCACCCCCGCTTCTCTCATATTTTTTGAATCGAAATCAAATATCGCTCAAATAAAAGTTCATTTTATGTACGTCAGAATAATGAATTTTATATTCAATGTATATAAGTATATAGATACAAAATAATTGATTTATTTTAACAGTGAAAATTTATATGTATAAAAAATATACATATAATTTAAAAATCTACATAGCCAGTGAACCTATAACACTTGTGCATCATTTTAATAACAATAATTTTTCGATTTGGTAACGATATTCAAATTTTATATGGTAAAAATTAGTGCTTAAAACTTTTTATGGAATTATCAAATGTTCAAACGATTTCAATATGTTGCGATTACTATTCTATCACTAATAAATATTAAATTTCATATTGATTATAGAAACATCCTCAATAGAAATTTTCAGCGATGTCTGACGCCTTCTATTTTACATTTTTGAAATATCCATAAAGTGAAAGCGCATGTTGTGGGCTTCAAGATAATGCTTTTTTTATAAGTTGTTCGTAATGATACACATACAAAAAAATTGATTTATTTTGACAGTAAAAATATTGGGAGTTGCCAAAATTTAAAAACTACACTAGTGGTGAGTCTATAGAGTACCAGTATCATTGTGGCATAAAAATTTTTTTGATTAGATAAGGCTACAAAATTTTTTTTTCGCAAAAAATGAGTGCTTAAAACTTTTGCTGGAATAATATATAATAACTGTTATTATATCACAACTATTATCCTATCATTGAACTAATAAATCATAAATTTCATGTTGACAACACAATTATACAGCATAGATATTGGCACTCCCGCTTCTCTCATATTTTTTGAATCGAAATCAAATATCGCTCAAATAAAAGTTCATTTTATGTGCGTCAGAATAATGAATTTTATATTCAATGTATATAAGTATACGCATACAAAATAATTGATTTATTTTAACAGTGAAAATTTTATACGTATAAAAATATACATATAATTTAAAAATCTACATAGCCAGTGAACCTATGACACTTGTGCATCATTTTAATAACAACAATTTTTTGATTTGGTAACGATATTCAAATTTTATACGGTAAAAATTAGTGCTTAAAACTTTTTATGGAATTATTAAATGTTCAAACGATTTCAATATGTTGCGATTAATATTATATCAATAATAAATATCAAATTTCATATTGATTATAGAAACATCCTCAATAGAAATTTTCAGCGATGTCTGACGCCTTCTATTTTACATTTTTAAAATATCCATAAAGTGAAAGCGCATGTTGTGGGCTTCAAGATAATGCTTTTTTTATAAGTTGTTCGCAATGATACACATACAAAAAAATTGATTTATTTTGACAGTAAAAATATTGGGAGTTGCCAAAATTTAAAAACTACACTAGTGGTGAGCCTATATAGTACCAGTATCATTGTGGCATAAAAATTTTTGATTAGATAAGGCTACAAAATTTTTTCGCAAAAATGAGTGCTTAAAACTTTTGATGGAATAATATATAATAACTGTTATTATATCACAATTATTATCCTATCATTGAACTAATAAATCATAAATTTCATGTTGACAACACAATTATACAGCATAGCTATTGGCACTCCCCGCTTCTCTCATATTTTTGAATCGAAATCAAATATCGCTCAAATAAAAGTTCATTTTATGTGCGTCAGAATAATGAATTTTATATTCAATGTATATAAGTATATAGATACAAAATAATCGATTTATTTTAACAGTGAAAATTTATATGTATAAAAAATATACATATAATTTAAAAATCTACATAGCCAGTGAACCTATGACACTTGTGAATCATTTTAACAACAACAATTTTTTGATTTGAAGGTGCTATTCAAATTTTATATGGTAAAAATTAGTGCTTAAAACTTTTCATGGAATTATCAAATGTTCAAACGATTTCAATATGTTGCGATTACTATTATATCACTAATAAATATTAAATTTCATATTGATTATAAAAACATCCTCATTAGAAATTTTCAGTGATGTCTGACGCCTTCTATTTTACATTTTTAAAATATCCATAAAGTGAAAGCGCATGTTGTGGGCTTCAAGATAATGCTTTTTTTTATAAGTTGTTCGCAATGATACACATACAAAAAAATTGATTTATTTTGACAGTAAAAATATTGGGAGTTGCCAAAATTTAAAAACTACACTAGTGGTGGGTCTATAGAGTGTTGGCGTCATTGTGGCATAAAAATTTTTTTGATTAGATAAGGGTACACGATTTTTTTTCGCAAAAAATGAGTGCTTAAAACTTTTGATGGAATAATATATAATAACTGTTATTATATCACAACTATTATCCTATCATTAAACTAATAAATAATAAATTTCATGTTGACAACACAATTATCCTACATAGCTGTTGGCACTCCCGCTTCTCTCATATTTTTTGAATCGAAATCAAATATCGCTCAAATAAAAGTTCATTTTATGTACGTCAGAATAATGAATTTTATATTCAATGTATATAAGTATATGCATACAAAATAATTGATTTATTTTAACAGTGAAAATTTATATGTATAAAAAATATACATATAATTTAAAAATCTACATAGCCAGTGAACCTATGACACTTGTGCATCATTTTAATAACAACAATTTTTCGATTTGGTAACGATATTCAAAATTTATATGGTAAAAATTAGTGCTTAAAACTTTTTATGGAATTATCAAATATTCAAACGATTTCAATATGTTGCGATTACTATTCTATCACTAATAAATATTAAATTTCATATTGATTATAGAAACATCCTCAATAGAAATTTTCAGCGATGTCTGACGCCTTCTATTTTACATTTTTAAAATATCCATAAAGTGAAAGCGCATGTTGTGGGCTTCAAGATAATGCTTTTTTTATAAGTTGTTCGTAATGATACACATACAAAAAAATTGATTTATTTTGACAGTAAAAATATTGGGAGTTGCCAAAATTTAAAAACTACACTAGTGGTGAGCCTATATAGTACCAGTATCATTGTGGCATAAAAATTTTTTTGATTAGATAAGGCTACAAAATTTTTTTTCGCAAAAAATGAGTGCTTAAAACTTTTGATGGAATAATATATAATAACTGTTATTATATCACAACTATTATCCTATCATTAAACTATTAAATCATAAATTTCATGTTGACAACACAATTATACAGCATAACTATTGGCACTCCCGCTTCTCTCATATTTTTTGAATCGAAATCAAATATCGCTCAAATAAAAGTTCATTTTATGTGCGTCAGAATAATGAATTTTATATTCAATGTATATAAGTATACGCATACAAAATAATTGATTTATTTTGACAGTGAAAATTTATATGTATAAAAAATATACATATAATTTAAAAATCTACATAGCCAGTGAACCTATGATACTTGTGCATCATTTTAATAACAACAATTTTTCGATTTGAAGGTGCTATTCAAATTTTATATGGTAAAAATTAGTGCTTAAAACTTTTTATGGAATTATCAAATGTTCAAACGATTTCAATATGTTGCGATTAATATTATATCAATAATAAATACCAAATTTCATATTGATTATAGAAACATCCTCAATAGAAATTTTCAGCGATGTCTGACGCCTTCTATTTTACATTTTTAAAATATCCATAAAGTAAAAGCGCATGTTGTGGGCTTCAAGATAATGCTTTTTTTATAAGTTGTTCGCAATGATACACATACAAAAAATTGATTTATTTTGACAGTAAAAATATTGGGAGTTGCCAAAATTTAAAAACTACACTAGTGGTGAGTCTATAGAGTACCAGTATCATTGTGGCATAAAAATTTTTTTGATTAGATAAGGCTACAAAATTTTTTTTCGCAAAAAATGAGTGCTTAAAACTTTTGATGGAATAATATATAATAACTATAATTATATCACAACTATTATCCTATCATTGAACTAATAAATCATAAATTTCATGTTGACAACACAATTATACAGCATAGCTATTGGCACTCCCGCTTCTCTCATATTTTTTGAATCGAAATCAAATATCTCTCAAATAAAAGTCCATTTTATGTGCGTCAGAATAATGAATTTTATATTCAATGTATATAAGTATATAGATACAAAATAATCGATTTATTTTAACAGTGAAAATTTATATGTATAAAAAATATACATATAATTTAAAAATCTACATAGCCAGTGAACCTATAACACTTGTGCATCATTTTAACAACAACAATTTTTCGATTTGAAGGTGCTATTCAAATTTTATATGGTAAAAATTAGTGCTTAAAACTTTTCATGGAATTATCAAATGTTCAAACGATTTCAATATGTTGCGATTACTATTCTATCAATAATAAATACCAAATTTCATATTGATTATAAAAACATCCTCATTAGAAATTTTCAGCGATGTCTGACGCCTTCTATTTTACATTTTTGAAATATCCATAAAGTGAAAGCACATGTTGTGGGCTTCAAGATAATGCTTTTTTTATAAGTTGTTTGCAATGATACACATACAAAAAAATTGATTTATTTTGACAGTAAAAATATTGGGAGTTCTCAAAATTTAAAAACTACACTAGTGGTGAGCCTATAGAGTGTTGGCATCATTGTGGCATAAAAATTTTTTTGATTAGATAAGGGTATACGATTTTTTTTCGCAAAAAATGAGTGCTTAAAACTTTTGATGGAATAATATATAATAAGTGTTATTATATCACAATTATTATCCTATCATTGAACTAATAAATAATAAATTTCATGTTGACAACACAATTATCCAGAATAGCTATTGGCACTCCGCTTCTCCCATATTTTTTGAATCGAAATCAAATATCTCTCAAATAAAAGTTCATTTTATGTGCGTCAGAATAATGAATTTTATATTCAATGTATATAAGTATACGCATACAAAATAATTGATTTATTTTAACAGTGAAAATTTATATGTATAAAAAATATACATATAATTTAAAAATCTACATAGCCAGTGAACCTATGACACTTGTGCATCATTTTAACAACAACAATTTTTCGATTTGGTAACGATATTCAAATTTTATACGGTAAAAATTAGTGCTTAAAACTTTTCATGGAATTATCAAATGTTCAAACGATTTCAATATGTTGCGATTACTATTCTATCAATAATAAATACCAAATTTCATATTGATTATAAAAACATCCTCATTAGAAATTTTCAGCGATGTCTGACGCCTTCTATTTTACATTTTTAAAATATCCATAAAGTGAAAGCGCATGTTGTGGGCTTCAAGATAATGCTTTTTTTATAAGTTGTTCGTAATGATACACATACAAAAAAATTGATTTATTTTGACAGTAAAAATATCGGGAGTTGCCAAAATTTAAAAACTACACTAGTGGTGAGTTTATAGAGTGTTGGCATCATTGTGGCATAAAAATTTTTTTGATTAGATAAGGGTACACGATTTTTTTTCGCAAAAAATGAGTGCTTAAAACTTTTGATGGAATAATATATAATAACTGTTATTATATCACAACTATTATCCTATCATTGGACTATTAAATAATAAATTTCATGTTGACAACACAATTATACAGCATAGCTATTGGCACTCCCGCTTCTCTCATATTTTTTGAATCGAAATCAAATATCGCTCAAATAAAAGTTCATTTTATGTGCGTCAGAATAATGAATTTTATATTCAATATATATAAGTATACGCATACAAAATAATTGATTTATTTTAACAGTGAAAATTTTATACGTATAAAAATATACATATAATTTAAAAATCTACATAGCCAGTGAACCTATGATACTTGTGCATCATTTTAATAACAACAATTTTTCGATTTGGTAACGATATTCAAATTTTATATGGTAAAAATTAGTGCTTAAAACTTTTCATGGAATTATCAAATGTTCAAACGATTTCAATATGTTGCGATTAATATTATATCAATAATAAATATCAAATTTCATATTGATTATAGAAACATACTCATTAGAAATTTTCAGCGATGTCTGACGCCTTCTATTTTACATTTTTGAAATATCCATAAAGTGAAAGCGCATATTGTGGGCTTCAAGATAATGCTTTTTTTATAAGTTGTTTGCAATGATACACATACAAAAAAATTGATTTATTTTGACAGTAAAAATATTGGGAGTTGCCAAAATTTAAAAACTACACTAGTGGTGAGTCTATAGAGTACCAGTATCATTGTGGCATAAAAATTTTTTTGATTAGATAAGGCTACAAAATTTTTTTTCGCAAAAAATGAGTGCTTAAAACTTTTGATGGAATAATATATAATAACTGTTATTATATCACAATTATTACCCTATCATTAAACTATTAAATCATAAATTTCATGTTGACAACACAATTATACAGCATAGCTATTGGCACTCCCGCTTCTCTCATATTTTTTGAATCGAAATCAAATATCTCTCAAATAAGAGTCCATTTTATGTGCGTCAGAATAATGAATTTTATATTCAATGTATATAAGTATATAGATACAAAATAATTGATTTATTTTAACAGTGAAAATTTATATGTATAAAAAATATACATATAATTTAAAAATCTACATAGCCAGTGAACCTATAACACTTGTGCATCATTTTAACAACAACAATTTTTCGATTTGAAGGTGATATTCAAATTTTATATGGTAAAAATTAGTGCTTAAAACTTTTCATGGAATTATCAAATGTTCAAACGATTTCAATATGTTGCGATTAATATTATATCAATAATAAATACCAAATTTCATATTGATTATAAAAACATCCTCATTAGAAATTTTCAGTGATGTCTGACGCCTTCTATTTTACATTTTTAAAATATCCATAAAGTGAAAGCGCATGTTGTGGGCTTCAAGATAATGCTTTTTTTATAAGTTGTTCGCAATGATACACATACAAAAAAATTGATTTATTTTGACAGTAAAAATATTGGGAGTTGCCAAAATTTAAAAACTACACTAGTGGTGAGCCTATAGAGTGTTGGCATCATTGTGGCATAAAAATTTTTTTGATTAGATAAGGGTATACGATTTTTTTTCGCAAAAAATGAGTGCTTAAAACTTTTGATGGAATAATATATAATAAGTGTTATTATATCACAATTATTATCCTATCATTGAACTAATAAATAATAAATTTCATGTTGACAACACAATTATCCAGAATAGCTATTGGCACTCCCGCTTCTCCCATATTTTTTGAATCGAAATCAAATATCTCTCAAATAAAAGTTCATTTTATGTGCGTCAGAATAATGAATTTTATATTCAATGTATATAAGTATACGCATACAAAATAATTGATTTATTTTAACAGTGAAAATTTTATACGTATAAAAATATACATATAATTTAAAAATCTACATAGCCAGTGAACCTATGACACTTGTGCATCATTTTAATAACAACAATTTTTCGATTTGGTAACGATATTCAAAATTTATACGGTAAAAATTAGTGCTTAAAACTTTTCATGGAATTATCAAATGTTCAAACTATTTCAATATGTTGTGATTTCTAAATAACAATTTTTATGCAAATAACACTATTTAAAACAATAATATTGAGTAGTGTCATTCAAATGTTGTTACATAAAAATACATACCATTATTTTAAAGTTTTTATCTCTTCAATATACTCTTACCTCAATTTTTTTAATTTCTAAATAACAATTTCTATTCAAATAACAATATTTAAAACAATAATATTGAGTAGTGTCATTCAAATGTTGTTACATAAAAATACATACCATTATTTTAAAGTTTTTATCTCTTCAATATACTCTTACCTCAATTTTTTTAATTTCTAAATAACAATTTCTATTCAAATAACACTATTTAAAACAATAATATTGAGTAGTGTCATTCAAATGTTGTTACATAAAAATACATACCATTATTTTAAAGTTTTTATCTCTTCAAATATACTCTTACCTCAATTTTTTTAATTTCTAAATAACAATTTCTATTCAAATAACAATATTTAAAACAATAATATTGAGTAGTGTCATTCAAATGTTGTTACATAAAAATACATACCGTTATTTTAAAGTTTTTATCTCTTCAATATACTCTTACCTCAATTTTTTAATTTCTAAATAACAATTTCTATTCAAATAACAATATTTAAAACAATAATATTGAGTAGTGTCATTCAAATGTTGTTACATAAAAATACATACCATTATTTTAAAGTTTTTATCTCTTCAATATACTCTTACCTCAATTTTTTTAATTTCTAAATAACAATTTCTATTCAAATAAGAATATTTAAAACAATAATATTGAGTAGTGTCATTCAAATGTTGTTACATAAAAATACATACCGTTATTTTAAAGTTTTTGTCTCTTCAATATACTCTTACCTCAATTTTTTTAATTTCTAAATAACAATTTCTATTCAAATAACACTATTTAAAACAATAATATTGAGTAGTGTCATTCAAATGTTGTTACATAAAAATACATACCATTATTTTAAAGTTTTTATCTCTTCAATATACTCTTACCTCAATTTTTTTAATTTCTAAATAACAATTTCTATTCAAATAACACTATTTAAAACAATAATATTGAGTAGTGTCATTCAAATGTTGTTACATAAAAATACATACCATTATTTTAAAGTTTTTATCTCTTCAATATACTCTTACCTCAATTTTTTTAATTTCTAAATAACAATTTCTATTCAAATAAGAATATTTAAAACAATAATATTGAGTAGTGTCATTCAAATGTTGTTACATAAAAATACATACCGTTATTTTAAAGTTTTTATCTATAAAAAATATACATATAATTTAAAAATCTACATAACCAGTGAACCTATGATTATTTATTGATTATTTTTATTGATATTTTTGAAGATATGAGAACTTTAAAATTTTTTTACAAGTAATAGGGTAAAAATACAAACATTTTTAATTAATTTGAAATATTACCTAAATAAAGCTAGAAAGAAAGAAAATAACAACCATCTATTTTTCATTTGTATATCTCAACTCTACATATAAAATTTTTAAAATTTTTTTTAACAGGGTAAAAACAGAAACATTTTTAATAAATTTGAAATATTATCTAAATAAAGCTAGAAAGAAAGAAAATAACAACCATCTATTTTTCATTTGTATATCTCGACTCTACATATAAAATTTTTAAAAATTTTTTTAACAGGGTAAAAACAGAAACATTTTTAATAAATTTGAAATATTATCTAAATAAAGCTAGAAAGAAAGAAAATAACAACCATCTATTTTTTATTTGTATATCTCAACTCTACATATAAAATTTTTAAAATTTTTTTTAACAGGGTAAAAATAGAAACATTTTTAATAAATTTGAAATATTATCTAAATAAAGCTAGAAAGCAAGAAAATAACAACCATCTATTTTTTATTTGTATATCTCAACTCTACATATAAAATTTTTAAAAATTTTTTTAACAGGGTAAAAACAGAAACATTTTTAATAAATTTGAAATATTATCTAAATAAAGCTAGAAAGCAAGAAAATAACAACCATCTATTTTTTATTTGTATATCTCAACTCTACGTATAAAATTTTTAAAATTTTTTTTAACAGGGTAAAAACACAAACATTTTTAATAAATTTGAAATATTATCTAAATAAAGCTAGAAAGAAAGAAAATAACAACCATCTATTTTTTATTTGTATATCTCAACTCTACATATAAAATTTTTAAAATTTTTTTTAACAGGGTAAAAATAGAAACATTTTTAATAAATTTGAAATATTATCTAAATAAAGCTAGAAAGAAAGAAAATAACAACCATCTATTTTTCATTTGTATATCTCAACTCTACATATAAAAATTTGAAAATTTTTTAACAAGGTAAAAATAGAAACATTTTTAATAAATTTGAAATATTATCTAAATAAAGCTAGAAAGAAAGAAAATAACAACCATCTATTTTTCATTTGTATATCTCAACTCTACATATAAAATTTTTAAAATTTTTTTTAACAGGGTAAAAACACAAACATTTTTAATAAATTTGAAATATTATCTAAATAAAGCTAGAAAGCAAGAAAATAACAACCATCTATTTTTTATTTGTATATCTCAACTCTACGTATAAAATTTTTAAAATTTTTTTTAACAGGGTAAAAACACAAACATTTTTAATAAATTTGAAATATTACCTAAATAAAGCTAGAAAGAAAGAAAATAACAACCATCTATTTTTCATTTGTATATCTCAACTCTACGTATAAAATTTTTAAAATTTTTTTTAACAGGGTAAAAATTTGTATATCTCAACTCTACATATAAAATTTTAAAATTTTTTTAACAGGGTAAAAACACAAACATTTTTAATAAATTTGAAATATTATCTAAATAAAGCTAGAAAGAAAGAAAATAACAACCATCTATTTTTTATTTGTATATCTCAACTCTACGTATAAAATTTTTAAAATTTTTTTTATAAAAATTTAACAGCGGACAATTATTTTTTTTAATGTGGATAGCAATTAAATTTATTTTAATTTTATGTATGTTATTGTCATTATTTATCAACTATTTTTATTGATATTTTTGAAGATATGACAATTTTAAATTTTTTTACAAATAACAGGGTAAAAATAGAAACATTTTTAATAAATTTGAAATATTATCTAAATAAAGCTAGAAAGAAAGAAAATAACAACCATCTATTTTTTATTTGTATATCTCAACTCTACATATAAAATTTTTAAAATTTTTTTTAACAGGGTAAAAACACAAACATTTTTAATAAATTTGAAA
>JADJXI010000018.1 GCA_016715905.1 Sphingobacteriaceae bacterium | reverse complement strand
TTTTGACTTTTCCGTTTTATGCCACTTTATTTCCAAACAGATTCCAGCCAGCAGCATTGCCAAGTGTTGAAAGCTAAAAAGTAACACCAAAGAAACGGCAAGCTTAATATTGATTAAAAGAAATAGTTTTGTTAAAAACTTCTTGCAATTTACGAAATTCTTAATATTTTGCCTCATACTTTTTATTTGATATTCGCAATTAATTTATCTCAACAATCTAATGTGCAATAGAAAATTCCATACAACCGAACCAATTATCAACTTGTAATGAGCCCAAGCTGTGGTGAATGGATTAACTGGGTTGGTGTCGCTTCAATGAAAAAGGTTTAGTTTTATTTTCATGTCTTCCTATAAATTCTTCAAAATTATAGGATATAAAACTTCATTGATAACTTAAATGGAATTAGTGATGAATAATTCTGTTAAAAGATTGCGGTCATTTATTTATTTGATGTTTTATAATTTGAAGCAACATAAAATTAATCATATGAAAAAGATCCACTTATTATTTATGGGGTTGTTTGCTTTTACCGGGATGTAGAAGCTCAGCTTACTTAACCAAGGCGGCTAATTGCCCAACCGTTGGTGATTTGGTTACATTAAAAGAATACGACACAACGTGTAACCAAAAGCCACAGGTACCGGGATAGGTCTGGGGATTTCTCTAATTTAACTACTACTCTTCTGCTTATACCGAATCTTACACTCTGTTTCTGCACACCCATCAGCCAGTTATTCCGGGTGCTGATTTGTGCAAATGGAGCGGAGCAACCGAGTTGAATTCGTGACTGTTGGAGCGGTACGGTGGAATTTAATGGCTTTACGCGCCTGTTGGGCCGGAAATTTTAAGCTTTACCAATACGGCTCAATTATTTACTTGGCCGGTTGGCTTAGGCAGTTCAGGTAGTGATGCGGCAAGCGTGCGCTAAGCAACGGAACACTAAAATTGGGCGCGGAACTAATAGTTACAGTGCAACTGGAGTAGGAACAGTAATATTACCAGGACCAAAGACACATAGTAATTGCAATCAAGTGATTCAAACGGTTTCACTAACTGTTACTTCCGGTACCAACACTTTTCAAATTGATGAGAAGAGTAGAGTACATTTACTGCAGTTCTTTGTCTAAAAGAAGGGTAGCGAGTCTGCGCCCACTGCAGAAAACCGGAACAGTGGTTACTAAAAATTTCGGAATGAAAATGAGTCAGAAAGAAGCATTGATTACGGAATTTCTACAATCAATCTACTTTAAAGACGTGCGTGTTTTCCCGAATCCGGCAAGTGGCACTTTGCAATGGTTTAAAAATTCGATGGGAATGTACAATTAATAGACATGAAGGGTGTTGTGCGTGCGTGATGAAAAGAATATAGGAATTTAAAGATATTTCGAATTTACCAATTGAAATTTATAAATTTACGAATGATTAATGAAAAAGGAACCTCAATAAAAAAAAGTGAACATTCAGGAATAATTAAATGTTTTAAAACTTAAAAGCCCGGTTCAGCAATGATTCGGGCTTTTTTTATTCGGATAATGTGATTTCCAAATTCTTAATTCTACAATTCTGTTATCGGTTAATTCCCGCAAACAAAATAAATAGGAGATGGCACGTATATGACAACCGCCGCAACCAGCATAACTATCGTAAATTATTTTGCAATGCTGATCGCGAAATGTTCGCCATGTTTTTTGTAATCGAATGAGTTTATCGGTTAAACTATCTATGGTGTTTGTTTTCGAAATCCATAATAAACTATCATATACTTGAGTTAAAATAGAATCGGATTTTTGAAAAGATAAATTGGCGCAAATTCTTTCCGATAAATTGTCGCCAGCCTTGTTATTGCAATCTACCTGGTTTTTGTATTTCAGATAGTCCTGATTTTTTGATATGTTCAATATCACCTTGTGCATGCACATGAAACACCAGAAGAACAAGTATAGCAGAATAAAAAATATTAGGATTCATACTTTTTTCTTTTGGCTTGCACTTGTTTTACAATAAGTATAATGATGCCGGCAATGGAAAGGAATAAATTAACAAAACCGATTACCAGGGCCAAATCATAAATTAATTTAAAATTAAAATCATCAACATAATGATTTGGTAATGCGCCGGAAAATGCAAGAATAAAGGTGATATATAATGTGCACAGGCCAAGCAAAACAAAAACTACATAATATATGGCGAGTATGGATATGGAAAATTTTTGAAAGTGTGCAAATATTTTGTACAATAAAAAAATGTAAACAAGGAACACTACAAAATTTATTATTTCTAAAACCATTATCTTATAAAGTATTTATTATTGCGTAATAGTAAATATACAATTTAATACTATTGTAAGGTGAAAAGTGTGTTGAATCGTTAATCAATAAATTTTATAACTCCACATTTGAATGTATTTGAACCCGATGGATTACTGGTATTCAAATGGAAATTAAGATCAAATTCCATGCAGTTTATAACTAAATTAGAATTATTGGATTGATTATCCTTGGAGATAGATTCAGTTAAATTAAAATACGCTCTAGCTACACCATCTACTAAACATCCAAAATAAAGTACGCAATTTTCGTTCGGTTTAATTTTTTTGTTAACCGTAGTGGATTTTGTTAATCCTGTTTCTAAAAATTGCTCAATATTTTTGACACCGAAATTAAATGTGTCTATTATACGTTCCGGTGAATACTCTTGTGGAATTAAAAAGGCATGAATCGAATTTAATACAAAAGTATTTTGAGGTATTGCTATTTCCGGTAACTCAATATTTAATTCCATTGGTTTTACACTATCGTTCACCAACTGAAGTCTGAAGATTCTATAGGAATAAGAATTTCCTTCTTTTGATACATGCACACCACCTCTTGGGCCACAACTAAATAGTTCTACTCCGTATTTTTTTTCATACGATTCCGGAATTTTTATGTTAGCTTTTGAAAAATGTATATTTTTAGAGGGTTGCACTTCTTTAACTGATGAATCGGTGCAAGACAGAGAAGCAAAATTTAAAGCTAGCGTTAATAATAATATTTTCAGGGAATTAAACATTCAATTTATTGTCTTTCTAAACTATCCTTTTTTAAAATCCCGAATTCCTTGGCTACATGATAAGTGGAGTGATATCCTTTATCAATTCCAAAGATGCTGGTGTTACCGCCTTCATCTTCTTTTTTGCCGCTTCACCATTAAACGGTGTCCTAAATTATTAATCAAGTATAAATTTATTTTGTTTTCTCCCAATGCATTGTTGTATTCCCATTTAGTAATATCTTTTATTCCGGCATAAGCTTTTGTTTCTTTATCTGCAATAGTATCTATTTGATGTAAACCCGCCCATTGTGAAACAAGATATTTACTATTTCTATAATCAACCACGCCATCATTAATTCCATGATAAATAATTAATTTGGGGTAAGCACCTGTGTAATTAGGATTTTGTTCTTTTACAAATCTAACTAAAGCAGTATCGGAATAATTCACATTTCCTCGCATTACTTTTACCGCCTGAAAGGCATTGGTTGCCGATTTATATGCGCCGCCCGCAAATACGGCTGCGCTTTTAAAAAGCTGTGGATGAGTTGCGCTCATCACAATACTCATGGCTGCTCCGGCGGATAGTCCGCTGATAAAAATTTGAGTAGTATCTACATTGTATTTTTTTTGGAGGTAACTTATCATTTCAAAAATAGATTCGTTTTCCCCGCTGCCTTTTTCAATATCTTTTTTTAAAAACCAATTGAAGCAAGAATTGGGGTTATTAGCGCCTTTTTGTTGCGGATACAACATTAAAAAATTATTTAAATATGCCAGTTTATTCCATCCGCTTAATTCTGCAACGGCATTGGCATTTTCTCCGCAACCGTGTAGCATTACTACTAAGGGAATTTTAGCGCTGTCTTTTCCGCTTTTGTAAATATACATTCTTAAATTTCCCGGATTTTCCCCAAACTCTTCAATTTCTTTTAAGGGGTAATCAGATTGACAATAGAAGCTCTGACAAATCAATAAAAATGAAATTATTAAATAAATTATTTTCAACAATTACAATAAATGCTTTTTTTAATAAATAAAAAATTAACTTCTAACTTCTAACTTCTAACTTCTAACTTCTAACTTCTAACTTCTAACTTCTAACTTCTAACTTCTAACATCTACTTTTTAACTTTGGTTTTGGGATTAAATGCCGCCTCGTATTTGGCAATCCAGTCTTTGGTACTCATTTTTTTCATGAGTTCTCCAATGAGTTTAAAAGGGATGTCGTCAAATTTTTTAAAACGTATACAGCTTTTACCCATATCCAATTTTTGTTTACTGTGTTTTGGAAATTCACTCACAAACCATTTTAATAATTTAGGATCGGTGTAAATGCCCATGTGATAAAAATTAATGGAATTTTTTTGCGAAGCTATTCCGGCAAAGGGTAGGGGTTCGCTGGGTTTACAATGATATCCCGCGGGATAAATAGTGTGCGGAACAACATATCCTAAACCGCCATAACTAATGCCGGCCTCAAATCCTTTGGGTAAATTTTTAAGTATGACTTCGTGCAGTTGATTAAAGGCTTCGGCTCTGTCGGCCGGCACATTAATTAAAATTTCATGTACAGTTTTTCCGTTTGCTTTCATATCCATTTTAACATTAAAGATAAGCTATTTGTAATATATTTTTACTTTAAGGCTTTCTGTAATTTTTGTTTAAGCCAATGTTTGGCCTTTAGCTCATCTTGAAATAATTTAGTGGAAACTTTAGGTTTATTTACTTTAATGTAGAAATTCGCAAGTATTAAAGTAGCCAAATTTTTATTGCTTACAATGGCAGTGGCTTTTCTGTTTGGTGGATTGTGTTCTGCCATAAATGCTCTTGCTTCAATAGGAACAATAACATTATTTTTTCCATCAATGAGTACAGAATATTTATCGTTTTTCACCAATTCGTACTGCGCTTCATATTGCTCTTTCATTGATTCAATGGTGAGCTCGGCCCCTTCTTTTATTCTCACATATAAAATATGATCAGCATATTCTAAAATTGAATTGGACGTTTCTCTTTTCATGTTAAATTCTACCGAGTTTATTGTATAAACTGCTCAATTGGATTTTATTCTCAGTAAATATAAGAAGTATTTTTTATTAGCAGTTCAATAATAAAAAATCATAAGACTTTCAAATCCTGCAGAGTTGGTGAGTTAAATTTGTCATTGCACCATTTACCCGCAGGATTACAAATCCTGCAGAGCATTTAACCTTTCGCCTATAAAAATTGAATTATTCGTAATGTAATTTTATTCAAAATTAATTTTTAAAAAATATGTATCCGTTCAATGATGTGGCAATTAAGAGCCAAATTAAATAAGGAGCAATTAGTAGAGAATTTAATTTCATTGTTTTCCAATAAAAGAGTAGGATAAATCCAATGAGTACCGTGAGCAAGGTAATTAATAAAAGAGCTGTCATTACTTTATTATAATAAAAGAACGTTGGGTTCCAAACAACATTTAAGAGCCATTGTACCAGGTATAATATTATTAGTAATCTTTTATTTTCAGTAACTGTCCATATGTTTGCCATGTAAATATTAAAACAAATCATAATCGTTGTCCATGCGGCTCCAAAGACCCAACCGGGTGGTGTCCATGGCGCTTTGGATAGATTGAAATACCAATCTGATGAAACGCCTTTGTTGGTAAAGAGGCCACCTATTGCAAGTGCACCGAAATTAAGCAGTAGAAAAATTATTAGTTTATAAATCATTTTGTGTAAGGTAAAATATATTTTTTTGTTTTCATTTATTTTTTTAAAATTTTCTTAATCATCAATTCGTATTCCTTAAATCTAGTACCCCCACAAATGTTTATAGTAGGGTACAAAACTTTTTATTAGTACGTCCGCTTTTTTGCGCCAGTTTGCTGTTAGTTTTCAGTTGCGCACACGCAGAAATAGCTTGTCATGGCTACCGATTCTTATTCAGTCGCCAAAAAAGGAATAGCTTAAGGGTTAAAGAACTGCCCACTCGAAGAATTTATTTATCATTGTGTCTGAACATTTATATTTAATTAATTTTTGTTTTATATATTCTGATACTTCGTCGGACGGAATGTTTTCACTCAATTTAAGGTCTTTTATTTTGCGAATTTCCTTTTCGAAATTTTCGTGAGGAATAATAACCCCATTATACATGTTAAATGAGGAAATTAAATGGATGTCGATTAAGTATTTTTGGTGCTTGGTAATCATTCTTGTCTGTTATTAAATTAATGTCTGCCCGTTTTTTCCTTGCGAGATTTTGTCCTGCACAATTGAACTAACGGATGCGGGGTTGGCGACGGCGGATTTTTGAAAATCTCCGGTCTTACCCCGACAAACGTTTATTAAATGTACAAATATTATTTAGCGGCAGCAAGTGGGAGAGGTGTAAAACACGCAATAATTTCGCTCGCCGCGATGACCGACGTCCGCCCGCTGTTCGCCAACCCCGTGTTAGGCGATGTAATGGCTAGTATGGTTAAGTATTGGTTAAGCAGGCGCCAAAAGGTGCGATTGAGGCGGTGGTGCGGTTGGCGCCGATTGGTGGTCAAGGCGAGAACATCAAGAGCTTGTCGATTTGTTACAAAAGAGTGAATGTTTTTTGAGCTCGGAAAAAAAAGTCCCTTTATTGAAAGAGTGGGGCATTATTTTTTTGTCCACACATTTAAAGGTGTCTGCATTTGTGCGAAAAAAATAATAAGTGCGAAAGAGTAGTGGGGCTGAAATAAAAAAAGAAACGGATTTGTCCGCCATTATTTCGCCTAACGGATGCGGGGTTGGCGACGGCGGATTTTTGAAAATCTCCGGTCATACCCCGACAAACGTTTATTAAATGTACAAATATTATTTAGCGGCAGCAAGTGGGAGAGGTGTAAAACACGCAATAATTTCGCTCGCCGCGATGACGGTGTCCACCCGCTGTTCGCCAACCCCGTGTTAGGCGATGTAATGGCTAGTATGGTTAAGTATTGGTTAAGCAGGCGCCAAAAGGTGCGATTGAGGCGGTGGTGCGGTTGGCGCCGATTGGTGGTCAAGGCGAGAACATCAAGAGCTTGTCGATTTGTTACAAAAGAGGGAATGTTTTTTGAGCTCGGAAAAAAAGTCACTTTATTGAAAGAGTGAAGCATTATTTTTTGTCCACACATTTAAAGGTGTCTGCATTTGTGCGAAAAAAATAATAAGTGCGTCGGAAAATGAGGCTGAAATAAAAAAAGAAACGGATTTGTCCGCCATTATTTCGCCTAACGGTTGCGAACTGGCGCAGAAAAGTTTTGGAACTTTAATGTTTCTATTCGTACAATCGTTATTTAAAGATACTAAACTTTATATTACCTCGTCCGTTTTTTTGCGCCAGTTTGCTGTTAGGCGTTGTGTGGCCCCACAAAGATGTGTAACCACAATTACAAAAAATAAACCCCGTCTAATTTGTTTTAATGTCCTAAAGGTTTTCACTTTTTTTTTCGTGCGATAGGAGTTGTACTGCGAAGTTTTTCACTCGCAGTGCCCGTTCTAATGGATAATGGTGGACAAAGGCTGGCAAAATGCAAATGGATTTGCAGCCAAATAAAAATATTACCGCTAAAAAGACGCTGCGAATTGGTTTGCATTTTGCTTTCCAGAAATTTAAACTAAGCAGTCCTGCAAAAATGGGTGTTTAAGCACAACCAAATTGCTAAACGTTAGAGAGTAAATGTTAATAGACTGTTAAAACGTGCGAGTAGATTGTTAAAACGTAAGTTGCAGTCACGGAGTCGAGGGTTGCAGCGACGAAGTCGAGGGTAACAGTCCGACATACTGTCAGCATTTTTACGAGTGCTTGAGTGAAAACTTGAATTACTGAGAAAAAGATTGTTAAAACTGAAAAATAGACGACGAGATTGTGACTCGCAGCACCAAGAAAGTAAGTGACAGCACCAAAGTCGAGCAATGCGATTGCAATGTCGAGCAATGCGACAGCAGTTTTGTTAAAGAAAGTCTGACATTTGTTAAAAAAGATTGGGATGTCGAGGCACACTTCAACAAGCTCAATGTAAACTTCAACAAGTTCAAGCTAAACAAAACAAAAGTCCGGCGAAGATGCCGGACTTTAAAGGAAAGAGAAAACAAGAACAGAGAACTATTTAGCTTTTTTCTTGGATACTACACGAATAAATTTGATTTCGTTAGCTGCAATGAACTGCTGACTTGAAGCACCGTAAATACTTTTTATGTATGCTTTGGCTCTTCTAACCCTGTCGAGCATACCAGTGTCGTTTGCATAAAAAGTTAAGTTACGAGCAATACGAGCTGATTTTAAATTAGCGTAACTAACGTTTGCCGCATTGTTTAAACTTGTAAGATTATTTAACAGGGTTTGTAAACCTGCTACTTGCAATGTTGGTTCGTTGGGTGTGTAAGAAGGAACGGATTGCAAAAGCAGAATCATTTTTGCTAAATGTTGTAGTTTACTATCAAAACTTTGTTGAGAGCTTGATTTACCAGTGTCTATTTCAATTGGAATAGGATTTGGATTCGGGCCAGGAACAAACTGAAGTTCTGGATTATCAGGAAGCGTTTTGTGTAATTTTGTATCACCACGAAGTTTTCTTACTAGTTAAACACAGTCTTTAATTGTTTGTGGTGGAGCTGATGTACTTTGCAAAGCACCAAGTAATTTGGTAGAAAGTTTATCAAGTGGTGAAAATCCTATTTCTCTTGCATTGGTTGCGTTTTTCCAAGAATTGAATGTACTGTTTACACTTGATAAAGTTGCGTTGGCATTTGTATGAAGTGTTGCCAATGCTGCTGCTGTGATTGTTGCATTACCGGGATTATAAGTAATTCCGAATGTTGCGATAAGCTGATTTAGCTTTAACAGGTTGGCTACATTTTTAGCGTGGCCTGTTTCAAAGAATTGTGTCATGATTTCTAAATTTTAAGTGAATAATTTTTTTTTCGATGTTCAGCTTTTCAAAACGAAAGCGTGCAAGGAAGAGAAAGAAGTTTTTCTAACACTCTAAGAGAAGAAAAACGAGTACTTAATTTTTGTTTGTGGAATCATGTATACCTCCTTTGTATTAAGAAGTATAACGTACAAATTTTAAAAACAGTACTAAAAAAGCTGTTAAAATAAATAAAGTGGTGAGAATGATTTTATAAGTGGTTAGCTAAAACGTAGTAGGGTTTTTTCCGTTAGGGATGGAACGGATATCCTTTTTATAGTAGAGTAGGTGGGTAGGATAAAAAGATATGAGTGAGAGCCCGACCCGAAGGGAACGGCCATCAAAGTCAAATGAAAATATTAATGCTAAAATTGCAATGCAATTAATTTACGGATGAAAAGTTTGTCTTATATTGATGAAAAATAGAATTTATTCAATGATTATTTTGCCAAAATGTATTTGTAAACCAGCATCCTCTATGGTATAACTATACAAACCATTGGCGAAGTTGACTAGATTAATGTGATTAGTTTCTGTAAGGATATTTTGTTCAAGAACTTTTTGACCCAAGAAATTATACAGTGTTAATTTTCCATCTCCTAGAGTAGCATCAATTCTAATAGTCAATGATCCAATGCTTGGATTTGGAAAAACAAGAACGCCTGGATTTATTTCTATCAATGTATTAAGATTTGTTAAACAACCTGATGCGCACACCTCACGAATTCTAAAATTACTCTTATCAGAAATAAACATGGTGCCAACTGCTGTGATGGCGATGCCTGCTGGATCATTAAGCTGAGCGTTTGTTGCAAGATTCCCGTCTCCGCTAAATCCACCCACTCCATTACCTGCAGCTGTAGAAATAATATTTCCCGCACTTACTTTCCTGATTTTATTATTGAAACGATCAGCAATAAGCAAATTGTCTGAAAGATCAAAAGCAAGGCTATATGGAAAATTTAATTTAGCATTAGTTGCTATGCCCCCATCTCCGCTAAATCCTGCAACACCAGTACCGACATAAGTTGTAATAATTCCGGACAAATTAACCTTTCGCACTCGATGATTGTTCTGATCGGCAATGTAGACATTCCCTGCTACATCAACGGCTACACCGTAAGGCAGATCCAGTTGTGCACTTACAGCGGTACTACCATCTCCGCTAAATCCGGCTGTACCATTACCGGCAATTGTAGAAATAATACCTGCAGGAGTTACTTTACGAATGCGATAGTTACTAAAATCTGCTATGTAAAGGTTGCCAGCTGCATCCACAGCAACACTTACTGGGGCATTGAGCTGTGCATTTGTTGCCGGACCTCCATCACCTCCAAAGCCCTGAGTACCGTCACCTGCTACGGTAGATATGATACCCGATGTATTCACTTTTCTAATCCGACTATTATTAAAATCCGCAATAAACAAATTCCCACTCGCGTCTATCGATATCCCATATGGTGTGCTTATTTGAGCATTTATGGCCGGCCCCCCATCTCCGCTATATCCACCAATGCCCGTACCAACACATGTTGAGATAATTCCAGAGGGAGTAATTTTTCTTATACGATTGTTGCTTTGATCCGCGACATATATGTTTCCCAATCCATCTACTGCAATACCCTGCACTAATGACAGCTGTGCATTTGTTGCGGCCCCCCCATCACCACTATATCCAAAAGTACCATTGCCAGCGAAAGTATAAATGTTTTGTGCGCTAAATTGAACAAACATTAAGACAGAAATTAAAGTAACAAATAAGAATTTCCTCATTAAATAAATTTTAGGTTTATTGTTTCAAAGCGTTAAAGTATAAAATTCGTATGTAAAAACAGAATTTTATTCTTTCATGATTTTTTTAGTAGCAATAAGTTTGTTCATATTATAGAGTTGCATAAAATAAATGCCTTTTTCTAAATCACTAATATTAAGAGAGTTTTGGGTTTCTATTTTAATTTCATCTTCTCTTATTACTCTGCCATATACATCCAATATTTTGAAGGTTAGATTTTGAGTAATAAATTTTAAATTAGAAAAAGATAAATTAAGAGTTGATTTGACAGGGTTTGGATAAATGACTAAATGATAAGCATTATTTGACACTTCATAAATGTTAGATGTAAAAGTAGTGGTACAGTACAAAGAAGTACTATCACAACCCGTGCTATCATATCTAACAAAAAAGAATGGGTCTGGTGATGCATTTCCAATTTGTATTGCAGCAAGCCAATCACCGTTTATTGCTAGATTTAATGAACGGGTAGTAATATTATTGTTAGCATTTGGATTTTTGGAATAATCGTAATGTCGATTCCAAAGCATATTTCCATTTTTATCAAATTTAGTCATGCGATTTAATCCGTTTAAAGGAAGGCTATTCTGTTGCATAGTATCTAAACCACCTGAAAATAGTAAAACTTCATTATTTAATTCTCTAACACAAGTGAAACTATTACCTTTTGCTAATTTGTCAAAATTATCTATTTTCCAAATAGGAGATTCAGGAGAATTAAAATCAAATTTTACTGCGTAAGATCTTGTTAAATTTGAACCCGAGAAGATTTGTGGATAAATTGCCTTACCAACTGCAACTATTTTTTTATCTTTTGTTTGAATTAAATCGTTGAGCCAACCCCCAAGACTACCACAATAACTATTTTGGCTGAGTTTATTTCCAAGGCTGTCACAAATCAAAATGTTATCCTTATAGTCATTACCAAACTTTTGGTGTCCAACAATAATTATTTTTTTACTTGATGTATCTTGAATAATCGCTTTTCCGTCATGAGTGTTGGTGCCAGATTTGTTGATGTACTTACGCCACAATTCATTACCAACTACGTTAGTTTTTATTAATAACACAGGTTGGTTGCCAACTTGTTGAACATAGCCCGTAATTAGGAATCCTCCATCTACACTTCCTGTAACCATTAGAGGAATTACGTCATAATTATCGTCATAAAACTTATTTTGCCATATTGAGTCTCCGTTTAAATTGAATTTAATTAAAACGCCTAGATACTTATTATTGCTATCTCTTACGCAACCAGCGTGGTAAAGGTTACTCCCTTGTTTATAAAACCACCGAGATACCCAAAGGTTATCAAGATATTCGAACTTGCTGCTGCCATATTTTTTTGTCCAAGTTCTTTGACCTTGTTGGTTAATTCCGAAAAGCGTAAGACGATTTGTATAAGAGCCATTTAAAGTATCAAAAACAAACCCACCCATAATATAATTGTTTGGTGTGGTTTCAAAAACAGCTTTGGCAACATTTTGAAATGCATTTGGCAATTTATATTCTCGTTTAAATCCACCACTCTGTGCATTTAAAAAAACACTCATTAGAAAAAAACTATTTAATATTATCCAGCGCATTATAAATATAATTCAATCGAATGAATTAATTGTATTTAATTAATTTTGACTTAAATATTACTTTTTCATTATCTAAAATGGTAATCAAATATAGACCTGAACTTATTTCAGTTAACGGAATGTATATCTTGCTTGAGCCATTAATTGTTTTATTAATTATTACTTTACCAAGTAAGTCTGTTACTAATAATTCTGCTTGCTTTTCTGCTGATGATTCATAGGAAAGATATATACCTGAATTTGTAGGGTTAGGATAAAGTTTTATTTGATTATTAGTTGCAATAATATTATCTTCATTTACTAATTCTGATTGCGACGCTGCCATTCTTCCATTTGCGTTATCGTTAATAGGGATAGGATGCTCAATAATATAATCTTCACCATTAAGAAATTTAAGCAATGATTTTGCTGAGCTTTGGCCTGCAATACCTGTAATGCTCTTAGCGTAGTCTGAAATTAATGAAGCACCAGTTGAACTTTCAAAAATAGATAATTCTTTTTGTGGAACTTTTGCTGCCTCTATATATAATTTTAATAATGGAACCCAATCTGATTTTTTAGCTGGCAGTTTATTAACCTGATTTAGCGCTGCTAAATAATCGCCTTTATTAATATAAGCATATACCAATAACACATCTGCATCTGGAATATTTACATTTGGACTTTGCAAGATATTAATTACACTATCTTGACTTGAAGGTAAACTATCGGTTAGAAAGTAGTTGAGTTTTTCAGAATATAATGACTGAAGATTAAATTTAGAAAGACTTAAACGTTGTTCAAGACCGCTTCTAACACTAGTTGGATTTTGATTCTGATTTGTATTTAATTGAGATAAAATGCCAGAAGGTGGATTTCTGTTTAAAATTACTTGCCATACAGGAATTGAAACAGGTTTGTTTGCATTATGAATTTGAACGCCATGCCCTAATGGCCAATTTGTACGATTAAAATAGGCAGATAATACAGTATCACTTAGGTACGGACTATATTGTAAGAGTAGGTTTTTCATCTCACCTTCACCCATACCACTATTTATAGCATTCAATAAAATTTGAGTATTACCTCCATCAATAATACTATTGTAGTAATTAACAAGCGAATTTGTTTGAACTATTGCTCCGCCTAATACAAGGTTTATTGGTTCTAGACAAGGAGGTGTACAGCCGTTTTGCACTATATTCGCTGGACAGTCAGAAGGACTTTCTGCAAAGGCAACTGGAAATACGTAAAGGCTTATATCATCACATGCACTTGGATTAGAAACTGGATTGCCATTACAGCCATGGTCATAATCGATAAAATTACGAGCGTTGGTGCCTTGGAGATACCATTTATTTTCATTACCAAAACAATCTGCTGCGTATTTGTTTCGCACAATGTTTTGGGCAGTCATATTTTGAATGATTGTAGGCCCTTGAACCTTCATTACCGTAGGTGGTGTAGGAGGCGTGCTCTGCCAAACCAAACCGATGTCGTAATCATTTTGCTTTTGGGTGAAATCATTACAGTTCATAAGTAAGCCATCATCAACGTTTAGGATACCACTATTATTACCTACTGGTGCAATTCCCACATGAAAATTTGAAAAAGTATTGCGATATATTTTGTGTGCGCCTTCAGCGCTACTCATTGCATATACACCTGCGAAAACTTTTTGTGTAACGCTATAATCTTGTAGCAAAGTATTGTTTTTAAATGTATAATTTTTGCATTCATTCAGATAGGCAGCAGCCCAGCAATTTTCACCAGGAGTTCTCATGTAATTATTTTCAAAGAAAAAAGAATGCATGTTATTAAAATAAGAACCAACAGTTGTATTGTCATAAAACTCAGAATTACGAACAGTTACTGTTCGTAATGGATTTGTGTTTTCAGCACGAACACCATAATCAAATCTTGAAATACGAGAAGGAATTGCGCCAACACATGGATTATTACTTGTACATGATTGATCAACTGTATGTATGTAGTCAAAGTAAAGTGAACTTTTCACAAGAGAGTGTTTTAAGTTTAATTTAAAGTTAAGTTAGTTTTTTGATGTTTCATAATTTTTCTCATTTTTTCATATTCCTCCCTTCTTTTTTTTTAATGAATTTTGTTTGATTTTTCTCTTTCTTTTAAAATTAGTTCTCCTCGTCCAAAATAAACATCAGCAGGCGTTAGATTTTTTAAAGACTCATGATAACGAGCATTGTTGTAATTTTCCACGAACTTTTCAATGGCCGCAATTAATTCTTCCGGTGAATAATAATTATCAAGCTTCACAACGTTTTTCATTGTTCGGTGATAACGTTCAATCTTGCCTTGCGTTTGCGGATGCATGGGTCTGCCGTGTACCTGATCCATTCCATGATTGTCTTTCAAATATGTTTTGAGTTCGCCTGCAATGTAACATGAACCATTGTCGGATAATAATCTGGGCCGTTGTTTAGTTACAATTCTTGCTTTTATAATTGCTCTGTCAACGGTTCTTTTTACGTCCTGCACTTTCATTCCTGCACAAAGCTCCCAGTGTACAATATAACGGCTGTAATCATCTAAAACGGTACTCAAGTAATACCAACCCCATCCAATTATTTTAAAGTAAGTAAAATCAGTTTGCCACATTTGATGAACGAATCCTGTTTTGTTTGTAAACTCATCTTTAGCTGCTAAAAAATATGCTCGGGTGTTGTTATCAGTCCTCTTGCTTTTAAAATCCGGTAAACACTCGATTCAGAAATAAAAATTTGTTGTTCATCGGTTAATTTGTGCGCGAGCTCTCTTGACGATAATTCAGGACACTCTAAAGCAAGCTCTACAACTAAGTTTTTTTGTTCCCGGGGTATTGTGTTCCACTGCCTGTTAGAAGTGCGCTTACAAGGCTCTAAACCATCAATACCATTGTCGGAATAGGATTTGTACCAATTGTAAAACGTGCTTTTGTTTAAACCGATTTCGAAGCGTTTATTAACGCCGATTTCGGAACGGACAACAATTTTGATTATCTCTTGTTTTTCGGAAGCTGTAAATCTCATATACTTTTTGAATTTTACAGATTCTCCAATATGTTCAAGCTTTTTTTTACGATATCATAGCGCAATACTAAATCAGCTACGGTTTCCTTTAGCTTTTGATTTTCTTTTCTGAGCTCCGCTACTTCATCACTGGTTGCTTCCCTGGTTGTATCCCCTGATAATCTCTTCTTTCCCGCTTCTAAAAACTCTTTGTTCCATTTATAGAATTGAGATGGGTTAATGGAATACTTCCTGCATAATTCAGCTACTGGCATCTCAGCTCGTATAGCTTCCATTACAATATTTATTTTTTGTTCTGAACTAAATATTCTTTTTGATTTACGACGTATCTCTTTTATAAAGTTCTCCGCTGTTTGTTTTTTCTTTGTTTCCATAGTATTATAAATTTATTGTTTTTCTGGAAACACTCTCTTAGTTTTAGTTAAATTTAGTCCACTTTATGCTGACGATTTACATCAGCGCCATAATTGTTGTCAGAACGAGATTTGTTTTCATGTCTATATTGTTTTTTGTCTGATTAAAATGCCGCCTAACGTTTTGCGACTAACCGCAGTTTTTTGCTTGTCCAAGTTACGCATTTGAGCGCTAACACGCAAAAAATTGAGGTTAGTTGCTGTTACCTGCTGGGCTTTAATTTTTAATGAAATGTCCCGTAATATTTTTGTCAGCGAGGTCAACAGTTATAAAATAAACACCTTGTGAAAAGTCCTTAATATTTATTGTCGTGATGTCTTGAAGAACATTATTTGTGAAAAAAATTGTCTGACCGAGAACATTTTTAATTTCAATTGATTTCGGAATTATGCTTTCAGTTTTAATATTTAAGTTGTCAGAAGTTGGATTCGGAAAAATAGAAATGTTTTTTTTATGTTCGGTGTCAAACGAAATGTTTGTGAGAATTAAACAACTTGTACCAATACCGCCCGAACTATAAATTGTTGAAAGGCTTGGATTTATTTTCGTGAGGCATTTAATGGAGCGCATAATTTCAAACGGCATTCCAAAAATTAAAAGACCAGATGTACTACCAACACCCTCGATTATTGTTGGATATGAGTTAAAGGTAAATCGTTTATGATAAAACCCGTCGCTGAGAAGAATGCTGTCCTTTGTTTGAAGTGTGAATGTTGACATTGGGCCATAAAGGGTTGGAAGCATTGCAGTATCGCCCACATTTTTATTGAAATTGTAAAGTATTTTTTCTTGATTGTTGATTATTCTTGTTACAATTTTACGAACGGTGTCTTGTCTTAGCAATGCTGTCTCGTAATAGGCATTGCCGTTCGGACTACAAAAACCATTTACACTTTTAACGAACTTAAAAGTCTGGCTATTAACAATGCTATCTTTTATTATTCTTATGTCATAAGTACAAGTTACACTCGGCTGGGGTTGTAGCCAAGCAAAATAGGATTCTTGCCAAACGTGGTTTGTGTCTAACGGAATTTTTCGATATTGAGCAGTCGAAGTCAGCGAAATTGCTGTCAGGAAGATTAAAAGGAAAATGTTTTTCATTTTAAATAATTTATTTGTCCTAATGTCTGCTTTTAATAAAGATACAATTTATTTCGCGTCCGTACAAGCCTTGCAGGTAACGGTTTCGGGCTAAGAAAAGTGCGGCTTTCGGAGCTTCCACTGTCTATACCCTCAAATGTTTATATGAAGATACAAAACTTTTTGTTAGTACGTCCCCCGCATTTTTTTTAGCCCGTGTTAGCGGTTGGGCGGTTGAGTCCGATATAGTCTTGTGTCGCCTAATAAAATAAGACTGTCTTCTTCGTAAACATTGAAAAAAATTTCCAAAAGACTGTCATTGTCGAAGTGAAGTTTAATATAAAAATTTGCGTCACCAAAATTAACTGACCATTTACCTGGTCCGTTTGCATTGAGTACAGAATTATTATTTAAAGAAAAAGTCTTGTCAGAGAATAATGTCAGTTCAATATTTGTCGGATTAACCGTTGAATATTTACCCGAAAATTTGTCAACGTGATTACCTAAAACCATTGTCGTTAATAGTAAGTATAAAATTGGAGCTAATAATAGCGATAGTCCAAAAATGTATTTTGTCTTATTAATCTTTCTGTCAGGGTAGCTCCAAATTGTAAGAACAAGTCCTGCGATAGGACAGAGCAAATAGATTACAAGTATTCCGATTGATTCCATTTTGTCTGTTTGATGTCCGCCTTACCGCTAACGTTTTGCAGCTACTTGCAGTTTTTTGCTATGTCAAGTTACGCATTTGAGCGTTAACCCGCAAAAAATTGCAAGTAGGTGCTGTTATGTTTAGCCAGCGGCACACAGCTTATGTCTCGCATGTCGGTGTCTGCCGAAAAAATTAATTATTATTTATTCTGTAACTTTTAAGTCGAGTTTTAAATTTAAACCTTGAATGTAGCTTTTATAGTTTTCTAAATTTAGTTTCGGCGATGAACGAAGCTTGTCTTCTCGTCCTTCATCGTCTTTTTGGCCTGGTTCAATCTGCTGAAAGCCTCTTGGGTTTGAATTTGGAAACAATCCAATGTCCACAACGTAAGCGGTATATCTTCCTCCATCGCTTGGAGCAGAACTTGTATTGGAGTTTGCAATATGAAGAAGCCTTAAGTCCACAAGCTCTTTAATTGCTTGATTTATTCCGCTATAATTCAAAACGTCATTTTTGGAAACCAAAAAGGAATTCCATTTCTTTTTTGCAATGATCTCTTCTTTAATAAAACTTAAATAATGTTCGAGGATTTCTTTTTCTTCTGCTGAATCTGTTTTGAATGCTTCTAACTTGTTTGGAAGATTTTCAATGCACACTTCAATCACGTTGGGTTTTGTAATTGACCTTTCACCATTTACCATTTTATTGCTTAATAAAATAAAAAGAGAAAAGAAGTCACGAGGAACACCACCAGAAGCTAAACATAAGAATCTAAACGCATTTGGAGTTAGAAGCGACTCGTAGTCAATATTGACGCCAACTTTTTTGTTAACGGCACTTAGCAAATCTTTCATAAAGTTTACAAGAGCATTAAAGTCTTCAAGGCTGTAATCCAAATTTAGTGCCTGTGCATCGTGTCCAATTTCAACCCCAACATAAGTTTCGCCTTGTATATATAAAGAACTTCTGTGTTTAATAGTCGCAACTTTAAGATAAAGTCGAGTGTTTTTTGTAAGACGATGGAAGAAGTCTACCAAATATGGTTGGTCGGCTTTTCGTATAAAGTAAAAATCATCAAGAATTAAATAAATGTCTTTGTCAATTAAATTGGCCGCTGTTTGAATAAGGTCTTTAAAATTTGTCAATTCGTTCTTGAGAATATTAAGTTTATCAACTTTAATTGTTCGAGATGACTCAAGTTCTTCAGATTCTTCGGCTCCAATTTTTGAGCCGGTTTTTCCAATTCCGGATTTTGCCTCAGCAGTTACTTTGCTGCCTGTTTTTTTTCTTGTCGATTCGTCAAAAGTGTCCGGGTCCTTTAATCGCTTTTCCAAATCAGTTATCGTCTTGTTTAATTTCCGCTGCACCTTTTTACTTTTGAGCCATTTCCTGAAATCAAATATTGAAATGTCAGCATTGATGCCGTCTTTTAGTTGTTGGATTGTGAGTTTTAATACTTGAATTATTGAATCAGGAAAGCTGATGTCTTTAAAGTCCTCAAGGTTTATCTTAAGGCAAATTGTAGAACTACTTTTTTGAGCGAGTGATTTTAGTAGCAAAGACTTTCCAGAGCCGCGTCTGCCAAATATTACCTGATTTTGTTTGGTATTGAGTCGCTCAACGTGTCCTTTGGGGTCGATGTACTCAATCGATGTCTGGTCTGTAACACGAATATTCTCTTCAATGAATTTTATTACTTTTTTTATGTCGTCTTTCATAGTCTTTTTATTATTGTCAAATATTCATTGTCTACCGAAATGTTTTTTGTCTATCGGAATGTCCCGCTGGTTGAACATAACGTTCTGCGAGCAGACGCAGGCGGGTTTATGGAACCTCCTGTGTCTATACCGACAAAACGTTATTTAAAGATACAAAACGTTATTAGCGGCAGCAAATAAAATTCGCGAAGCGGCAAAAATAAAGCTCGCCGCGATGACCTCGTCCGCCCGCTTGCGTTTGCTTGCTGTTATAAGTAGTGGCAGCTAGCCATAATTATTTAAATACAAATTTTGTCCGATAAGTTTGTCCATTCGAGTCAATGATACTGATAAAGTAAAGACCTACAGAAAAATCAGCCCTGTTTAAACGATAAATATCGGTGGATTTAACTTGCTCTTTTTTTAATAGTTCTCCACTAATATTTGTGATTGTCAGAGTTAAACCTGATGCCGCACCTGTGAAAACAAGTGTCGCAAAATCATTTGAAGGATTTGGAATTATTTTGAAATGAAATAGATTTCCGATCTCCTCTTTGATGAAAACATCGCTACAGTTTATTGGTGAGCAGTCAATAATTTCGAAAATTGTGCCAGATCCACCTGGCTCAGATGTTGCGACGCCAAGTGTCGATATAGATGTCTGACTAAATGCAGAAGCGATTAAGATAATAGTTCCAGAAATTCCACCGTCGTCCCCGGAAACGGCGTCAATGAGGCAACCATTTGAAATTGAATAGCTGCCAACTGGAGTTTGACAGCCAAGTGTGATTTGACAAGCGGAAAGCAGGTCTATTTTTGTCCCATTGATAAATACCGCCATACGCGACTGTCCAGGAAAAGTGCTTGTCCCGAAGGCGGAGAAATTTAATTTTACCGATTGGGCAGGTGTCGAGAAATTGTACGATAAAAGTTGAGTTGTTGGGCAAGCCACCGTCAAGTCCACATTCAAATAAGGTCCAGTAGCACATAAATAATTGAAAGTGTCTGTAGATGTCCACGCACCGAGACATTGTCCGTAAGCTTTATTGATAAAGCTTGATATTGTCAATGTGAATATTAATATATATTTCAAGTGTGATGTCCGAATGTCATGTCGTTGCTGCTATTACTTATAACGGATGCGGGGTTGGCGACGGCGGATTTTTGAAAATCTCCGGTCTTACCCCGACAAACGTTTATTAAATGTACAAATATTATTTAGCGGCAGCAAGTGGGAGAGGTGTAAAACACGCAATAATTTCGCTCGCCGCGATGACCGACGTCCGCCCGCTGTTCGCCAACCCCGTGTTAGGCGATGTAATGGCTAGTATGGTTAAGTATTGGTTAAGCAGGCGCCAAAAGGTGCGATTGAGGCGGTGGTGCGGTTGGCGCCGATTGGTGGTCAAGGCGAGAACATCAAGAGCTTGTCGATTTGTTACAAAAGAGTGAATGTTTTTTGAGCTCGGAAAAAAAGTCCCTTTATTGAAAGAGTGGGGCATTATTTTTTTGTCCACACATTTAAAGGTGTCTGCATTTGTGCGAAAAAAATAATAAGTGCGAAAGAGTAGTGGGGCTGAAATAAAAAAAGAAACGGATTTGTCCGCCATTATTTCGCCTAACGGATGCGGGGTTGGCGACGGCGGATTTTTGAAAATCTCCGGTCATACCCCGACAAACGTTTATTAAATGTACAAATATTATTTAGCGGCAGCAAGTGGGAGAGGTGTAAAACACGCAATAATTTCGCTCGCCGCGATGACGGTGTCCACCGCTGTTCGCCAACCCCGTGTTAGGCGATGTAATGGCTAGTATGGTTAAGTATTGGTTAAGCAGGCGCCAAAAGGTGCGATTGAGGCGGTGGTGCGGTTGGCGCCGATTGGTGGTCAAGGCGAGAACATCAAGAGCTTGTCGATTTGTTACAAAAGAGGGAATGTTTTTTGAGCTCGGAAAACAAGTCCCTTTATTGAAAGAGTGCGGCATTATTTTTTTGTCCACACATTTAAAGGTGTCTGCATTTGTGCGAAAAAAATAATAAGTGCGTCGGAAAATGAGGCTGAAATAAAAAAAGAAACGGATTTGTCCGCCATTATTTCGCCTAACGTTTTGCGACTAAAAGCAGGGCGGCTTTCGGAGCTGCCTGCGTCTACACCGACAAAAGTTTATATGAAGATACAAAAGTTTTTGTTAGTACGTCCGCCGCCTTGATTTTAGTTGCTGTTAGGGGTAGTTGTTATTTTTTCGTCACGTACTCCTTTATATTATTAAATATTTCTTTGTCGTAATAGTATTCTGTCCCGTAATAACTGTCGTAACCAAGATTGCTTGCAACGTCGTCTTTTAATTTGTCGATATTGTCGTAAACGCTTACTTGCAATGCGGTTGTCTTGAAGCCTGAAACCTTTACAATGATTTCATAGTAATTTGATTTGTAAGTAAAAAGGTACATATTATAGTTAAGTCTTTTTGAAGTCTTTTCTTGGCTTGTATAAATGTCAATTGGTTTACCGAATTTATTTTCAATCATTTTATTTAATTCTGGTAAATATTTTTCGGTGTCCTTCATTTGAGGAGTTTTATTTGTCACGTTGTAATTCTCAAATATTATTGCAACACAAGTATTAAAACTTTTGTATTCAGCGTATGAGAAATATGTTTTTGGAGCGCAATTTGTTTTAAATGCTTCAAAATAACCTTGTGCCGGAGTTTTTTTAGCAATGTCAATTCCAAATACTGTTATTTGGGAATAAATAGATTGACTTAAAAAAATTAGTAGTAATGTTTTGATAATGATTTTCATATTTGTGTTATTTGTTGATTTAATTATTTGGGCTCCATTAGGTATTCATGTTCCTCTAATTCAATTAAAGACTTCCTTACAAAATCTTCAATAGTCATATGATTTATTTTACAATGCGTCTTTATTTTTTCGGAAGCATTAATATAATCAGTAGATATTAATTCTGTCCTCAAAATTCTTTTATCTAAAGCATAAGTCAATGTGTATTTGTCGAAAGGAACCCGTGTCCTTGGGAATGCAGTCCATATCAGTCCGCTTGCTATTGTCAGCCCGATGCCGTCAAGAGAACATAAGGAATTTATTAGTTCGTTATGGTCATGTTTGAATTTAGAAAAACAGTTGTTAATTGTTTTTAAATTGTGGACGCAAGTTGCTCTGTGTTCTTGAACATAAAGCATTCCTGGCCATAAATGGTCAAATAATTTTACTATGTTCCTTTCGGTTAATGTCGTCATACAATTACCCCTAACGTTTTGCAGATTTGCGATGGGCGGGATTTTTACCACAAATGTTCATGCGTAGCACAAAACTTTCATTAACCACAAAACTGTCTACGGAGCACAAAGCCCGCCTATTGCAAATGTGCTGTTAGCCACAGTGCATTTTTTTGTAGTGCGTGTCAGTCCGTGATTACTAATTTGTCCACTGTAATTATTTTATTGTCTTGTGTCAGCCGAATGAAATACAGTCCGCTTGGAAGATTGTCTCGGGAGATAGTAACTGTGTTTCCCGAAATATTATTTATTTCTTTTATTGTCTGCCCGAAACAGTTGTTTAACGTGAGATTTGCGTTCTTAAAAGGAATTTCTGTTTGTAAAGTTGTCTCAGAGGAAAAGGGATTAGGATAAATAATTATGCGTGTGAATTTCTGAACGTGGTGTTCAATACTTACAACATTCACAGTGTCAGCAGCACAGTCTGCAAGTGTAGCGTACGCCAGTTTTGCACAACGCTCATAAAAATCAAGATTAAACTGCCCAAGAGAATCTGCTATAGTGTGCCAATAGGGATTAAAGTCATTATCATATTCTTCATCAATGCCTATTGCTGTAAAACCATTGTTCCAAAATGGAGCGTGGTCAGTAGAACCATTGCCTGGATTGACTATGTGCAACTTAAGTTGGATATTATATACAGAATCACATTTTATTGCTTTGTCGGCAAGTTGTAAAGAGTTTGCAACCGGTCTAACATTCAAATCAGCTATTGTGTCGTTATTTCCATCCCATCCCAACATATCCATATTGATGTATCCCATAAGCGTATCATTATTAGAACCTATTGTTGGAACATAAGCTGTGCTACCCAATAACCCCTGTTCTTCTTCATCCCATAAAGCAAACACAAGGGTATGAGGAAAATTATAGTTCGAAAAAATTCTTGCTGCTTCCAGCACCGCAGCCGTTCCACTGGCATTATCATCAGCTCCTGGTGCAATAGGAGTATTAGGCATGTTGTCATAATGTGCTCCAAGAATAAACTTCCTATTGGGATATTTATATCCTGTTTTTATTCCAAATAGATTTTTTCCGTTAGCACTAAAAACCATTGAATCAACAACAAATCCATACTGCACAAATATTGCTTTCATAAACTGAAAAGCTTTTTCATTCCCTGAACTAAAGGAGTATCGTGTTTTGATAGTATCGGGTTGCCCATTAATAATCACAGGTGTTTCACCTGAAAGCTGTGCTACAAATTTAGTGAGTGAGTCAATCCTGACATCATTTAAAATACTTTGAACCATTGGATTCTGTGCTTGTAAAGTTGTCAAGCCGATAAAAGCTGTTAAAGTGATAAGTAGTATTGTTTTCATTGTCTGTCGTTTATATTTTTTGTCTTGTTTGTTAATTTAAAAGTATGTCTAAATGGCTACATGCTGTCGCTCTTTGCATTGTGGCTAACGTTTTCAGGCTACACGCAGTGCGGAATAAATAACCACAAAACTGTCTTGAGCGAAAACCTTTATTAAATGTACTGAACTAAATGGCAAATGCAAAAAATATTCTTCCGATGAAAAAATGCATTTGCAACTTGCATAAACTCCGCATTGCGTGTAACCTGTGTTACCAGTTGGCTTTACTTAGTTTTAGCTTGTTCTTCAGTCTTCGCATATTTGATTTAGAATTATTATTCTCTCGTAAACTTGTATTTGTAGTTTTTTAGTTTCACGTCTTTACAATGCGTCCCATAACTCTTATTCGCAGTTCCAAATTTTGATCTACAATAATTCACGCTCAAAATATCATGTATAACGATCACTTTTTTCATTTTTTCTGTTGTCTCAACGGTTATATCTGTCGCAGATAGTTTAATTACTGTGCCAGTATAACTACTACTGTCATTTAGTAAAAATGTTCCTTGAAAGTCTTTAAAAATGTATAATTTCTTTTTCCCATTTTTAAACTCCAACGTCTGTCCTAAACACATGTTAGTTATTAAAACAGAAAATATAATCATTATTGTCTTCATTGTTTGTCTTTCTTAAGCTTACTGGTAACGTTTTCAGGCTACACGCAGTGCGGAATTAAAAACCACAAAACTGTCTTGAGCGAAAAACTTTATTAAATGTACAGAACTAAATTGCAAATACAAAAAATAATTTGCGCGAAGCGCACCTTTAAAATTGTATTTGCATCTTGCACAAACTCCGCATTGCGTGTGAGCCTGTGTTAGTTGCTGGTGTCTTCGGTCAATGTACTCAAACTCAAAAAGTAGTCACCCATTTGTCCGCGCTGTTCAAGATTTCGCTTTCTAATTAATGGAACATAAGATGTCTCCTGGTCAGTATTGAAAACAAAATGATGAAGATGTTTATAGTCTTTAAAATTTTCAAATTCAAAAACAAATTCCCAACATGCATAATAGGAAAGCATTTCTATCAACTCTTCGTCAAGCTCGTTATTCTTGATAAGATTGTCTACGTAGCTATAAACAAATTGAAAGTCTTTTAATTCAAGTCCACCCGCTGCATTTTCAAATGTGTCAAAGGATGTCGTAATGCCTGTTATAAAAGATGGTTCGAAACTTCCGATCCATTGGATGTAAAGTGCTCTCTTTAATGCTTCTATTCTTGTCCTTTCGTCACCGTTTTTTATTAAGTCGATATACGCTTTATGAATAGTAGTATATTTTCTAAATGCTTCCGACAAAAAGGTGTCTAAGATTTCGGGATCAGTTTTTTTCGAGTTAAGATCTCTTAACCGAGTTGTAATTTCTTTTTCTAAAATGTCGAGTTCTAATAAGGTCATGTCTGTCTTTACACTTGCAACTAACGGATAACGGCTAGGCATCAGTGCCTTTTTCCATATTCAAAGTTACCGAAATGAAATGAAGGTAACAATAGATAAAAGAAAAAGGCATTGTGCTTAGCCGTTGTTAGGTTTCGTTTGTGGCGCACTGACCGCAGCAGCGGTCAAGCTTTAAAGTCTAGGGTCCACAGGAGAAATTTTAGGCTTTCTATTATTGCTTCAAGCGCGACAGCTTGACGCAGTCTTAGAAAGCCAACTTTTAAGTTGTCGGGACAAAATAAAAGGGTAAAAATTTTTGATTTTGTTTATAAAAACAAAGTCTACCCCTTGTCAAACCGTTGACTTTGTAAAAAATTTTCGCTACCTTTGTCTAAGCAAAAACGCTTAGCGTCTTTGTCACTTATGCGAGTGAACTCGCAACACTCCAAATCCACTAACCGTTTTGTTTTGCTAAGCAAAACGTTTTTTTTTCAAAAAAACTGCTTAGACAAAAGGTTAGGATTTATTTAATAAAAAAATCAAAAATTTTTACGCCTTGCTTTAACGTCCCGCAACTTAAAAAAAAATTTCTACTGCTACGTCTAGCTTAACACACACAGGTGCGTTACAAATGGAACCTAACGTTTTGCGAATTTGCCCAGTGCGGCTTTCGAAGCTTCCTGTGTCTATACCCACAAATGTTTATTTAAAGATACAATGGTTTTTAGCGAGCCGCAAATAAAATTTCCCGAAGGGGCAACTAATTTTGCGCGCGAGCGATGACCCTGTCCCGCCGCATTGGGCGAATTTGCTGTTACTGGTTGTGTGCCGCACACAGTTCAATAGCCACTTTGAAATTGTCTTGTGTCTTCAATTGCGCAACCAAAATACATATTCATTAGTCTTTCGATGTCTTGGCTACATGTCTTTATTTTGCTTTTATAATATTTATTACCAATTGTAATTGAATATTGTATTTTGTTTGAACAATTCAAAGTGTCACGTTTCAGGTCACGAATAGCTTTTTCAAAGCCATTCATGAAATTAATTGTTTCGGGAGAATGAAGGCAAGTTTGCGATTGTTTAAAAACTAATTTTCTTGGGTCAGCAGAGAAGAAGTCTTTGCACCTTTTCGGTTGAGCATACTTAACTGGAAGAAATGTTCGGATGCCGTATGTCTGTGTTTGTTTAAATACTTGAAACTTATAAAATGTTACGCTGTCACAATTGCTATGTCGTCTATAAAATGTTAAAGTATCGTGTCCGCGTTTAAGTATTTTACAATACTGGGCTGTGTCTGGGCTTTTTATTTCAATTGAACTCCAAACGTCAGGATAATTGCAGGCTGGAGCAGCTTCAAGAATAAAGTCTGTCGATATAGAATTTTTTATTTTACCAAGGGGTATTTCTTTAATAACGTAACCAATGTATCTGCAAACAAGAACAACTTTTCGTCCTTTGTCGCCAAGTGATGAAATGTCGAGCGAATAATAACCAAGGGTATCCGTCAAGCAATATGTTTTGGTGTCCTTAACGTAAACTGTAGCGAGCGGAAGGAAGTTGTTTTCATTTTTTGATTGTCCGTAGACCCTGCCTTTTATTAAAATAGTTTTCTTGTCCGTCTGTCCGAACAGAATGGATATTGTCGTGAAAAATGCTATTGTCAGGATTAATATTTTTTTCATGTTCGATGTCCCGGCACATTACCAGTAACGTCAGCGCTACAAAAAGTTGGGTTTTAACAGCAACTGTTTGTTATTACTGAAATAAAGATAAATAAAAAAAAACGAATATGAATTATCTTTGATTATGCCAAATGTAATCTCTAAAAGCCGCAGTCAGATTGAGTTTAAAAGCCTTGAAGATTGTAGAAAAAAGAAAATACAGTAGTTAGATTTATAGATGCCTTTGTAGAGAAGTTGGGAATTAGAAAAACTATTTTTAAACAAATCTGTAAAATCAGAAGGCCGTCCGAGTTTTACTAATCAGTTATTTTTAAAAATTTACATTTACGGGTATATGAATGGAATCCGTTCATCACGTCAAATTATCAAAAAAGAAAGTAGCCGTAATATTTGAAATGCAATGGTTGTGTAATGCTTAACACCAAACTATCATTCCATAGCGGATTTCAGAAAAGTTAATCCCCAGCCTTAGCAACACGTTTAAATTATTTGTATTGTTTTTTAAAAGATGCTGATTTAGTAGCAGAGAAGTTATAGCCATATATACCAAAGTAAGGGCACACAATAGTAAGAAAACAACTATAACCAAAAAAGATAGATAGACATTTTGCCTACATTGAAGCAAAGCTAATCAATATCTCAAAGAATTAGATGCCTTACAGATAAGAAACGAACAAAACGAAAAGTAAAAAACATAGAAGAGAAATTAGGAAGACTTAAAACGCAAAAGATAAAGTATGATCAACTTCAGGATTACTTAACTAAAAGTAACGGACGCAAATAAGCACAACGGATGCAGATGCAAGAGCCTTATTAATACAAGGTCAAGTAGTAGAGGTGGTACAATACACAAGCTTCAGATGACAAGCATAAATTATTAGTAGCAACCCACACAATTAATCGTAACGATAGAAATGCATTGGGCAACATAGCATTAGAGACTAAAAAATATACAAGCAGAGCCTTTTATCGTGTTAGCAGATAAAGGATATAACAATGAAAGGAAATACAAACGTGTCAACAACACGGATAAAGAAAGCACCATTGTAGCGCAACAAGAGATAGTTAACAGTAACGATAAAGGCACCACTAAAGATTATTTAGTAACTAAATTCCGTATAATCAAGAGAATGACTTATACACCTGCCCGCAAAGCAAACACCAACAACAACCGGTACCTGGCACAGCAAAAGAAAGCCACAATGGTTCTCATAAATTTAAAATACCGAACCATGCATTAAAACCCAGTGTGCTTAAAACTATGCACAGCAAAGGCTGATGTGGTGAAGGAAATAGAACGAAGCGAATATGCAGAGGCAATAGAAATAAATAATAAAAATTACAAAGAACAATACGGGCTCTATCGCAAACGACAAGAAATTAATGAGCATATTTTTGGCACGATGAAAAGAGTTTAGGGCTATAATTTGACACTAACTCAAGGGATTAAAAAAAAGTAAATGGGAATGGGCATTAGTTATGACAGTTTATAACATAAAACGAATAAACATACTTGGTTTTGAAGAACTGATGCAAAAAACTCCATGCCTGGGAAGCCAAAGTATAACAAGGGATGGCTTTATGCACAAAAAACTAACAAAAAAGGCTGTTATAAGAATTATTTTTGAAGTAAAAATGGCAGCCTAAAATTTTGCTATCCCTATATACAATTGTGTAGCCTCAATAAATTTTACAAATCAAAAATTT
>JADJXI010000016.1 GCA_016715905.1 Sphingobacteriaceae bacterium | reverse complement strand
TTTTGCCCTAAACTAACCGCAGGCAAATCTTGATAATTTATAAATTTTATATCAATACCCTTTCCGTACCAAATTACTGAGATATGAGTTTATCCATTCTAACTAAAGGGTAAACCAGAAACATAATCTTTATACCATTCAATTCCTTTTTTTTTTTTTTTTTTTTGTTTTTTTTTTTTTTTTTTTTTTTTTTCTTTTTTCTTTTTTTTTTTTTTTTTTTTTTTTTTTTTAACAAATCTGTATTTTAGACATCGTGAAATTTTATTCGTTGAGCAAGATTTCATTTGGGATACTTACCTTTTTATTAGATTATTTTTGATGGAACCCTAACAAACCCCTTTTCTTTTTTTTTCGGCGGAGTTCTGTTTTACCAAACCAGTAATAACATGATTTCCGCTTTCTTCAATGTATTTATGGTTCAGTCTTTATTTTCAGGAATATGGAATTACAAGTTCCACGATCCTATAATCTAGCGGAATGGAACTCAGGGTTCAATAAATTTGCTATACTTCTTTTATCCACTCGTAAAAGCAATAATTCGGGCAAGCGATGTTTTAATTCCTGATATAACATTTTGTGAAATATCTAATTCCCTCCTGACCATCGGAAAATTGATAAAATTTTTCGTAGTGATTTTAACAATATCGTACGTACTAATGGATTTAGTTAATTTTGAATAATTTTTGATTTCTCGCCAAAAAATATGCACAATGTCCAGTAAATTCTCTGCGGTATGCCGCATTGTATAAGTTATCCGGCCTATCTGGCTCAATTGCTAAATCAAAGATGAAACTGCCTTTCTGAAATATTCTTCAAAATTATCATCATTAATCGTCCTTGTATAATGATTAGAATTAAATCTTTCAGCAACAATTTTTGCATAGTCCTGTTCAGAATAAGGATTGTCACCTATGACGTCAATTGAGTATGTGTCCACGCTTTTCCTGTTTGCTCAGTCATTAAAGCTGTAATTAAACTTGAATCAAGTCCACCGCTTAAAAATGCACCATACGGAACATCGGATATTGTTCTCAGCTTGACTGAATCTCTTAATAGGTTTAATAAATACCTGTATGTTCCTCTTCACTTTTCAATAATGGCTGATTCGAAGTATTCCAAAGCGGATTCCACCACTCAATTATTTGTGGTTTATTGTTATTGGTTATCTTTAAATAATGACCCGGCCGACACTTTAAAATATATTCTTAAATAAAGTATACGGAGCAGGCGTTGAACCGAACGAAAAATAATGATATAATCCTTCCTCCGAAATTTGCTTTACTACATCAGGATGCTTAAAAAACGATTTAATTTCTGATGCGAATAAAAGACTCTTTCCCGTTTCGACATAATAGAGTGGTTTGATCCCAACTCTATCACGAATAAGATATAAACATTTTTGCCGATCATCCCAAAGACCAATAGCGAACATTCCGTTTAATTTATTCAGGCAACCTATTCCCCACTCTTGATATGCATAGATAATAGTCTCTGTGTCAGTACCCGAGTGATAGTTGTAGCCGAGATTTTCCAACTCTTTCCTGATATCTAAATGATTGTATATCTCTCCATTAAACGTAATCCATATTGTCTGTTCGGGATTTGACATTGGCTGTTTACCGGCTTCACTCAGATCGATGATGCTAAGTCTTCTATGCCCAAACCCAACTTTACTATCATCAGAAATCCATGAACCAAATCCATCAGGACCACGATGAATCATTGTATCACGCATTTCGCCTAGCTGATGCTTAAGTTTTTCTTTATTCTGAGGTTCTTTATTTACTATACCAACAATTCCACACATAGATATTAAGTTTTATTCAATAGGAAAAATTATTAATCAATCTTTACTGGATATGTTTTATTTCTGCCATTTATCAAACCCTCAAATTTAGAATAGATTCTATCATAAATTATTGAAGGAAGCAGACTTTTAATTTTATAACTAAGCAGTAATGCAATTCTATTCAATCGGAAATGCTCTTTGGCAAGTTGTTCGTAGTAAAGGTAAAAGTTTTCATAGTGTTCCTGTTCTATATATTTTATGCACAAATGAATTAACCAGGCATTCTTTTCATACCACCCCATTTTATTAGAATGAAGCTCCAACAACCTGAGAATACCCTGGATCATTTTATCATTGTCTTTGTAAGCGATACTTGAGACTCCCTAACTTTTACTACCGGAACAGTACTAAAAAAAAATTTGAGCTTTTTGTTTTAATCTAAAAAATAATTCAACTTCTTCAATGTTTGGCTGTGATGTGTCAAATAGCCCGGCCTCTAACAATAATTCGCGTTTAAGAAGCCATCTAACAGTATACCCAATTGAATCTGTTTTAAGCAAATAATCATAAATCTTCACAGTTTCTCCAGTTTTCGAAAATATAGAAAAACTCGATATAATGAAGTTGAATTTGAAACCGCTTTCTATTATGGGTTTCATTTGCTGCTCAATTCTAAACAATTCACAAATATCATCGTCATCCATAAAGGAAATGTAATCACCTTTTGCCATTCTAATTCCTAAATTTCGAGCTGAACAAACGCCCTTTCCATCATTATTAAAAAACTGAAAAGTTATACTTGTTTTGATATTCTTCTAATATTTTTAGTGTGTGATCTGTCGAGTTGTCATTGACAACTACAATTTCAATATTGCGGTAAGTTTGGTTTACAACGCTTTCAAGACAATCTCTAATAACATTAGCCCGGTTATGGGTGGGAATAACGAAGGATACTATGGGAGTTTTACTATTCATGTTTTTATTTTAATATTCAACAAAAAACTTAGAATGAAATTGATTACAGTTTTAAAACGCCTATAGAGAAGCTTATCATGATTGTGACGAATAAAATTTAATGCCATCTAACAGTTCATTAGTTAAAAGTTTAATATAAAATCTTCAGAAGATGATCATTATGTTAAATAACTATGATACCTAAATTTATTTGCAACCGAAGACGGGGTGAATAAATCCAGTACAAATCAGCTAGCCGAAAAACCCCGCCATTGTGAAGGCATCACTGTGAAAATGGCGGGGCTGACGTCAGTACTAAACAAATAATTTTCGCTATCATTAAAAATCGACTTTTAATAATCTTTAAGAATCATCTTTAATAAATTGACCTGCGAAATTTGGGTGAGGAAGGATTCCTTTTTATATTTTTTACTATAAGAATTTTATCCAAAAAGGGGCAATTAAAATTGCAGTAAATTGGCAAAGCTTTTTAAGATCAAATTTGAATGTAAAAGATTTTTTTATATACTCTTTCGCTTTCATATAATCACTTTTTAAGATATAATAATTAGCAACTTCTTTGCATAAACCCCATAAAATCTTTTTGCTTAAAAAATCTTTGTGCTTTTCAATTATTATTTCTTTAGAAATAGTATAATTTTTTACGTTGCTCATTAATGAATTATGGTTTCGTGCAATTTTCACCAAAGGTGTATTAACATAACCATAGCGATATTTTTTTAGATACTCTTATAGCTAACTCTGTATCTTCGCAGCTCGAGTCTTTCATCAAAATAACCGACCTCGTTGAGAACACTTTTTTTAATTAACACAGTCTGAGTTGATGGTGTATGTGGTAAATGTGAACCAGATAAAAAATCGACTTTGAAGTCGTCATTTTGCCGATCTTCCCCAATTTTCATATCAGTTCTAATATCAAAAAATTCTACTCCGCAATAAACTGCGACAACATCCGGCGGAGATTTAAGAAGCAGATCAATCTGCTTCTCCAATTTATCTGCATGCCATTCGTCATCCGAATCCTGAAAAGCTATTACTTCCCCAGTTGATAATTCAATTCCCTTATTTCTTGATTGCGATGGGCCGAGGTTTACCTCATTTCCAATATATTTTAATCTTTATCTTTAATTTCTGATATTTTTTGAGCAGTATTATCCGTAGATGCATCATCAACTACAATCAATTCTAAGTTTTTGTAAGTCTGGTTCAGAACACTATTTATGGACTTTTGTATTAGATTCTCCCGGTTAAACACAGGAATTATTACTGAAACCTTAGGATTAAAATTCATGAATAAAATGATAATCAGTTTTAAAATTAATATATGGTTTGGTGAGATTTAAAATCAGAGTTAAAAATCTTTTCTGTCGTCCTCAATTATCTTTCCCGGCTGAGTTGGGTGAGGAATCCCATTCTTATACTTTTTACTATGTGCATATTTTAATAGAAACGGAGCAATTACAATTGCACTATACTGAGCAAGGGTTTTAAGTTCAAGTTGATGTTCGAGGGATTTTTTTATATACCCTTTTGCTTTTTTGTAATCTCCTTTTAGAATCCAATAATTAGCAAGAACTTTGCATAACCCGAATAAAATTTTATTACTCAAGAAATCTTTGTGTTTTTCGTAAATAAGATCATAAGCGTAAAGATAATTTTTCGCATTGCCCATCAAAGAATCATGGTTTCTTGCAACCTTTATCAAGGGTTCTTTAACGAAGGCATACAGGTATTTTTTTGATACCCTAATTGCCAGTTCCGTATCTTCGGCGGCTCTAAGTCGTTCATCAAAATAACCGACCTCATTTAAAACACTTTTTTTAATTAATACTGTTTGTGTTGCAGGAGTCTGGAGAAATCCTTCTGCATAAGATTTTCTGAAATTAATCTCGGTTAATTCGATGCCAGTTTTTTCACCAGTAGTAATATCAAAAAATTCCTGTCCGCAGTAAACGGCAGCAACCCGGGGTGAAGATTTAAGGAGAAGGTTAACTTGCTTCTCAAGCTTATCATTATACCATTCATCGTCGGAATCCTGAAAAGCAATAAGCTCACCTGTGGAAATCTTAATAGCCATGTTTCTTGCTTTTGACACACCCATTCTTTGACTATTCTTTATATAAATCAGTCTCTCATCTTTTATTTCTTTAACTTTAATTTCTGTATCATCATCTGAATCATCAACGACAATCAGCTCAACATTCTTATAAGTTTGATTAAGAACACTATTTATTGATCTCTGAATTAATTGCGATCTATTATAAGTAGGGATGACAACTGTCACTTTGGGATAATTATTTTTCATTCACGCTTCATTTGACTGGTTTTTGGGCTTCTATAAAAAATGACTCAAAATTTCTAAATTTATTATTTTCTGAGGCTATCACGTGCTGCTCAATATTTTTCAAATGTTCGTCACTGCTCTCGCCATCAAGTCTTCGCACAATACCATTGAAACCTGTTCTTTGCAATGAGTCAGCTAAGGTATCAAAATCATAAATGAATTTATGTTCCCAATTATAAAAAACATTATTTATAACAAAAACACTATTGTATATTTTGATATCTGTCAGATAACTATCGACGATCCATTTTATATATTCACCTTGAATTTGATTATGGCTGGGATTATAAATTTCTATAAAACTTTTTAAATCAGGCGTTCCTATTCTTATTTTTCCACCCGATTTTAATATTCTACAGCATTCCTTGAGCATATTTATGCCTTCTTTATAGTCAATATGCTCAATCAATTCTTCGCAATAAACATAATCGAAAGATTCATCCGGTATATTAAACTTTTTTGTAACATCGAGAAAAAAAATGTTATTAATCTTATCAGCAAACCTATCTGTGTTCAACCATCCTTTAAGAGCATTCCTCTGGCTTCCCAATTGTAATTTAGTAATCTTGTGGCTTACTAAATATTCTTTTACAACCTGTTCAAAAATTTTTGTTTCCCTTTTTTCATAATTATTATTAATAATTCTTCTTCTTAGAGCTAGAAATTCAGCAGGAAGAAATGGTTTAAATATTTTTTGATACCCATCATTTTTATATATCCTTTTTTAAACTTTATAGCAGAAACTGGTCAGTAATTTTTTTAGTAAATGTAGCTTGATCTATTGATATAGTTAAAATTATATACAAGTCAGTTTTTTACACAATGGGAAGATAATGCTTCGACTATTTCCTTATTTAGGTGATAAAGGATTTAGAGAACAATTAATTAATTTTCTAATTAAATATTTCATATTAAAAAATGCAGCTATATAAGTAACTTTCGATCTGTTTTTAAAATTATTTTCAGCTAGTATGGTTTGACTTAGGAATATTAAAAAGTAACACTCGCCCATCAATGCTTTTATAATACAAATATTTTTCATACTTGTTAACTAATGAATTCAATTCATCAAGAGCCCATGTTGTATTAATTAGAAGCCAGATTCTATGCGGACAATTGTCCAGTTTCCGATTGAGCTCCGGATATTTGTAAATTAAATTAGCATTTGACCATCTTTCTTTTGTTCCATTAAAAATTGATTCACCGGGGAATTCTGCCCATCTATAATCCCTAAAGATATAATCCATCCTGTCCAGATAAAATTCGCATGTCTGTTCATTCGTAATAATAAGATCATCCTTAACTGATTCTTTGTTCACAATCTCAGCAGGAGTTTCGCTGTCCCATCTGGGATAATAATGAAGGGCCAACGGAAAGCTATAGTTAAGTCTGAAATTTATTTCTTTGCCATCAATATTTAAAAGATGGTTTGCTTGAAAGTCCTCTGAGAAGATTAATACAACAACCAGAGACAATCCAAAAGCAAACTTGTTCAAGTAATTCCTTTTGGTTATTAAATTAATAATTCTTTCAAGGCTTAATAAAACCAACAATAAAATTAAAGGGTATAAGAAGAAAAAATAACGGGTTTCGAAATAAGTAAGACTGAGCACATTTTGCGCTAAAATTAAGATTAAAAGTAAAAAAATTAAAAAGCGATAATGAAATACTTCCTTTTTATAAAAATTGATAAAAATATAAATCATTAAAAAGGTCAATAAAAAAAACACTATCATTATCATGATCGGAATGGTATCCCGGAATAAAGCATATGTTTCATAAATATAAGGATAGTTTATGGATTCCTTAACAATTGTTTTTAAAGCCAAAATTTTGGTTGAAACTAGATCAACCCGAAAGAAATTATACCATGTATTTGTATTTAGAGCAAACACAATCCAAAAAATAAAATTTATTAAACCAGTAAATAAGAAGCTTCTGAAAATATTTGAAGGGAAAATTTTCCATTTGCGATTCGAGGATTGTCGCTTTTGAAATAATCTGAAATCGTGCGGTTCTAACCAACCCATAAGAACGAAGATTAGAGAAGATATAATAATAAGCCCGATAAGGTTAAGAAAAGAAAAAATCAACAGTACAGTAAAAGCTGTCTTAAAAAAAATTGTCGTCTCTGATTTTTTGATTTTAATAAAAGTTAGAATATTAATAGCTAAAGGTATTAAAAGTAGAAACAGCCAAGAAAAGTTGGAAGGTAAAGTTTGTAAAAGTAGAACAGGTTTTCTTATCACCCCCCCCGATTTAAATGTTTTAAAGTAATCCACTACATCAGGCGGCAGCATATTATTTTGATTTAATGTACGGAAATTTAATGTTAATAATGCATAGGCAATTAAAAATATGCCGATACCGATGATCAATTTTAGGAGATTTCTTTTAACAACTTCATAAGAAAATGGATTTATGATATTTTTATGGTTATCCCAAATAATTGGAAGGAAATTCAGAGTCACTAAAAAGATACTTCCTTCATAAATAAAGATACTCAAAAAACTAAGTATCCAGAGCCACTTAAAGGCCTCACCATCTTTTTCAATTATAGTTCTGTATAAAAAATATAAGTACCATATAAATGTTGTTTGAAATAGCGTGTACATTCTTGCAAACCTGGCAAACTCAATCTCCCATAGTGAAAAAGTAAAAACAAGCACTAAGGCAACAGAGACTGTTTTTCCGGCCACTTTTTTTCCTAATAAGTATAATCCCGGAATAGCTAACAGATTTGCCATAACAGGGATTATTCTGGAAGCAAATTCGGCTTTTAATCCAAGAAAAAGCAGCAAAGCAGTTAAATACTGCTGAGGTAAACCTCTAATATAATAACCTCCTGCATCCCATTGAGGTAAGCCATATTTAAGGATATTCTGTGAAGACTTAACGATGTAGTACTCATCTACTGTCAGCGGCCATTTACCAAGTCCTTTTAGCCTGAAATATAATCCTGCCAGAATTATTACTATGAGAAATAACCAGAAATAAAATTTGTTTTTTTCAATCTTTAAATTCATAAAATCATGATTGGCATTGTTAAAGGTATTTGCAGTTATTAGTATTTTTTATTTATAAAGACAAAAGGAGTAATTAGGATTCAGCTTAATGATCATATTAATCACAGTTTTGCTTTTGCAAATAAACGTCACGATTATAAAACTAATACTAGCTCAATCATTTCTTTAAACTTCATCCCATGGCAGATCAGCTATTAACGGAAATCTATACTTCATACTATATTGGTTTCTCTCGTACTTAAAACAACTTTCTGTAGAAACCTCCGGTAAAAGATCATCCGCAATACCTGATGCAATAAAAAAAGCATTCCACCCGCCTTTATTACATCCTACCAATCGATAACCTTTTTCTTTTCCCAACTTTACAAATGCATTCAAGGAAGCCCCGACATAATTGTAATCGTTTCTATTTACTTCATAGTCCTTAAGATTAAAATTTGGTTCATATGGAATTGTCCAGGATCTACTTGGTCCAAGAGCATCTTGATATTCAACTAATAAAACTCTTGGTTTAACAACTTTGATAGCTTTCCAAATCCAATAATCTATTCCATCTAAATCAATGGATAATAGATCGATTCTCCCAACAAAGCCATTTTTTTTTAAAATACTATCTATATTTTCGATATTAACCATCTCCCAAACAGCTATTGGAGGGTCAACCGAAGATTCCGGGTGAATATTATAATAATTTTTGGTGATAGAAATCTGTTCAGAATTGCCATCTATTAAAAGACCTTTAAAACCATGATTAATAATTAAATTTGCAACATTGCTTCCGTTTATTGCTCCACATCCAATATCCACACATTTTCTCGTTTCCATTCCTATTATTGAAAATATATATTGAAGAATTCCGTCTTCAAATGTTGATGAATAAACATCAAAGCCAACTTCATCAAAACTAAATTTCTTTTTCTTATCAATTACCTGTTCTTTATAAAATAACTTTAGGAATATCTGCATTTGTTGATTTAGACTAAAATTATTTATCATTACTTTGCTTATTGAAGGTTCAAGCAATGCACCAACTTTTTTTTCTAAATATTTTTTGATTTTCTTTTTTATTGAACTGTACATCCTATTATTTCCTCAATTTTAAATTTTGATAATTTGTAATTGCAAGCTTCAAAATTATTTCAAAACCAATTCCCTGAAATATGGCCGTTAACTTATCACTAAAATTTCAATAATACTTAAGCAACTATATATATGGTTATACAAATCACTCATAGGCCACTCAATTAAGCCGGGGTGTTAAACGAAAAATAAAATTTGATGAATGGTTTTGGTATATATTTTTTATATTTTTCAATTAGCCAATCAAACGTATCTCCTTTTATAGAAGCAGGTATAAAAACTAATGCTGCAAGGAATATTATTGCGTTTACAACGACTGTTATGATCAGCTTAAATTCGTTTGGAAGATTGTTAAAAAAATTTTCCAGCATAAAAAATAAAAAAAGATTTACGGCCATCATTAAAATTAAGTTGGCAAATCCGGGGATCATTGCTCCAAGAAACTCTTTCCAGTTTGATTTGATAATTTTTAATGCCAGCCAGCTCTGAGCAGCGAACAACCATAAACTTGCAATAAGTATTGAAGCGGCAATCCCCTCGATTCCAAAACGAATAGCAAAGAACGCACATCCGCCTAAAATTAAAAAATAAATAAGCTGCTGAAAAGCTTCTATAAACACTCTTCCGGTAGCCTGTGCGATGGCACCGGAGTAAGGTAAAGTGGCTCTTAAAATACCGGCAACACCTAAGATTTGGAAGGATGTAATTGCACCTCCCCACTTCGCACCGTAAAGTCCTTTTATTACATACTCGGCTGTTACTATCATTGAAATAAGAACAGGAAACACAAAATAAGAAACAGTTTTAATTGTTCTTAAATATGCAATTTTTAATTTATCAGAATCATCTTGAACTGCCGCAAAAGCAGGAAAGAGAACATTATAAATTCCACCGGTTATTTTTGTCATCGATTCCTTCGTTAAATTAAGTGCCCTTGTATATAAACCTAACATATAAGAATTCAGCATCTTTCCAACAACTAATAGATCTATGTTCGAAGAAGCATAAAAAATAAGGTTGCTTATACTAATACCGGCACCAAACCCGGCTAAATCCCTAAATTCTTTTTTTCCTGATTAAAGGATTAAAATTTACCGGCACTTTAATTATAATAATAACCGCAGATATCATAGAAGATGCTATTCTGCCATATACTAAGCTCCAGACACCATAACCCAGAAAGGCTAAAAGCGAACTTAGGACACCGTAACCCAAAGTAAAAGAACTTAAATCGATTTTTAGAATATATTTAAAATCAAGCGCTCTTCTTATTTGTCCATAGCTAACAGTCACAAAACCCTGTATAATAAATAAAGATGATAAGACTCTTATTATCGAGATGAGCCTGTCCTCCTTATAAAATCCTGCAATGTAAGGGGCAGAAAACCAGAAAATAAAATATACCATTAAGCTTGAAATAATCGTTGTTGTTGTAGCAACCCTTATATGTTCTCTTGTTAGATTTTTAAGTCTCTGAACAGAAGAGCCCATACCAAGCGTTACAAATAGTTCCGCAAGCCCTAGGAATATATATGTCATTCCTAAAAGCCCAAAGTCTTGCGGCAGAAGAAGACGGGCTAATACAATCCCTACTACAATATTAATAACCGCCATTGAGTTATTGCCAATGAAGCTCCAATTTAAACCGGATATAGTTTTATCTGTAAGGGATTTGGACATTTGGGAAATTGTTTAATGATGAATTATGAGTGTTGAATTTTGAATGTTGATAGGTAAATTATTTCATGCATCAAAAATATATAATTTTTCAAATTTTAGATTTACTACTTTTTTGCATTGCTAATTATATGAATCCGCCAGCCTGCCCCGCTTTGTTTGGCTAGGCCGGGGAGGCGAACAAATTATAGAATAATTAATTTGTTTTACAACTTAGGAATGAAGACATCAGTGCACAGCTTCGCTCTGTCAGTCACATGAAAGAAAAATTATTTGTCCTCTATTAAAATTAATAGCTTAGTCAATTACTCAATTGGTTTAACTTTACTTTGAAAAAGTGTATGGATTCCACATCGTAATTCAATAGAGGATCTTGCTACATTTAAGAATAATGTTTTCAGGGAATAATCAGAACAAGAATTTTGTTTAAAATACCCTTAAAACACTATTTTACTCACCCTAAATATTACAAATATTATGCCTCAAAAAAATGCATTATCAATAAATTTGAATAAAAAAGAACAAAACAGAGGCCAATTAAGTACCATAATGATAAATAAGATTGAATTATGAGGTTATGTTATGGGAATTAAAATATGATTAGAATGAAATCTTTAATATTATTATTATATTTGTTCAAAACACAAAACTATAAGTAAAAAAGTCAGGTAAAATTAACGCTAATTTATTGAGACAAGGCCGATGAATAAAATGTATGAATTAATAAAAATGGCATATAGTTTGAACTTTTTAATCCACCCAAGGCGAAACAAATTATGTTTATCAAATTAAGAATGGATGTTGTTATGTATAGAATGAGAATTGCTATCTTTTTATCTTTCGTATGTTTAATTTCACTCTTTCCTCAAACGACCTATTACGTATCATCTTCCCAAGGAAATGATTCGAACAACGGTACATCCGAGAATTCTCCATGGAAGACTATTAGTAAATTAAATTCAAGAAGCCTTAACCCAGGCGATCAAATTTTGTTTAAGAAAGGAGATATATGGACTGAAAATCTAGTTATTAAGAACAGTGGTACTTCAGGTCAGAGAATATATTATGGCGGTTATAGCGAAGGAGCAAAACCAATAATCAGCTTAAGGGAGGAAGTACCAGGATGGACCAACGCAGCGAATTGGATTGAGTATTCCCCCAATATTTGGAGAATGAATATAACACCAGGGATCAGACTTGAGGTAGGGATTTCTCGTATTTGGTTAGATGGCCTTGAAACTTCGATTGCTGGTGGGATAACGAGTGAATCCAATGGTGATGGGACTTACGGGATTTGCTCTGACCATAAATTCTGGTCATCAGCTGAGAATGGTGCACTATATGTTTATGCAACATCCAATCCAGCAATTTTTTATTCGTCCATAAAATATTCAGGTAAGATAAATTTAGATGGTAGTATAGTATATGACGCAATAAAATTACAAAATGCCAACTTTATTGTTATTGATGGATTGGATATCCAAGGCGGGATGTATTGTGCAATAAGATTAGATGGTTCAAATAATGTAATAATTGAAAATTCTTCTGTGGGAAAATATTGTAGATTCGCCGGTATTGCAGGCTTTAATGGATCTGATTTTGCTATCATCAGAAATAATAATATTAATTCTGATTTTGGAGTTGAGCAATATCTACAATATAGCGCCTCATCTGGCATCCAGTATGGTATAGTGGCTGCTGATGGTTGCACTTACTGGAATATTTATAACAACTATATTAAATGGTGGGCAATGGGTGGGTTTTATTTTAGAACGTCGAATATTGGTGTGTCAAAATATCATAAATTTTATAATAATGTGGTTACTAATCCTCTACCTGCTACTCATGGTAAATGCGGTCAGATTACTTCAGGAGTTTCGGGAGATGCCAGCACCTATATTGAGATTTATAATAATTACTTCACTGAATCTCCGATGGGAATACAAGTAAATGCAAGTGATAACAAATTTTATTTTAATGTATTTAATGATATTAGAGGTGGAACAAGTACATATTCAATTAGCGGTTTTGCTTTTTCTATATTGAAAGCAGATGCAGCTAATATGCCTCAGAATAATTTTGTATTTAATAATACTATGTATAATTTCAATAAGTGGGCACACGATTGGACTGGGGACCAAACATATATTTTAAACAATCTATATGTTAATTGTGGGAATACCACCTCCGAAAATGTGGGTGTGATTTTTTCCCAATATTCAAATATCATTTTTGAAAACAATCTTTTTTATCGAACAAATAAAGGTATAAATGATAAAATGATTTCTCTGGAAAATGTTGGTGGTTTAACAGTGACAGAGTGGAATGCTTTAAATGGAAGCTATAATAAAAAAATATCTGGTAATCTTCAGCATCTTGGCTCTGTTGATTCTCTAATGGATGCATCTGATTTCAGTTTACCAAAAAACAGTTTAGGGTTAACTGCTGGTACTGATATATCTACATTAGTCCCAGAAGGTTTTAAAGACAGAAATGGAACGATTGTAAACAGAACAAAGCCGGATATTGGAGCAGTTCAATATGTTACGGGAGATCAAATTCCACCAACTCTAGTAAGCGCAGCGCTATTAGATTCAACAAAATTACTGCTTACGTTTTCTGAACCATTGAGTTCTTCAGGTATTGCTTCTTTATCAAACTACTCAATATCAGACGGAATTTTAATATATGCAGCAGAACTTAACACAAATGAGACAAAAATTACACTAACTACTTCACCTCATACTTTTGGTCAAAATTATTCTTGCAGTGTTTATAATCTGCAAGACCAAGCAGGTAATTTTCTCTCTACTACTAGTAATTCAATAACATACTTTAGCATATTTGATCGTCCTTCAGCTGGATATATAAACAAACTAACGATTATAAAAGTGGCTGCCTCAAATATAGATGAACCTCCTTATAAAACAATTGATGGAATATATTATTCAAATGGAGGAGATGCAAATTCACGCTGGAAAGCATCCCCTATCCCTCAATGGCTGGTATACGATTTAGGAACTGTCAAACAAATCAGCATAACTAGAATTTCATTTTATGGTTTTCAAGAAGGCCGAATTTATAATTACAACATCTCCGTTTCGAAAGATTCTGTGAACTGGGTTGATATTGTAAAGAACGCTGCTTCGTCAAATCAAGAATGGACTGTAAACATTTTTAATCCTGTTGAAGCGAAATTTTTAAAATTAGAAGTCACGGGCAATAATCAAAACGATTGGGCAACAGTCTGGGAAACTGAAATTTGGGGTTCATCTTCCTTGCAGGCTCCATTACAAATAAAACCAAAAGTATTTTTGCAAGGTGCTTACGAAAACGATCAAATGCGTACTAATTTACACGGTTCAAACCTTATCCCATTAAGCCAGCCTTACATTTCCGCACCATGGTATTATAATGGATATGAAACTGTGCTCTCAATCCCAACTGCGGTTGTCGATTGGATTCTAATAGAGCTGCGAAGTACAATATCTTCAACTATTGCAAAACGTGCAGCCTTTATTAAACATGACGGCACCATTGTTGATCTAGACGGGCAAAGCCCGGTTAATTTTTATGGAATAAGCAGCGGTGATTATTACACAATAATTCGGCATCGAAATCATCTCAGCATAATGAGTGCAGATAAAGTTGCGTTATCAGAATCACCTACTTTATATGATTTTACTGTTTCCCCTTCCAGAGCATATGGAAACGATCAAGCAACTCTTGGCAATGGAAAATACGGTATGTATTCAGGCGATGGTGACGCAAATGGCACTATAAATGTTCTTGATTACGGAACTGTAGGGGCTAAGCTATTTCAAACAGGATATTTTCTGAGTGATCTTGATCTAAACGCTAGCGTAAATGTTTTAGACTATGGGAAAGCAAATCAGAATTTATTAAAAGTTTCAAATGTACCATGAGAAATTACATCTTACTACTTTTATTTATTAAAATATATGGAGTTAATTGTGGGTGGATTTATATTATCTAAAAAAAATTGGAATTATAATTATGTTAAGAGATCGATAAATATTTTCGAAAGAAAAAATTTAGCCCCAAACAAAGAAATCGATTTTTTGGATTTCAAACTAATTATTTATAAAAAAAGATCAGTTAACAATGAAAATTTTTTTCAATTCAGCAATTCAGACTTTATTGCCTCAACTGGAACACCTGTTTACAAAAATAGAATAGGTGAAGAAGCTGCTAAGAACCTTTATCAAGATATTTTGACATCAAAAAATATAGATTTTTCAAACCTAAGGGGTCATTATTGTTATTTAATAAAAATCAATGATAAATTTTTAATCTTTAATGACTATAATGGTCTATACCATGTTTACCATGATATTGATAAAAATGTTTTTTCCAATTCTTTCCTTGCCATATCCGAGATTTTATCACATAAGGAAGTGTCTGCCCCAGAGCTTTATGAATATATTTTATATGAGTCAACTTTTGGTAGAAAGACAATTGTAAAAAACATCAATCAATTAAACAATAGATACATACATGAAATATGTCCTGGGAAAAAAGAAATAGAAAAATATTATACGATTGATGATGAACCAAACTATTTAAAATTTGATGAAACAGTAAAATACACAAGTGAAAAAATAACTAATTATTTCAAATGTCTACTAGATAATTTTCAAAGCATGACTCTTGGCTTGAGCGGAGGATTCGATTCACGCCTGATTTTAATGTGCTTATTAAATAATAATAGAAAACCTAAAATATATACCTCCGGTAGTAAAGATTCTTTTGATGTTAATTTCGCAAGAAATATTTGTAAAACCTTTAATTTGGATTTTACACATTATGACTTAAAGGAAGAACATAAATATTCAGTAGACAGATATAAAGAATTAATAGTGGAGAAATTTATAAACACTGATGGGATTGTTTATAATGGAATTTTTTCATCTTTTGGAACGGGCATGGATATTGACAGTAGTGAAAAAGCGGAATTAAATTTTAATGGTGCTGGGGGGGAAATATATCAAAGTTTTTGGAAACTTCCAGGTAACTCGCTAAATATTAGTGAATTTATACAATCTAGATACAATAATTTTAATTCTGATCTAACAACCAATATTTTTAATAAAACTGAATTCTTTAGAACATTAGGAAAAAAAAACTTAGAGAGTCTGGACTTTAAACCTAAAAATTCAAAAATCTCAGGCGATCTTATAGAACTATTGTATCCTAATTTTAGATTAAGATATTGGTTTGGGAAAATAACTTCAAGATTAAATCAATTTTGTTATTCATTAGTCCCTTTTTCAGAACCATACTTTTATTTTTATAGTTATAAAATTCCTATAAAATTTAAAGTTGGTGGTAAATTCGAAGCCGCTTTACTAAAAAATATAAATCCTGAAATAGCAAAGTACAATTCGCAATACGGGTTCAACTTCTTTGAGGGGCCACCTTTAAAACACCAAATTCTAGATTGGTTTAAAATATACACTCCAATTTACATAAGACCTTTATTTAGAAGGGTCAAATCAAAAAATTTATCTGGTTTACAAGAATTAAAAGAAAATAGCAAAATATTTTTTAACGATCCTTTATTAATTGATGAATTTATCAATCGTGATAAAGTTACTAATATTGAAATGTACTCAAGAATATTAACCGTTGAATATTTTTTAAGAAATTTTATGTGATAGAATGAGTAGATATCTCATGGGTAAGAAATAATATGACCATTATAGCTACTAGTGCAAGCAAGTTAGAAATGATTTAACTTTCAGAATATTGAAAGTTAATACTGGATTGATTTATTTACTTGAGTTAATCCTTGAATACTTCCGAAACTATTTCACAAATTTTATTACACCCTCTTCGTTTTGAGTATTGAGCTTAAAACTGACAACAACAATTAAGTTCCCCATATCTTTATTATTTTGAGATTCGATGCCTGCCGCATAGCCAAAATTTTTTTATTTACTTTAAAAATTATTTGGCCTTTCCAAAGGTAACAATATGAAAATAACTTAGTACTCTTTTCTTATTATTTCTATTGAAATAATTCTTGAATTTAATTTCCTCAAAATCCATAATAAATTGAAAACGAGAATTCCTTTATTTGCTTATCATTAAACGAACCATCGTTTTGCTCACTGGATATATTTGTCGACTTAAATCTGGATTCAATATTCAGTTCGTGCAATAATTCATATTTCAAATTAAGACCAAAATATTTATAGTTATTTCTTAAGCCAAATAAAAAGTCGGGTTCAGGCTGCTTATATTGACCGCTATAATCTCCACTCCCCTTTCGAATGTACGCTCCCCAAATATTCGCTTGCAATCCTCTTATAAATCTATATGTTAAATCCACATAGATAAGGTCGGAATTATGGCCCATCCAATGACCCATTAAGTAAGATGAATTAGTATAGGTCTGCGCAGGATCATGATGACCATATACGAAAGGATTGATTCTTGTGTACTCTGTTGAAAAAGTTAAATTATCAATTGGGAAATCATTTACAGATGAACCAAGGGTATAACCTAACTGCGTTCTTTGCCTCTTGCTAGTTGCGCCACCATAACTTGTATTAATGAACAAAGAACCATTTATTCCTCCAATTGTTAACTCATCTATGAATAGAGTTCCGTAAAAATGTGTATTACTCAAATGATCCTTCGAGCTGAGTGTTATAAATATTTGCTGGTTTGCATCGCCAGGTTTATTAATTCTATTACTGATGTACTCATCAGCCAAGTAATAAAACATAATGGGCATTAAATATAAAATTTCCAGCTCATCACTGTAAACAACAGATTCACCAATCGAAATATCCAAACCCCTGAGTGGTGTTATGGTCAAAGAATGCCACGCAAGGTATTTGTCTCTATAAATATTTCTGTTATATGCCGCAAGATTAACTGAATCGATTATATTTGATGAGAGCCACGCATGGAAGTATTTAAAGCTAAACCAGTCTACCGGCTTTATGTCTAGGCGGATAAAAGGAAAAGAAGGGGCCTTATTAGAGAGGACAAGATTGCCAAATTTAGCATAACCATATTCAATGAAATCTTTTGCAATTACCACATTTCCCCATCCCCAATCTGCTGATATTGAAGACCTTACATCGGTGTAAGCTATATCTCTTCCGTAATCACTAATTTCAGGAATAATCCCGGTTTCAGGAGTAAAATCCCTTTTAATATCAAGATTACTTCCTTTTTCATTATTAGTTTTAAAATAAAAACTAATCCCTATCTTATCCAGAAGATAACCATATGTAGAAATCCCCATCCATGTTCGGAAGATTCTTTCCTTTTCCGGGTAAATCAAATTAAATCCAAAAATCGGATTTGCTATCAGCTTAAATGTATTATCTGCATAAGAAAAAAATCGATATCTTTCAACTTCATCCCCTTCAAAATAGCTTAAGAATTTTTTGTCAATGTTTTCTTTGCTAAAACTGCTAGTTTCTAAAAAGTAATTCTTTTCAAAAAATTCCAGTTCATCCTTTTCCAGGTTAGTAAGCATTTCCATTTTAGTTCTGGCCTCAACCAGCTTTTCAGAAATATACTTTTTTGATAAAGGTTTAATAAGATCATCCAGTTCTATTATCCCTTTGTTACTTAAGCGTTCTAAGAAAGGATAAACATCATTATCTAATGGTTCGTAAACAATTTGAGCTTTAAGAGGATAAAGCATAAGAAGTAACCATAAAATAAGAAATTTTATTTTTATCATTTTTTTAATAATAGTGAATCTAAATTATTTTGAGTAATTGGTTCTACACGTTTTTTATAATAGTGCTTAAACCACTCCACAAACTTGCCAATCCCCTCTTCAATTGGTGTATTCGGTTTAAACCCAACTGCATTTATCAAGTCATCAACATCTGCATAGGTTGCAGGCACATCACCTGGTTGTATAGGCATAAAATTCATTGCTGCCTTCTTACCTAATTTTTCCTCAATTATTTCAATAAACTTTAATAATTCAATCGGCTGATTATTGCCAATATTATATAACTTATAAGGTGCAAAGCTCGTTGCACTATCAGGGTTATCACCGTTCCATTTGGGATTCGCTTCCGGTAGAACCGGGATCAATTTAATTATTCCGTTCACAATGTCATCCACATATGTAAAATCTCTTTTCATCTTTCCGTTATTATAAACGTCAATCGGTTTTCCCTCAGCAATCTTTTTTGTAAAAATGAATAAAGCCATATCAGGTCTTCCCCAAGGACCATAAACTGTGAAAAATCTGAGCCCGGTAGTGGGAATTTTGTATAAGTTGGAATAAGTATGCGCCATGAGTTCATTAGCTTTTTTTGTGGCTGCATAAAGTGATACGGGATGATCAACGTTATCATGAACTGAAAACGGCATTTTTGTATTAGCTCCATAAACTGAGCTTGATGATGCATAAATAAGGTGTTTAACTGGATTGTGCCTGCATCCCTCAAGGATATTTAAGAAGCCGGAAAGATTACTATCAATATAGGAATATGGATTTTCTAAGGAATATCTGACACCGGCTTGAGCAGCTAAGTTAACAACATAATCAACTTTTTCATTAGCAAATAGAGTCTTTATTGCCTCTCTATCAATAAGATCAGTTTTATGAAACTTAAAATTGGCTTTACCTAGAAGAAGATTAAGTCTATCTTTTTTCAAATTGACGTCATAATAATCATTTAGGTTATCCAATCCTATAACTTCCCAGTCGCCCTCACATAATTTTTGCGAAAGGTGAAAACCTATAAATCCTGCAGCTCCTGTTACTAATATTTTTTTGTGCATTTAGTAATATTTTTTAAAGTCGATTATCGATTAACTCTCTGTTCAATATACCTTTTACATCATAGACTACTGCACCGTTGGTGCGCAATGACAGAAAGTCCAACTCTTTAAATTGATTGTGGGCTACAGCCAAAACAACACCTTCATAATTTTTGTTCTGTATTTCATCTATGCTGCAAAGTAAATCAATACCATATTCATGCTTAACTTCTTCTTTGTCTGCCCAGGGATCAAAAACATCAATCAAACAGCCAAATGATTTTAGCTCTTTAATTATATCTATAACCTTTGAGTTTCTTATATCAGGGCAATTCTCTTTGAAGGTAATTCCTAAAACTAAAACTTGCGATTTATTAATTTTGTGTTCTTTTTTTAATCATTAATTTAACCAGTTGGTTTGCCACAAAAGCCCCCATTTGATCATTAATTCTTCTTCCCGCTAAAATTATTTCGGGATTATAACCCAGCTTTACTGCTTTGTGAGTAAGATAATACGGATCTACACCGATGCAATGTCCTCCAACCAATCCTGGTCGGAAGGGCAAGAAATTCCATTTTGTGCCGGCTGCTTCCAAGACATCAAGTGTATCAATTTCCATCAAATCAAAAAGTTTTGATAATTCATTTACGAATGCAATATTGATATCTCTTTGAGCATTCTCAATTACTTTGGCCGCTTCTGCTACTTTTATTGATGGGGCGAGATGAGTTCCGACAACAATTATACTCTGATACAATTTATTCAAAGCTTCAGCGATCTCAGGAGTGCTTCCGCTTACTATTTTCTTAATCGTACTTACTCTATGCTCTTTGTCGCCGGGATTGATTCTTTCAGGACTGTATCCACAGTAAAAATCTTTGTTGAATTTTAACCCGCTAAATTTTTCAAGAATTGGGACACAATCTTCTTCGGTGCAGCCTGGATATACAGTTGATTCGTAAACAACTACATCTCCCTTTTTTAGTACTTTACCGACTGTTTCACTCGCCTTGATTACTGGAGTGAGATCCGGAACTTTAAAATCATCGACGGGTGTCGGAACAGTAACAACAAAGACGTTCGCTTTTTTTAAATCCTCTAACTTATTTGTGTAAAACAGTTTATCAGCTTCAGCTAACTCTTCGCCAGTAACTTCTAATGTTCTATCATTACCCTTTTTCAGTTCATTTATTCTTTTTTCATTTATATCGAAGCCTATAACGTGATACTTTTTACCAAATTCTACGGCTAAGGGAAGGCCGACATAACCTAATCCAATTAGAGCTAAGACAACAGATTTGTCTTCAATTTTATTTTCTAAGTTCATTTATTTTATCCTTGGTTTGAAAATGTTAAATAATTGAAAATTGATGAGCAACATTTATTCCAATTAAATTAACGAAATTTAGTAACCAAATTAGCTAAAAGTGAGTAAAAATTCTTAATTGGCCACCAAATATTCTGTTATTCTCTCGGCAGTCTTGCCATCCCAATATTCTGGAATCTCGCCTTTTTTAATATCACCTTTAAGTATTTGCCTGGCAACTTTTTCAACGTCACCCAAATTAGTTCCAATAAGTTGATTTGTGCCAACTTCAACGGTCACAGGCCTTTCGGTGTTATTCCTTACTGTTATACACTGAACACCTAAATAAGTACTCTCTTCCTGAATGCCTCCGCTGTCAGTAATTATTAATTCGGCATTTTTTGTTAATGAAAGAAAATCAATATAACCGATCGGTTCCGTCAGAATTACATTTTTATTCTGATTATTGTCATATCCTTCTTCTTCGAGATTCTTTTTGGTTCTCGGATGAACCGGAAAAATTATTTGTCTTTCTTCAGATAGATTCTTAAACAATGTCATGAGATCCTTTAGAAATTGCTTTGAATCAACATTGGAAGGACGATGTAACGTAAATAATAAATACTTTGAAGGAATAAGATTATAATTTTTTAGGATTGATGATTGTTCGGCCTTAGGTAAATACTGAATCAAACTATCAATCATTACATTACCAACAAATCGAATTTTATCTTGAGAAATGCCCTCGTTCTTCAGATGGACCAGCCCGCTTTTTTTCAGAAACAAATAAGTAATCTGAAATTGCATCCGTTAAAAGTCTATTTATTTCCTCAGGCATTGTTCTGTCAAAACTCCTTAATCCTGCTTCTACATGTGCCACTTTAATATTTAGTTTTGAAGCCACTAAACTGCAAGCAACAGTAGAATTCACGTCGCCAACTACAATTATTAAATCCGGTTTTTCAGAAAGTAGAACTTTTTCAAATTCTATCATAACATTTGCTGTTTGTTCTGCATGCGAACCAGAACCTACACCTAAGTAAAAATGAGGTTGGGGCATTTCAAGATCTTCAAAAAAAACTTTTGACATTTTTTTGTCATAATGTTGACCTGTATGACAAATAAGGTGTTTTACCTTCCCATTATATTTTTGAAATGCTTTGTGAATCGGGGCAACTTTCATAAAATTGGGTCTAGCTCCAACTACAGAAATGATCTTTTTCAATTTATTCCTTATACGTTAAATGATATAATAAATATTCATTATCTATACCATGAATATTTTAGATAAAGTTGTGAGTAATGAACACAGAAATTTCTGACTAATTAAAAAACTTGACTAGAGACGAAATAACGTATTCAGTATCCTCATCACTTAATTCGGGGAACATAGGTAAGCTTAATATTCTCTGATATAATTTTTCAGTCACGTTCAGATTAGACTCTCCTTTTATCCGTCCTAAATACGCTGGCTGCTTATGTATAGGCGATGGATAATGCAGCGCAGTCCCTACATAATTTTCTGCCAAAACTTAGCTAGTTCATCACGTTTTTCATACTCGATTACGTATAAATGATAGACATGATAAGTATTCGAAATGGAGTAAGGAATTTTTAAATTTAACTCGTGGAAGGCCATTGCATATTTTGCCGCAATTTCATTTCGTCTAGCATTATCTTTATCAAGCTCCCTCAATTTGATCCTCAAAAATGCTGCTTGCAGTTCATCCAGCCTTGAATTGACTCCCGGTACATCGCTTATATACCGTTGATGCCACCCATATTGCCTAAGGGCAAGTACATTCTCGAATATTTCAGATGAATTAGTTACAATGGCACCACCATCACCAATTGCACCTAAATTTTTAGTTGGATAAAAGCTGAAAGCTGCAGCATCGCCAAAGGAACCAACTTTTTGGTCACCTACTTTGGCACCATGCGCTTGCGCGCAATCTTCAAGAACTTTAATGCCATGTTTATTTGCTATCTCAACTATTTCTTTAATTCTAGCCGGTTGACCATAAATATGGACAGGAACAATAGCCTTTGTTTTAGAAGAAATGAGTTTAGTAATCTTTTCTGGGTCAATGCATCTTGTATCTTCTTCGATGTCTGCAAAAACCGGTGTCGCTCCAGTCATTTCAATTGCCGCTACAGTTGCTACTGCGGAATGTGATACTGTGATTACTTCGTCTCCAGGCTTGACGCCAATCCCCTTTAATGCAACTGCAATCGCATCAGTTCCGTTAGCCACACCAACACAATAATTCACACCGATATATTCAGCAAATTCCCTTTCAAACGACGAGACTTCGTCTCCTAGAATATACATCCCTTTCTCAATCACCGATTCTGCAGCAATCAAAAACTCGCTCTTTTTCCTAATAAACCGCGATCTTGGATTTGATACAGGTATAAAATCTTTGTTCATTGATTTAAATATCCCAATAATTTTTCTTGAATTCCATATAGAACTCGATTGTCCGCTTAAGACCATCTTTCAAATCCACTTTTGGCTGCCAACCTAGTTTGGAACTTATCTTATGATAATCAGCATAATAATCACCAATATCAATTGCTTTTCGATCTGTAGGAAATGTAACCAGCTCGTAACTAGCTTGGTTTGAAATTTCTATCATCAGCTTGGCTGTGTCCTCCAAATTGATTGGATCATCAGCACCAAGATTAAAGATCAATCCATTTGCATCGTTTGATTGAGCTGAAAGTATAATAGCATCTACAACATCTTCGACATAATTAAAATCTCTAATCTGTTTGCCATCTCCAAAGACAAGTATCTTATTCCTTCTATTACGTTCTTTATCCAAATACCTAAAAAAGTCTGTCGGGCATCTTTAACCCTCATTCTCGGTCCGTAAGTATTGGTTAATCGTAGAACAACAGACCTTATCTTGTAGACATCATGATAAAGCAGGTGATACCACTCCCCAGCCATTTTGTTAATTCCATTCACGTCCACGGGATATAAAGAATGCTTTTCATCAACGGGCAGATACTGTGGTTTTCCGTAAATCTGTCTTGTGCTTGCAAAAACAACTTTTATATCAGGATTATACCTTCTGCAAGCTTCCAGAATGGACAACTGAGCTCTGGCATTAATTCCAAGATCCGTATAAGGATCATTCATTGAATCAATATGACTTGTCTGTCCTGCAAGATTAAATAAATAATCCTGATCTTTAATTAAATACTTCATCGAATGTTCATCTCGAACATCTGAAATATTCAGCTTCACTTTATTTTTTATCGGTTCAAGATTGAAAAGATTCCCTCCATACTCAGGAATAAAGCTATCAACTATGGTAACATTTGCACCAAGTTCAACAAGCCGAATTGCCAAATTTGAACCAATAAAACCAGCTCCCCCTGTAACAAGTACGTTCTTATTTTTGATATTATCAAATTTCTCCAATAATCACCTATATTTTTTAGTCAGAAGCTATTTTATACAGATATTCGCCATAACCACTTTTCTTTAGCGGTTCACTCAACAAAATTAAATCCTCTTTACTGATAAAACCCATTCGAAAGGCGATTTCTTCAATACATCCAATTTTCAGGCCCTGTCTTTGCTCAATTACCTGTATAAATTGACTTGCTTGAACTAGAGAATCAAAAGTACCGGTATCAAGCCAAGCAGTGCCACGACCTAATACAGTAACTTTTAATTTTTTATTTTTTAGATAGACTAGATTTACATCGGTAATCTCATACTCCCCTCTTTTAGAAGGTTTTAATTCTCTGGCAATTCTAACAACATCATTGTCATAAAAATATAATCCAGGTACCGCATAATTGGATTGGGGAGATTGAGGTTTTTCTTCAATCGAAATTACGTTATAATAAGAATCAAAGTAAACAACTCCATACCGCTCTGCATTAGATACTTGATATGCGAATATTTTTGCTCCGTCAGGATCTTTGGATTCTTGAAGCTGCTGCTGCAATTCGTTCCCATAAAATATATTATCACCCAATATTAGTGCAACACTATCTTCTCCAATAAATTCGGACCCTAAGGTAAATGCCTGCGCCAAACCCTTTGGTTCAGGTTGTTCTTTATAGTAAAAACTACAACCTAATTTCCTTCCATCTCCGAGCAATCTCTTAAACACTGGCAAATCATTTGGGGTGGAAATGATCAAAACTTCCCGAATACTTGACATCATTAATACAGAAAGCGGATAGTAAATCATTGGTTTGTCATAAACTGGCATGATTTGTTTACTAATTGCTTGGGTTATGGGGTAAAGTCTAGTACCTGATCCGCCCGCTAAGATTATGCCTTTCATTTCGAATTCCTAAATTTTAAATACTTTATTTAATAAAAATAATATGGGCAATTATAGAATAACTATCAATTTATAAGCAACTTTTGTAAATAATAAAATTCATATTAACAGTCTGAATGATTATAAGTCTTTTAATTATCTTCACGAAGTTTTACTGATTGCAGACTCATTGCGAACTAAAAGTATAGTTGATTATTAAGGTTAATTTTGGTCAACAAACTTAAAAGTCGTTGAATGAATTAAATATCTCTCAAACACCTGGGGTTTTCAATCACTTGAAATATTTTCACCTCTAAATATCGCAAATATTATGCCTCAAAAAAACACACTTGTGATGCTAAAAATTACCATTTTTTAAGTATAGTGTTTTATTCTAAGAAATATAAGGAATTATTTGGTGTTTTAATCTCCTCATACTTCCTTCTCGTTAAAAAGTTGTGGTTGAATCTTTCCCCTAGCTTAGGGGGAGTCAATAGTCGCATCATTTCTCAGAAAAATCATAAACAATAAAACTAAAAAACATCTGAAAGTGAAATTTGTCCCGTGATACATTTATTGACAAATGTTCCTTAATAAATTAGGTTTACGTTAAACTTATTATCATTTATTCAAATCAAACAGTATGGCACAACAACATTCATTTGATATTGTATCGGAAATTGATCTTCAGGAAGCTGATAACGCTATAAACCAAGCATTAAAAGAAATCACCCAGAGATACGATCTGAAAGATTCTCATACAACTATTGAGCTTAACAAAAAGGAAAAATTGCTTACAATTAATACGAAAGATGATTACTCTCTAAAAGCTAGTTATGATATTCTTCAAACCAAATTTATAAGACGAGGAATATCGATAAAAGCGCTTAAACCAAAAGAAGCCGAAGAAGCATCAGGCGGTAGGCTAAAGCAAATAATTACATTACAAAGCGGTATTTCAAAAGACAATGCGAAGCAGATCACAAAAATGATAAAGGATATGCAGTTAAAAGTTAATTCTCAAATTCAGGACGAACAGGTGCGTGTACAGGGTTCTAAAATTGATGATCTTCAAACTGTAATTAAAATGATAAAAGAAGCAGATCTGGATTTCCCGACTCAATTTGTAAATCTTAAATAGCATCACCCGGCATAAGCTCTCAGCAACTTTTCTTTGCCAAGCGAATTTACAATGTCAAATTCCTCTTCCGAAATTTTTCTTTGTCGCCATAATAATTATGATCGACACTATCTTTCATCTCTTCCGCTTTAACCCGCAACGAAGTTAGCACCTGCAGGTTTTCCACAACAATATTTGTCGGGTCATTCGCATCAATTCTGCCCTCTACCAAATACGGACCCATCGACATAGTAAGCTCCGCAACTCTGTAATAAACCTTTGGAAAGATCACTGCCTCAAAAGTTCCGGTCAAATCTTCAAGTGACAAGAATTTCATTATATCTCCTTTTTTTGTTCTTATTCTCTTCGATGTCATGTACCAGCCCACCATTCTTGCATTCTTTCCACGGTTTTTTATCATATCTTTTGCCCTAATAATGTGATTGTCCTTCGTCCATTCGGGAAAAAAATTCAGCGGATGGCGCGTAACCATATAGCTGAAAGCCTCATATTCATTGCGGCAAATCTCTTCAACAGAATAATTAACATCTGTACTTACATCACGTTCAAGTGAAAAAGTATCATTCATAAAAAGATCGTTATAGTTTTCATTAAGAATTTTTCTGTGATGAATGTAAATATCGAGAAGGCGCAAAAGCTTTGGCCTTGTTATCTTGAAACAGTGCATTGCACCGCATTTAATTAGCAGCGCGGTTTCTTCATAACCCAACTGTGTACGGACAAGAAAATCCGCGAGAGAAACATACTTACCGTTCTCTTTCCGTTCGCTAATTATTTTTTCAATAGAATTTCTGGAAAGATTTTTTACCGCCAGCAATCCAATCCTCAGTACTTTCCCCCTTCCTGTGTATTCATACTCACTTTTGTTTATGCATGGAAGCTTAACTTCCAATCCGATTCTCTTGCTTTCCTGAACATAAACTGCAGGCGAGTAAAAACCGCCTCCATTGCTGAGAACACTAGCCATAAACTCTGCAGGATAGTGAGCCTTTAAGAAAGCAACTTGAAAAGAAAGCTGAGCAAATGATGCACTATGTGCTTTACAAAAGAATATCCGGCAAAGGACTCGATCTGACGCCACAGTTCCTTCGCTTGTTCGTCAGTCAATCCATTATTCTTAGAGGAAATAAAAAACTTATGCGTGATTTGTTCCATGGCTTTATGAGAACGCATCTTACCGCTCATTGCACGTCTTAACAAGTCGGCTTCCTCCAACGTAAGCCCTGCAATATGATGAGCAACTTTAATAACATCTTCTTGATAGATCATCACACCGTAAGTTTCGCTAAGATGTTTTTCCATTGCGGGAACCAAATATTTTCGCTTTAGCGGATCTTTGTGACGAGCGATAAACTCCTGCATCATTCCGCTTTCCGCAACACCAGGACAGAATAATTGAACTTGCCGCAGTTAGCTCTCAAAAGTCTCTACATCAAGCCGTCTAAGTAATGAACGCATTCCCGGCGACTCAATATAAAAAACATCCTATGGTTCTCCGCTTTTAATTAGCTCTAATGTCAGCTGATCATTAAACAGCATCTCAAAGTCATAGATATCAAAATTAACATTGTGAGTGTTACGGGAATTGGAGAGTAAAGATTGCAAATGCGCACACTATTCCTCCACTCCTTTGGAGCTTTATAAAGTTCGTATTCCGCTGAATTTCGAATAAATGGATTCATAAATAGTGAACATTTGTACACTATATAATATTTTTTATTTCAAAATCAAGAAGAAAAATTCTGATACCAATAGAAAATGACAATCAGTGATAGAAACTTTATATTTATGTAAGAACTAAATGGAATTCGGGAGAAAATTTTGAACACCGACGATGATTTTATTTGGACCTGCCAGTATTGTGGAATTCACAACGTGGTATGGGTGGATTTGACCGCAGGAAATAAGCTAGGATTTTATAGAAGATTGCAGAATTTGCTGCCGGCCAAATCGAATTATAATTACCATTGACAACGAAGAAAATGACTTTTATAGAAGCTAGACCAAGCGATGAATAAAGCTACTTTGAAAGGTTCAGAAGCACTTCAAAAATCTGATTAGTAACTTATTAGATAAAAAATCCGGGCCAAGCCGGATTAAAATTACACGTGAAAAAAATTAAGTGAAGATCATTTACTTGAACCGTAAGAAACGGTAAACTCTTCCTCATTGCCAGCGGTCTTAACTGCCCATACCCCAACGGCAGCATTTATTATTACCATGGCTAAAAAACTATTCCGGAATAATTCTAACAAACTCATATATCCTCCCCGGACCAAAGTTGATTTATTATTTTCTTTACGCTATAGTTGATAAAACTATCTTCTCTCGACTTCGAACATCAACTATTAAACCAATGAAAAAGTCTTTGTTTTTAGCTATTTTTTGCTCTATGCGCTCGCTAATAGAAACTTTTGCATGTAAAAAAGTAATAAAACGCTTATTTAATCCATTATCATACGAAGGAACGACGAGCTGTCTTCTTCATCATTTGCTTTCTGCTGTTCAACTTCTTTTTGGGATTTATCCTTCGGCCAGCTCAACTTGTTCGAGTTGAAAATGAATCCGCCATCAACATTTTCCTCCTCATTTTCCACATCTAATTGCGAAAGTGGCTTTTTCACTCTATAAATTGTTGGGACTTCAAGATCTGAAGAGTCAATCTCCGTTGCATCTCCTCCAAAATTAAATTTGCCCGCAAAGATATCAGGTTCTTTATGTTTAGCCTAAGACTCTTTGTTCCTCTTGAAATAAAGCTCCTTGAACCATCGAATCCTGTTGCGATGACTGTATAAGAAACATAATCGTTCATATGTCTTCTTTTGTACGCAACCAAAAATTACATTAGCTTCTTCACCGGCCGCTTCAAAATTATATTATTGCCTTCGTTAACTTCTGAATAGTTAAACTGCTTGAACCGGTAACATTAAGAAGAACACTTTGCCCTTTTGTTTACTCCTTCAAGAAGTGGACTTGAAATTGCCTTTTGACCGCTTTCCAATTGCACGATTTTCACCGCTTGCAACGCCGCATCCCATCAACGCTTCACCACTTTGATTCATAACTGCTCTGACATCCGCAAAGTCAACATTAATCAATCCTTCAACCGTAATCATATCTGCAATACCTCTCGTTGCTTCGCAAAGAACTTCGTTCGGTTTATCAAAGCCGCAAAAGCATTTGTAGATTTGTCAAGTATACTTAAAAAGTCGTTCATTAGGAATAACGTTTAAAGCCGTCAACATATTGTTCAATTCCTGATACCCTGTGTTCATTGCCTTCTTTTTCTTGCCTTCCCATTTGAATGGCTTTGTCCCAATTCCCCACAACCGCGATCCAATACTTTTGATCGGGAGGCTATGATCGGCGCCCTCCAGTACCGGGTTTCCACCTCCATTCCCGCAGTTTTAAATACCATGTCGCTTCCAGCAAGAACTCAGCAATTCTTTCACGACCTCTTCAATAGATTTTTTCCAACGTTGGGATCTGCTCCGGGCACCAAGTCCCCGCGCGTTATATTTGCACCGACTTGACTTTGTGCAGCTATTGTCGCCTTTCTTCTCAATACTTGTGCATCAGTATTGACCGAAACATATTCGACGCCTTGCAACCTGTTTAATCATGCTTTCGATGGCGTTGCATCCACCGCCACCTACACCAACTACTCTTTAATACTGCGGACATCGACTTGCCTCTGTCTAATGTTGCGAAATGCGACATAGTAACCTCCTTGTTATATATAATTTATATTTCATCAAAAACTTGTTGTAATTTTTTTTTAAAGAAGACGGAAACTTTATTTTTCTTTTATATCACTCTTTGGTTTTAGAAAGTTCTGATTATCGTTGGTTTTACCACCTGAACTCTGCAAAGCAAGCCCATTACTAAAACAAATTCGTGCTTTCAATATCAGGAGGTAACTTTGCTCCCATTTCTTGGGGAACACTGATTCTTGTTGGCAAAACCAAACACATCTTCTGCCAGTTCGGGCAACGACGGCCGGGACGAACCACTTCCAGCTTAAAATAATGCCTGCTTTAATTTCTTACTTAAAACCTGCAATCTTATCTCGTTATCAACAAGAATGAATAGTTTCCTCATTCTCAAACCTTATAATTCTGAGTAAGAAGACTTATCGGGATTTTAGGATTTCCTCTAGCACCAACCCGCGAATGAGAATAAACATCATCCTTATTATTGCTAAAACAATTCGCATAACCATATTCTTT
>JADJXI010000015.1 GCA_016715905.1 Sphingobacteriaceae bacterium | reverse complement strand
ATTTATTTTATTGGCATCTGTTTATTAGTTAGTGCAGTAGCAACATCACGAATTATATTTATAATTCTTCCACCATTATTAGGTGTATTACTTTGGAAGAGAAACAAGTATTTTGGAGTTGGTTTAGCAATTATTGGTCTTGTTCTAACTTTGTTATTACACATTATTTTCTATACGGCAGCAGAAGTTTACCAGCCTTTTCATTTGTTCGAACGTGCTGAAATAAATTTGCGAATACCATTAATAGTATTGGGAGGAATTGTTTCAGCTATTGGTGGTTTCTTTGTTATGTTAAAAGTAAAGCCTGATTTCACGAGTTGGTTATTTTGGTTTGCTTTTTCTCTGACAATACCGCTTATTTTTATATCATTTGGAGAATTGAAAAATGTTGAGTTTAATTTTTCAAAATGGGAAGGAGCAAACTATATTTTCCCTGCTGTTCCAGCAATTTTAATTTACATATTTTATGGCTTTTCGGATAAGACACAAAATGAAGTATAGGATTTTAAGGTTGAAAATATTTTTTTATTTTATATTTACCTAAAGAACTACAATAAAAAAGCCAAAGGCAAACGGCATCTAACAAAGCATACCCACTGCGGAAGTGAGTCGAGTTGGAAGTTCTCACTTCCTTGCACCGAGAGAGGCTTAGTTCTCCAAGCAAGTGTTGTGCCTTCGTTTGATTGGAAGCAACTCAGTCACAGCACTTGCAGTGGCAAAAGCTCTTTGGCTCGGTGACATGCCGAAGCGGCACGTCGGGTATGCTCTAACGTTAAGTGCCATTGCTGGCTTAGTTATGTGAACGAGGCTGGAAAAAGAAAGAAAAATTATGTAAGATATAATACTATGCCAGTTTCTAAAAAATTGGAACAATTATGCACAAGGGTATAAATTTGTATAGGCATGGCAAAATAAAGAATTCATGCCTAAAGAACCAAAATTTCAGTTTTAAGAAATATGAATTTCCGAAGGATTGGTAAAGAGAATAACGATATAGTGAATATATGGTAACTTTGATAACTTTGGATAGAAGAGCTAGGCTTAGGCATTAGGAATAAACCCTGGGAACTTAGGCTTGAAAAAAGCAAATTGTTTGAGAAGGATAAAAAGCATTAAGCATTAATAAATTCATGATAGCTTAAGTTAAATATTAGGCTGAAATTAATAATATTAGGAATAGTGTAACCGTTTAGTCTGATAAAGAAAAAAATAAAAAAAATGCTAAAGGAAATTAGAAAAAGTACGAAAATTATAATATGAATAAGGAGAAGGTAATCTACATCAACCCTGACGATGAAAAAAGTATTAGTAGGCTAAGACGGGTTATTAAGATACAACAGAAAACTATAGAAGAACTTATTCAAGAAAATGAGGAGTATAAAAAAAGACTCCAAATCAGCAATGCTGTAGAGTCTGCACCTTCTGGAACAAAAGTAGTTTTTTTGAAACCAGAAATCAAAAAGCGAAAAAAGAAAAAACCTGGTCGAAAAAAAGGACATAAAGGGGCATCTCGTCCTAAACCAAAAGATGAAGAAATAACAGACGAAGTAGATCATACCTTAGAAATGTGTCCCGACTGTAATGGAAAAGTATATCCAGCAAATTCAACGAGAACAAGAATTATTGTAGATATAGTAATGGAATCAGAAACAACAAAGCATACAATATCATCTCATTGGTGTCCTCGTTGCAAAAGCAATAAAGAAGATATTATCACAGATGCTCTACCAGGATTTACGATAGGAAACAAAACTCTTGTATATTCAGCGTTGCAACATTTTACACAGGGTGTATCCTTAAGCAATATAGTAAAAAATCTAAACTATTCAAAGTTAAAACTAACAAGTGGTTGTCTTATAAATGGTTGGCACAAATTAGCAGAGATATTAACACCATATTATGATGATATATTGGAAAAAACAAGAAAGTCCGAAGCTACTTATGCTGATGAAACTGGTTGGCGTCAAAAAGGAAAAAGATTTTGGTTATGGGGTTTCTTTACCAAGACAACTGCATTGTATACTATTCGTAGAAAACGTGATAAAAATGTAGTAATAGAAATATTAGGTGATACATTTGATGGTATTTTAATAACAGATTTTTGGAAACCTTACTCTTCTATAGCCGTAAGATTTCATCAATGGTGCATAGCACACTTTTTAAGAGAATTTATCAAGATAGGTAGTCGACGTAAAAAATTCACACGTTCATATTTAAAATTTAGAAAAGCAGTCAAGCGATTGTTTACGGAAGCATTAAATTATAACAAAAAAGTTGAACTTACAAAAGAAGACAGAGAGAGAAGAAAGAAAAAATTCTTAGAGCGAATTGATAAGGTAACAAAAATTCGTTCAAGAGACCCAGATGTTATTCGTCTTCAAAATAGATTGACTAAATACAAAGACGGAATGTTTACGTTCATAACTGAGGATGTCGATCCTACTAACAATTTCTCAGAAAGGATGATTCGTTGTGCTGTTCTACTTAGAAAGATAGGATTCCACACAATGTCAGAAAAAGGCTCAGAAACTCTGTCTATCCTCCTTTCAGTATTTAAAACTATGGAAATGCAAGGACTTGATCCTTACACTGAGACTTTAAAGATTGTTCAAAATTATATTATTCAACAGAAAAAAAGTGGTAAAATGGATTTAGCAGCCTAATTGATTACGGAATAGTTTTAGAACAATAGGTTTGGAAAATGTGGAATAGTGGACGCAAGAGAAAGGAATAACGATATAGTGAATCCATGAGAGTTTAGGTTTGTAAGATGCAAGCTTAGACATTGGGAATAGACCCTGGGAACTTAGGCTTTAGAAATGTAAATTGGCGAGAGCTTGCTAAAAAGGATAAATAGTAAATCCATGGAAATTATAGTTAGTAAGAGCCAAATTTAAGAAATAGGAATACATTTAGAGAAACAAGCCTTGGGTTGTACGTATAAAGAAGATAAAATAGGAATAGTTTTTAAAAAAATGTTAAGAAATAGAAATTAATTTTGAAAAGCAATAATAAATTATTTGACAAATTTGAAATAAGGCAATCAATGTGGAAAAGAGTAAAGTAGGGGAGTTTGTTGTTGCACAAAGGCAACGGCACTTAACTGAGCGTGTAAGCGGCACCGAAGAGTAGATTTGGAAGTTCTCTTCGGTTTGGGCTACGCCACATTTTTGTTCAGTCACGCCCTTTGCATTGTTGATTGGAAGAGCAAAGTTCGTGCCTTCACAAAAACGTCTCACACGCCCTAACGTTAAGTGCCATTGCTGGCTTAGTTATGTGAACGAGGCTGGAAAAAGAAAATAAAATTATATAGAATATAATTATTATACCTGTTTCTAAAAAATTGGAACAATTATGCACAGGATATAAATATGTGTAAGCATTGCAAAATAAAAAATTCATGCCTAAAAACCAAAGTTTCATTTTTAAGAAATATGAATTTCTGAAGGATTGGTAAAGAGAATAACGATATAGTGAATATATGGTGACTTTGATAACTTTGGATAGAAGAGCTAAGCTTAGGGGGAATAAGTCTTGGGAACTTAGGCTTGAAAAAAGTGAATTGTTTAGAGCTGTATAAAAGGCATTAAGCATTAATAAATTCATGATAGCTTTAGTTAAATATTAGGCAGAAATTAATAATATTAGGAATTAGTTTTAGAAGAATAGTCTTGGAAAATGTGGAATATTGGACGCTAGTGAAAGGAATAATGATATAGTGAATATATGATAGCTTTGGTTATTCTGGATAGTAAGAGCTAAGCATAGAAATTGAGAAATTGGGAATAGACCATGTAACTAAGGCTTTAGAAATGTAGGTTGGAAAGTTGTATAAAAAGGATAAATAGTAAATTCATGGAAATTTTAGTTAGTAAGAGCCAAATTTAAGAAAAGGGAATAAGTGTAGAGAAATAAGCCTTGGTTATATGGATAAAGAAGAAAAGTAGCCATGCAAAAGCAATGTTAAAGTACTACAGGCTTTCTCTGTAAAGTTATACAAAAATGACTGTAACACTTTCACTAAAACTTATGCTTTACTACTTAAAAGAGAAATAGTTTTTAAAAAAATGTTAAGAAATAGAAATTATTTATAAAAAGCAATAATAATTTATTTGACAAAATTGAAATAAGGCAATCAATGTGGAAAAGAGTAAAACATTAGAGTTGTTGTTGCACAAAGGCAACGGCACTTAACAAAGCGTGTAAGCTGCACCGAAGAGTTGCTTGTAAGTTCTCTTCGGTTTGGGCTACGCCACATTTTTGTTCAGTCACGCACTTTGCATTGTAGGTTTGGAAGAGCAAAGTTTGTGCCTTCACAAAAACGTCTTACACGCTTGTACGTTGTGCGACAAAATACAAAACCTTTACTTTGAGAATAGTTTAGAAAAATAAGGATAAGACTATCAGGTAATAATATTCTAATAATTAAAAATATACAAATCAAAATTCATACCAAATTATTCATTTTAAAAATATTTTCAGGTGTACCAGTTAACTTGTTTCTTTCTGCAAATTATGCGATAATATAGATGTTTCATTTTTAGATATGACTAATAGAAAAATCTAAAAGGTTAAAAAAGATAAGAAAATATGATTAATATTGTCAATAAATGTCTGAATAAAGTTAATATTTTGAAAAATTAGATAAATAGTATGGTAGGTACATGTGTGAAGTATTCAATTTTTAAAAGAAATTTATGGAATGATCGATAAAAAGTTTGACTTATTTATGTATCGATATACAAGAAATAATCATTTGTTTATGATATCCAAGCACTATTAATGAGGTGAGTTTAAGGCAAAAATATGGCAAAAAGTGAAAAGGAAATTATCAGTCTTTGTTTGCGTGGTGTTCCTTTTACGGTGAATAAGGAAGGTTTGATTGTTGTGGATGGTGATTTTGGTCCGCCTTTGCGGAATGAAGAAATTGCTCAGCTCGGTTTGACTCCGGAGCAAGTTCAAGGTGTTTATAATCGGATTGTGGAAGTGAAAGGGAATTATTATGCGGTGTGATGTTGGAAATATGGAGGATAATGAATCTTTGAATTAACACATAATTTAAAGTTTCTTTAGAGTAGATGATGTGGAAAAAGAAGAAAAGGAATTTTCCTGAGGATTACAATAGAATCTTTCAAGACGAGGAACATCTAGAAAGAGTAAGACTGACTCAAGATGTTGTTCATAATAAAAAAAAGTCTAGTTTTTTAAAAAAAATAACTGATGTAATGTTTGAAGAAGTAAAAGCAAGAGGTGATGAGATGACGATTGAGAGAATTACAAGGGCAGAAATTGTTAAGGATGGCATGAAGTTTATTGTAAAAGTTGAAAATGGAAAAAAATTAATAAGACTACCAATTCCAATTTCAAAAGATGCCAAAAATAGCATTACTAATGATACACAGCAGTTTACGGTAAATTTTGAATGTATTGATAATAATAACATGGAATATCAGATTAAAAATATTCCAACCAATCTGCTCAATCGACGATTGAATGATGATGAATTAATAGAAAAAGCCTCGGAATTTCCGGGTCTATTACATCTACTCGAATTTTTCTTAAATGATCCTGATAACATAGTAACTAGTAAATTGTCATTTCCAACCAAATTTGATTTTGAAGATATTACTGATAATGAATTCAATGGTTATCACCCAATTCCAAGAGCTACTTTAGTTGATGTTGGGATGTGGATTACCAATGGAAAGAGAAAACTGCAAGTTGAGATCACTACCGATAACACGAATCTTTATCAAAGATTTTATGATAAAGATAAAAAAGATAAGACAAAATTCGGGTTAAAATTTACAGAAAAGGATCAAAAACCTTTAGCAAATCCGATAGAATTTGAGGGTTTAGGAGATTTTAATAACAACACAAAAGATAAAATAGAATTTTTTATCGAAGTGGATACTGACAAAATAGGGAAGGAAGTTACAGAAACTTCGTTTAGTATTTTTTATGGTTCCATAGTACTAGAGTTAGTAGAAAGTGATCTAGGATTTGAGCGATTCGAATCAATCGAACTAGCCGTTGAAATTAGGTTCGTAAATCCTTCCAAATCAGCCAATCTATTAAATACAAATACCGTATCTATTGATTTTGGAACTTCTTCCACTTGTATTGCTTGTAACGGTGGCGACAAATTGATTTCATTTACAGATAAAATAACAGATCGCAATAAGGATTATGAAAACCCTACTTCTTTTATCATTTATAATTGGGAGAAGATTTTTAAAACATGGGACCCTGCTAATGAGGCAGTACCTCATTTTCATAGAGCAAGAGATATGTCATATAAAATTAAAAACACTTTGGATACAAATCACTATGGTGATGGTAATAATGTAAATGTTGAATTAGGTGAATTGGCTAATAATCCAGAAAGAACTGACGTATTAAAAGCAATTGTAACGGATATAAAGGCTCTTCCCGGAAAATTAGCAGTTCCAAATGCGAGGGAACAAGCAGAACCATATAGAGAAAGTGATGCGGTCCGAACTATCAACATGATTTGTGATGTTGGAAATGATACGATTCAAAACCTCAATCCTATTTCTTTGTATGCCTATTTTATTGGTAGAGCAGTAAATGCAAATGTAAACGATCAAATATTTTTGAATTATAAACTTTCCTTTCCGGTTACTTTTAATGAAAATAAGAGGAAAATAATACGGGATTCTTTTGAATATGGGCTTAAAAGGTCAGTTCCACATATTATAAGAGAAAAAGTACAAGTAGAAATGGGTAGAGAAGAACCGGTTGCCATTTTGGGAGCAGCAAGAAGACATATAGTTCCAGAAAGTAACCAAAAACCTATACTTTTTGCTGTGTTTGATTTTGGAGGTGGTACTCTTGATTTTGCTTTTGGTATGTGTCGTCATTCAGTAGATAATAGTGATTTAAAGGATAGTAATGATGAACCAATTGACGAATTTTTTTATGGTGATTATATGATCGAAATATTTAGGACTGACGGAGAGCCTGTAGGTGGTGAAACCTTGATAAATTTGATGTCATACCAAATATACAAAGATAATAAAGGCTTTATGGATAAAAATAATATACCAATTGAAGTGCCAACAGGAGAACTACCAATTCAAGAAGGTATCAGAAGGGGTTTAATGCGATCCGATATATACGCAAAAATTAATTTGCGAATCATCAATGAAGAAGTCTCAAGAAAAGCATTTAAAGGGAATTTGAATTTAGATACTCTATCTAGTGGTAGTGTACCTCCTATCGAACAACTATTAAATCAAGATGGTGATAAGGTTTCTATTAGAGAGTCTGATTTAGAAGATTTTAGTGAAGATGAATTAATCAAAAAATTGGTCGGTTCAAAGATACAGAAATTAGTCCAATCTTTCAAAACAAG
>JADJXI010000014.1 GCA_016715905.1 Sphingobacteriaceae bacterium | reverse complement strand
TATTCTTGCCCTGTTGTGAGTAACGGTTTCTGGGACACCGAGACTTCGCGAACTAGCAGTGCAGGCGGTATCGGTAAAACTACTGTTTTAATGAAAACAAACACAACATTTACTAATGCCAGTTGGGATTTTACTAATATCTGGGAAATGATTGGAACTAATTATCCAAGATTAAAAGATATACCGGAGGCAGCTTTGCCGGTTGAGTTAACATCATTCACAGCGATTGTTATTAATAATAAAATTAGACTTAACTGGCAGACGGAAACTGAGGTTAATAATTATGGGTTTGAGATAGAAAAACGGAAAAGGCAAATGGGAAAAGTGAAACGTGGGAAAAGATTGGGTTCGCGAATGGGCATGGTAATAGTAATTCGCCCAAGACTTACAGTTTTACAGATAAAGATATTTTAAGCAGTACTTATTTTTATCGATTGAAACAGATAGATACGGATGGGAAGTTTGAATACAGCAAGGAAGTGGAAGTAACAATTAATAATGTACCAGCGAAGTATGAGTTAAAGCAGAATTATCCAAATCCGTTTAATCCACTAACCAGTATTCAGTATGCAGTAGACAGTAAGCAATATATAATGCTAAAGGTATATGATATACTTGGGAGCGACGTTGCAACATTAGTTAATGAGGTTAAAGAAGCGGGAATGTATGAAGTAACTTTGGACGCTGCCAATATGCCCAGCGGAATATATTTTTACAAGCTACAGGCCGGTCCTTCGACAGGTTCAGAACAGGTTTATTCGCAAACAAAGAAAATGACATTACTACGATAATTACGACGGACAGGCTGTAGATAAATTGATAGGTACTATTTCTTACTTTTCTTGGCCCCGATTTTCATCCCATGAACTGGGACAGGGCGGGATAAACTAAGGAACGTGAACTGCAAAATAATTTCTAAAATTATTAATACTAACTTTTCTTGGCGTAAGAAAAGTTACAAAAGAACATGCACTGCAAAAGGCTTTTATTTGTACTTTTCTCCCGCCAGCCCGTCCCGCTACGCTTGGCGTGGCCGGGGAAGACGGGCAGGCTTGATAGAATAAATTTATTCTTTTCTTAGCGTAAGAAAAGAAACAAAAGAAGCATGCACTTAAAAATAATTTCTAAAACTTCATTTCATTTCGGGAAGAAAAATAACTCTCCCGCCAAGGCGGGATCAAACAGATTTTTCTTCTTTTTCTCCATTACATTCAGTTTTTTAACGAAATTCTTTTAAGGTGCGGAAACATTTAACGCAATTTATTTGATGTCGGGGCAAAGGGATTTTTTAGGGCGTTAAGTATTGGAGTGTCATGGAATCGTCCATGACGCCCGTGGAAAGGTAGACGCAGCTCAAATTCTAGCCAAAAGATGCTGCCTTGAGTCACGCTGAGCGTTTAAGCATGGGAAGCTTGTTAATGAAAGTAAACTAAGCCTTATGAGTTTAATTTTTGTAAAGGACGGATACGAATTTTATTTTCACTTGCAACAATAAAATGATTCAGAATCTTTTCTTCCGGCATGTTTAGTATTGCATTAATTGCGTTAATCTTTTCAGCTGGCACTTCTTCTGAAAAGCGAAAAAGGATAATTGCAGGCGGCGGAAGCTCAGTTTTAAAGATCAGATAACCAAAATCTTTATCGTTAGTAATAATTATTCGTTCTTCCTTATAAGCAGTTTTTATAATAAATACGTCATCCCGGGAAGGGAAGAGTTCAGTTATGGATTTTACATCGAAGCCTTTATCACGCAGATACTTAATTACAGTAAAGCCTACATTCTCATCTACAAGAAATTTCATTAATGTCCGAGTATTGGATAAACTTCCTCATCTTTCACAAGTTTTTCAACATATAAAAGCGCTTCCTTAATATCTTCTTTTTTCAGCATCGGATATTCTTGAATGATTTGTTCATCTGTGCGGCGTTGTGCTACCAATTTTATTATCAGCTCAACTGGAATCCTTGTTCCGCGAATTATCGGTTTGCCGGTAAGTATAGCCGGATTTACTTCTATTCGGGTAAATTTAATCATCTCTTCTTTCATGTAATCTTGTTTATTTTGACTACTATTATAGCCGTAAATATAATTTGTAAATCTTATTAATCAAAAAGGTGATAGGGGGAGGATACTTCCGCTTTGGCGGCCGAGCGCGATTTATTTAAGGGCAGTGCCTTGTCATTTCGAACGAAGAGAGAAATCTTTCGCCTCGTCATCCTGAACGCGGTGAAGGATCTCAACAACTGTCAAAGATCTCTCACCCCTTTGAAGAGGGGATTCGAGATGACATAGTCTTCTTGTCATTTCGAGCGAAGAGAGAAATCTTATCTTTTTTTTTTTAGATTCCTCGTCCAGATTTAATCCGGAACTCGGAATGACATGTACATTATTTCTTCTATCTTTTACTAAATATTTTATACTCCGAAATATATCCGCGGCAGGCCACCGGATTTCGTCGGGACTGGTGCCAGAACATGCTCTGCAAAAGTCTTTTATTTGTACTTTTCTCTTAATAGAAATCCCGATAATCATCGGGACAGGATCCCCCAAAGATCAAGACCCCGCCAGAGGCGGGCAGGTTCAAAATAAATTATTAATTTTCTTTTCTCTTAAAAGAAAAGAAACAAAAGTTCAAGGCAGTAAAAATTTTACTAAAGAATTCATTCGCTAAGCTATGGAAATTAAACTTGTCCCGATTCGTTTTGTATAAACTATGTATATCGGGACTTCAAACAGAAATTTCCACCTGACGCCTAGCTCATCATTCTTTTTGACGCAAAATATTTAAGGCCCTATTAAAATATTTAAACACAATTTTAATTTAACCATGTCATTTCGAACGAAGAGAGAAATCTTTTGGTTTTCAGATCAGTCTAATTTTTCAATCCATTTTGTGAAAGGGCGGGGCAGGCCACCGACTTTGGCGGGACAGGCGGCAGAAGCATGCACACCGCCTGAGGCGGACAGGTGCAAAAGAATTTCTAAAATTATTAATACTAACTTTTCTTGGCGCAAGAAAAGTTACAAAAGAACATGCTCTGCAAAAGAATTGCTAAATTTCTTCTGCTTTCAGCTAAAAGAAATAAACTCGTTCCCGTTAGTCGGGAACTTCAAACAGAATTTCTTTTTATCGCTTCAATTCGAATAAATTTTTTACGTAATTCTTTTGAGGAGCGAAAGAGATTAAATGGAATTTATTTGAGGTCATTAAATAAAATGCTTTGGCGAAATTATTTTAAGGTGCGGAAACTAAGATTTAGTTTTGAGTGATGAATGCTGAATTATAAATTAAGTAGACAGACTCGCTTGCGGCGCGGTATGTTCATCCTTTATTATTACTAGCAGCTACTTGTATTCGTTTGACGACATTTTCTGCATTTTGAAGTAGGAGCTGCTTACTCCACAGAAGCCAATCGTCTGTCCAGCGTGCAGGGTAAAAACAAGAAACATGTGCTGCAAAATTATTCTTCTGTACTTTTCTCCCGCCAGAGGACGGGCAGGCTTGATAGAATAAGCCTATTCTTTTCTTAGCCCCGATTTTCATCCCATGAACCGGGACAGGTCGGGATAAACTCCAGAAAAGAACCAAAAGAAGCATGCACTCCGCCTGAGGCGGACAAGTGAAAAATAATTTCTAAAACTTCATTTCATTTCGGGAAGAAAAATAACTCGCTACGCTCAGACAAATTTTTCTTCTATTCCTCCATTACATTCAGTTATTTAACCCTCCAAAGGCGGGCAGGCGAAATTATTTTAAGGTGCAAAAAAAGTAAAAAATTTCTTGCTTAATGCGCCATTCATTCATTCATTCTTTTTAACCCCGCCATAGGCGGGCAGGTGGAGCAAGCAGATTTTTGTTTCATTATTGCTTCAGACAACGAGGGGTTGACGCAGTTTTTACAAAATCATCTATAATTATGAGAGCTAAAATTATAACGAGTTCCATTCATCCAATATTATTTTCCGGGCAATGATTCGCTCTACTTCTGAAATCATCATTCTCAACTGTGGAATGGAATATTCTTTATTGGAGGGAATTGCCATCCGGTGGTTTTTATAAATCATAAATTGATGACGTGTGCCTGAATAAGGACCATCAAATCCCAATTTTCTTAGTCGTTTAATAAAATCTCTTCTTTTACATGGTGCCCATTGAACCATATATTGGTTTTTCATTTAGATTAATATTGTCTAATACAGGTAATTGGTGCCCTAGTTTAAGCCCCAAAACTATCCATTCCTCAAGTGTTGAACGTAATTCATTCTGACACTCCTGCAGCGAATCACTGAAGGCAATTACGCCTTTGCATGCCGGAATAATGCCTGAGAAACTGCCATCTTCCAGTTTATCATATACAGCTGAAGATATCATGTGATTTATGTATGCTGTAAGTATAAATTTTGTTTTCATTTTCTGTATTATTTTAGTTTAAAAACATACCGACAATTAAAGTGATATTTTTAATTATTGCACTTTTGGGAATGCAGTAAATTATAATCTACCTAAACTTAATAATTCGACTCTATTTAATCAATGAATGTATGATTTCATCACTGCTTCAATTTAACGGCAAAAATCTTTTCCCTCGCCATCCTGAACGCAGTGAAGGATCTAAACAACTGTCGTAAGATCTCTCACCCTCTGAAGAGGGATTCGAGATGACATTGGAGGCTTGTCATTTCGAACGGAGAGAGAAATCTTATGTGTTTAGAAGTGCTAAGTCTTTTGAAGCTCATGAGATGGGAAAACTGGTCTCCGCTGTTTCACCGCAATTATAAATGACATCATGGATTTTTACTAAAACTTTACTAAAAGTTTACCATTTTTGATGAAATATCCTAAAAAACTGCGATGTTATATTGTTTTAATACAATAAGTTATGTATATTAGATAAAGTAAATTATGAGGTGTTAAATATGGCAGCAACAGTTGATAAACAGCAAATGTTTATAGAGTTAAGGGCTGAGGGCAGATCCTTTGATGAAATAGCAAAACGAGTGAATATTAGCAAGCCAACGCTTATTAAATGGGGAAAGGAGCTAAAGGAGAAGATAGAAGAGGTTTCTAAGGTTATTGAGGAGCAGTTTATTATTGAGCAAAAAATAAAAAGAACCATTAGAGCACAGAAGCTATCCGAGGAGCTGGATAAGGCATATGATGCGCTGAAGAATACTGATTATAAAAACATGAGTAAGAAGGATTTGATAAATATAATTGAAAAGATTGAGAACAAGCTTAGTACAATTGTTGGTGCTAAAAGCGCCAATGAGGATGATGATACGTATAAACTTATTGTGGAAGAAAGGATTATTGGGGTAAAGAGGAAATAGTTGAGAGGGAAAAGCCAGTTTTTCTTAAGCCGGTTGAAAAACTTTATTAATTATTTCTAATCATATTGTACCTGAATCAACAAAGATGTTATGGCCGGTTATTGAGCCAGATTTGGCGGAGAGTAAAAAGAGAACTGTTTCTGCGACTGAACTAGTACTTGTGGGGGATTTAAGAGAGGTGCATTTGTATATTCTGCCTTTTTGTTCAGCTGTGAGTTTAGAAAGTGAAAGAGTAAGTAACACCAAGTGTTATTCCCGGTAAAATATCAGCGTCACCCTGGTAGATATCCCAGCCAATAATCGAAGAAACATCAAGTGATGCTTGGAATTGATTAGCTATTTGATATGTATTTTGAAAGCCAATATTCACACAAGTGTTTGGTTTGCCGTATGAATGGTTATAAAAATAACCCACGCCTGTGTGTAAAAGTAAACTCCAATCTCTATTTGATCTTTCAGGATCTAAAGCGTTATTCAAATTAAGAGCAGCTTCAGCGTATAAGTAATCATAATGATGCTTTAGATCATCACTAATGGAATAAAAATAAAATCCTTTGTAGCCTATTTGGAGTGCGAAAAGAGGCGAGAGCCATTTTCCAGCTGTAAAATTAAATAGCGGGGAATAGTTTGAACTTACGAAATCTTCATCTTTTATACCCGACATCTTCATGCCGGCATTTAAAGAAACAAACCAGTGCTGTTCAGCTGAAATTGGCATAACTGAATCTTGTACCTGAGATTTAGTTTCAGTTAAAAATGAGATAATGAAAAAAAATAATAAATATTTATTTAAGGTAATCATATAAGCAAGAACGAATAAAGCAGGACAGGCCACTGCAAGACGGAGCAGGTTTAAAATAAATTATTAATTTTCTTTTCTCTTAAAAGAAAAGAAACAAAAGTTCAAGACTTTAAAAAAAATTGCTAAGATTGTATTCCCTACTTTTCTTGGCGCGAGAAAAGTAGCAAAAGAACATGCACTTAAAAATAATTTCTAAAACTTCATTTCATTTCGGGAAGAAAAATAACTCCTCCGATGCTTCATAAAATCAGCATTGTCGTCAAACAGATTTTTCTTCCAGTCCTCAATTCCATTCAGTTTTTTAACCCTCCAAAGGCGGGCAGGCGAAATTATTTTAAGGTGCGGAAACATTTAACGCAATTTATTTAATGTCGAGTTGAAGGAAATTTTTAGTACAGGAAAAAAACAATATAATGAAATTATTTTAGGAGGCGGGGGATAGGATTTAAGGTAGGATTTTTGAGAGCGGATGGCAAGGTTTGCAGCGATGTATTTATTTATTACGCTTGTTAGCAGCTACTTGTATTCGTTTGACCACATTCTTTGCATTTTGAAGAACAAGCTGCTTGCACCAAGGTAAAAAAGCATTCCAGTGAAATAGAAAAGCAGATCATTTCACCGGACAGGCATTCCATATTTCGGGGTGGATGTTTAGTCTGATACTATTAGGAAGTTTGTCAGTATTATTTATGAACTGATGGGTTGGTGTTATTTTACTTAAGGACCATTAAAAATATATATAACACCAAGTGTTATTCCCGGTAAAATATCAGCGTCACCCTGGTAGATATCCCAGCCAATAATCGAAGAAACATCAAGTGATGCTTGGAATTGATTAGCTATTTGATATGTATTTTGAAAGCCTATATTAACACAAGTGTTTGGTTTGCCGTATAAGTGATTATAAAAATAACCCACGCCTGTGTGTAAAAGTAAACTCCAATCTTTATTTGATCTTTCAGGATTCAATGCATTATTCAAATTAAGAGCAGCTTCAGCGTATAAGTAATCATAATGATGCTTTAGATCATCACTAATGGAATAAAAATAAAATCCTTTGTAACCTATTTGTAAAGCCAAGAGAGGGGATAACCATTTTCCAGCTGTAAAATTAAATAGCGGGGAGTAGTTTGAACTAATAAAGTCTTCGCTTTTATAACCGGACATCTGCATGCCGGCATTTAAAGAAACAAACCAGTGCTGTTCAGCTGAAATTGTCATAACTGAATCTTGTACCTGAGATTTAGTTACACTCAGGAATGATAGGAAAAGAATTATTAATAGGTGAGTTTTGTAATACATTAAAATATGGTTTCGCGCAGATCACGCTGAATGGTGCAGAATTTTTTTAGAAATTTATTTGCGAACCTCTCCCAAAGGGACAGGTGCGAGTTTTGCGAGATACTCCTCATAAATTATTTACAATTCGCACAATTCCGCTGTTAATGTCATCAGTGTTGAAGTTAACTAATAATCCTAACTTTAATCCGGAATAGAAAAGATATCAGAGATCAAAAGTCAGAGATCAGATCTCAGTTGATTTGATTATTTTTTAATGAAAGATTTTGGATTATTAATCATAGAACCAAGCATCTTGCCGATTTCTATAACTTCTGAAGTAAGAATCTTATGTTGTTCAGTTGAAACATATTGACAATCTCGAGCAAAGTCTAATGAAGTTTCTGTTTCACTATTTTCACCATCACAGTCTGTTAACTTACTGATGAAATGTGCTTCATACCGTCTTTTTGCCCATGCTTCTCTTAAATTTAAACAAACCGATCTAGATGATCTTCTTATTTGACTGGTCAATGCAAACTTTTCTTCTTTCGGAAATAATTTACTAATATTGAATATTTTCATTGATAATGAATAAGCTTTTTTATATACGGTTAAATCTCTAGCCGAATTTATTTGCATTTACAGCTCCTTTTTTATTCGCCGACCTTTGACTTCCGATTTCTGACTTCTGCCCTCAGTCTTCGTACTTTACGGGTAAGCCTACTTGGGTTTTTACTTTTCTGCCGGACTTATTCAGTTCGTAAGCCAAAGCATATTCGTAGACTGATTCAAGTAAACCGGGGCCAAGGTTCTGGTATACCTTGAATATTGCACCACGTATGTCGTAGGATATTTTGTTCTCTAGTTTTTCCATATTGGTTTCTCGCTGAACCCTCCGAAGGCGGGCAAGCCCTCCTGAGGCGGGCAAGTTACGCTGAATTACGCAGATTTACTTGAGGGGGAGGTCATTTTAAAATCTTATCGCACCAAACCTTAAATCTCTCAAAGTGTTTCCAAAGCGAATCAATATCTTTTTTATGATAAACATCGCCTGAATAAGATACCTTATTTTTATGATCTATTATACTCTTCAAATGTTTTAGGGCATTTTTCTTTTCTTCAGTGTGAGCAATTAAATCATCAAGAAGTGAAATTATTTCGTAATGATTTTCTCCCTGAATTTTAACACCACGCTGCTTTATACTTATTGCATCTGAATACGCTATTGCAGAATGAACAATTAAAAGTCCTGCCGCATTATAATAAGAGTATTCAGCAGCAATTTTGCCGCCCTCGTAGAAATTTATCGCTACTTCTTTGAAACCTAAATATCTGGATGAATCGACTTTTTTTCTCGGGCTTTTAATTACCATTTATTAACCTCTTAATGGATTTACCCGATAGAACTATTCCTTCTTTTATTATATCATTTATAGGTGATTTCTTAAGGCGTGCCCGTTTCTGAAATTCTTTTAAGGATATGTTGAACGGTGCTAAAGTTATTCCGTAATTTTTATACAACTCATCCCTGCAGATATCAATCTTTTTCTCAAGTACACTTTTATTTTTTAAATTGGGATAAACGATACAGATATCGACATCACTTTTTACTGTTTCTTCCTTACGTGCAACGCTTCCGTAAAGTATAACACTTATAGCTTCTTTTGACAATATTTTTTTCAATTTCAATACTATCAAATCAAAGTATTGACTTTCTGCATCCAGGACTGGTAATAAAACCTTTTTAACGAAATAATTCGAAAAGTTAAGTGTGAAAAGATGATCCCTGCCGCCAATCCGTCGGTTTATAATTTTAAGGGACTCAAGGTGTGTTAATGCATTTATCGCAGCAGGAGCACTTAAGCCCCCCCTTTTGGCAATTTCCCTGCCTGAAAAACCATTCCTGGTGTGCCGTAACTCCCGGATTACTACAATATTAGAATAAGCAGAAAATATTATATTTAACGGTTTGTGAACTATCATAACTATGTTAATAAATATTTACATATGTAAAGTTTTCTTAACAAAGATAATTAAGACATAATACATTTCAAAGAATAGATTCTTTCTGCGGGTATCTCCCAAAGGGACAGGTGCGAGTTCAGCCCACCATCCACCAAGGGGACAGTTTAAAATAAATTGCTAAAATTCATGCCATTTCGTTACAACAAATAACTCATCCCGTAAGGACGGGATTCAAACCCGCGCAATCTGCTATTGCAGAGCGGGGCAGGCCACCGCTGGAGCGGGGTAAACGGGGTAGGCCACCGCAGGGCGGGGTAAACTGATAAATTTATCCTTACTTTCTTCTTAATAAGAATCCCGAAAAGGATTCGGGACAGGCGCCAGAACATGCACTGAAAAACTTATAAGTAATTTTCTTTTCTCTTAAAAGAAAAGAAACAAAAGTTCAAGGCTGAAAAAATTTTACTAAAGAATTCATTCGCTAAGCTATGGAAATTAAACTTGTCCCGATTTATTTTATAAAACTATTGGGATCGGGACTTCAAACAGAAATTTCCATTAAACGCTCTGCTAATGATTCTTTTCAAACCCCCAAGGACGTGCGTAGTAAAATTTTTAAGGCCATATAGAAAGCTGCATTAACGAAATTATTTTAAGGTGCGGGGGATAAGAATTAGTTTTGAATGGTGATGGTTGAATGTTGAATTGCAAATTAAGTAAACATGACCACCCCCGGCTTCCGGCTTTGCTAATAAATCAGCTGCGCCGGACAAGAAAGCCGACCCCTCCTTTGTTTCGACCTGTCTCGACTTGGCAGGCGAGCCAAGGCAGGCAAGCTTAACATGACAAGGAGGGGAATATTGTTTTTAAGGTTTATTTGAAGGCACACTATTAAATCTAGAAGCTAAATTATTTGGATGGTAGAGGAATCAAGAGTTGAGTAAATTATATTTTATGCGTTATCGGCCTCCTTCTTTTTGAAATAAGAATTATTAAAATTAAAAATGTGATTGAGAGAATATTTTGGGCAAATATTGCATAAAATGTTTCTAAATAAAAATCATTTGCAAATAAAAGCTGAATAAAATAGAAAAGTATTACATATATGAAAAAGTAAATATACTTTATTCCTTCTGAGACTAGTTCTTTTATTACTTGCACTGTTGCGAGTATTATAGGAAAAAATGAAATAACAATTAGCCGCTCAATATCGTAAGCTATAAATAATTGCAAGTAACTGAATAAGATGAGCGGAGAATAAGCCCAAAATACTTCGTTAAATTTCTTAGGTCTGAGAAAAATTATTAAAAAGAAACCACCGAATGCACCCAATACTAATCTATACCAATTGATTGCAAAGGTTAAAACCCATGGCTGATTATCAATTAAATTATGTTGTAACGAAGATTTTATGCCTACAAGCGTTGCGAGTCTGTGCACAAAAACTTTATCAAACCATTCTTGTGAGTGACTGTAAAAAGAGGTCTGCGAAATAATGAAGCTTAAAACTGAAAAAGTGATAATAGCTGGCAAACTTATAATTATATTCTCGGCTAATAACCTGTAATTAATTTTCTTAAAAAGGTCTTCTTTTATATTGATAAAATAGTACAATGGTAAAATTATAAGCATCGTTTCTTTTGTTAATACGCCTAGTAGAAATGAAATACTTAATAGTATTTTTTTCTGTTTATAAATAAAAAAAATTGAAAGCAGCATGAAAAAGTAAAGGAGCGATTCTGGATACCAAAACTCAATGATATTAAACCGCGCAGCCCATACAATTGAAAGGAAGAGAAGCGATCCCAGATATGAATAATCTAAATCCTTAGAAATAAAGTGAATAATTTTTAGAATTAGTACAGTAGTGAAGAATAATGAAAAAAAGTTGATTAGAATGAATGATGTTTTTTGTTGAAAAGGTAAGATATTTACTAAAAAAGGCTCTAAGAGCCGCCATGTGAATGGAGGAGGCTGAAGAACAGGGAAATCTTGAGCAGATTTAATATATGCTAAATGCATATATTTTGTTAAAAAGAATGGATGACCCGGCAGCATTAAATCAGAAAATATATACAGCAGGCCTAATAGCGGTATAAAGGAGGCAATTAAAAGTAATTCTTTATTTAATTTAAGGTATTGAAAGGAACGCACTATAAATAGGATTTTAACTAATTTTTAACTTTTTACAAAGAATCTCTTAACTACATTCTTTGCATTTTGAAGTAGGAGCTGCTTGCACCATAAAAACCAATCGTCTGTCCAGCGTGCAGGGTTAAAACAAGAAATATGCTTTACAAAATTATTCTTATGTACTTTTCTCCCGATAGAAACCCCGATAGTCATCGGGACAGGATCCCGAAAAGATCAAGACTTTAAAATAAATTGCTTAAATTATTAATACTAACTTTTCTTGGCGCAAGAAAAATTCCCATCTAGAAAGTACCCAAAGATCAAGACTTTAAAATAAATTGCTAAAAATTTGTTCAGCTTTCGCTAAAAGAAAATAACTCGTTGTGATTTTGTATTTTGTCGGAACTCAAACAGATTTTCTTTTTCGCTTCAATTGAACGAATTTTTTAATGTCAGGTAAAGGAAATTTTAGGCCCGTAAAGGCTTAACGCTCCATTCGTTCATTCTTTTAACGCAATTTATTTAATGTCGGGGTAAAGTAATTTTTAAGGCCGAAGAAAAAAAATGCAATTAATTTAAGAACGCATGTTTTGAGAGCGGATGGCAAGGGTTGCAGCGATGTATTTATTTATTACGCTTGTTAGCAGCTACTTGTATTCGTTTGACCACATTTTTTGCATTTTGAAGTACAAGCTGCTTGCACCAAGGGAACAAATCGTTCCAGTGAAATAGAAAAGCAGATCATTTCACCGGACAGGCATTCCATCTTTCGGGGTGGATTGTTATAGTTTGATACTATTAGGCATGGAATTGATTAGCTATTTGATATGTATTTTGAAAGCCAATATTCACACAAGTGTTTGGTTTGCCGTATGAATGGTTATAAAAATAACCCACGCCAGTGTGTAAAAGTAAACTCCAATCTTTATTTGATCTTTCAGGATCAATAGCATTATTCAAATTAAGAACCGCTTCACCATAAAGGAAATTATAATGATGCTTTAGATCATCACTAATGGAATAAAAATAAAATCCTTTGTAGCCTATTTGTAAAGCCAAGAGAGGGGAAAACCATTTTCCAGCTGTAAAATTAAATAGCGGGGAATAGTTTGAACTAATAAAGTCTTCGCTTTTATAACCCGACATCTGCATGCCGGCATTTATCCCAATGAACCAGGTTTGTTCTGCTTCAATCATGTTAGATGAATCCTGTGCTTGGGATTTATTTACAGACAGAAATAATAGGATTAAACTAATTATTAAACAATTTTTTTTTAACATTATAATTCTTTTGAGTAATCACACTGCAGACTAAGACACATAATTCAACAGCAAATTGAGAGGAAGGAAAAAACAAAAAAAAATCTGTACTTAAAATATTTAAAATATACTTTTCTCTTGATAGAAAAGTATCAAAAGATCAAGACTTTAAAATAAACTGCTAAAATTTGGTTCAGCTTCGCTAAAAGAAAATAACTCGTTCCGATTGATTTTGTATTTAATTTAATCGGAACTCAAACAGATTTTCTTTCTATACGCTTCACTTCGAGAATTTTTGAACGCAATTTATTTAATGTCGAGGTAAAGTAATTTTTTAGGTCCGTGTAAAAAGACAAAATATTGAAATTATTTTAAGGTGCGGAAAAAAGTAAAAAGTTTCTTGCTTAACACTCATTCATTCATTCTTTTAACGCAATTTATTTAATGTCGGGGCAAAGGAATTTTTAAGGGCGTTAAGTATTGGAGTGGCATGAAAACGGCTATGACAGCCTTGGAATTTTAGATCTCCACCATCTGAAGAGGGAT